>CAYNLU010000006.1:0-39236 GCA_964398205.1 uncultured Candidatus Saccharibacteria bacterium | reverse complement strand
TTTTTATCTAAATTAAATTTTTCTAATAATTCGACTTTAAAATTGTAATCTTTATAATTATCTTTTTTTTGTAATTTTTTAATTAAATCCTCAATATAAATAATATTAGTTTTTATTTTTTCTTTATATCCAGCCAAAGTTCTAAATGTTATACTTTTTGCCATTGGGCTCTTACACAATACAAAAATATTATCTTCTAGAGCTTTATTCCATAATTGTACTGATATTTTTTCTTCCGATTTTTTACCTTTTTCTTTTCTGAGTTTTCTTGTATATATGTTATATGATACTAATAATGGATATAATCCAGACTTTGAGTTTATCTCAAGAATTTTTGTGTCATCTTGATCCCACAGATTTGTATCAACGTCATGACTTTTCCATTCTGGTTTTCCTGTTTTATCTGTAACTCCACTACAAAAATCATGACCTCCAAACGCTAGTGTTAAATGTTTATTTACAACATTCCATGGAGTTAGCACTGTTTCTTTGTCAGGATTTTTGAAGGTACTAAATATTTCTGCAATCGCCTGTATTCGCTCTGTTGGTAAAAGATTATCACAATCAAAAGCTTTAGCCCGGATACTGTGCGCAACACCTTTGAAAACGTCTTCATCATAGTATTTGGTAAACTCCTTGAAGCCTTCTTTTGTCAATCCTGCTGGCATAAATTCTTGCCAGGACTCTTCATCAACAATATCAATGAACTTTTGCAATGTTATATCTTCTCGTATCGATACGTCAGCACCGTATACCAACATTGGCATGCGTATACTTACTGCGCGTAAAATACTGATAGCTGCTTTCTTTTGGTCACGAGCTTCTTTTAATTTTTTCAAAGCCTCTTTTTGTTCTTCTGTTAGCTCTTGCTTCTTCTTGCGTTCAGCTTCCTCGGCTTTTTTCATCTTAAGGTCATCCATACCGAGTTCATTAATTTTAATTTCATTTATTTTTTCACCTGTAGATTTTCCAACAATTTCTTTAAGTTGGTTAAACTTTGCCATATCTAATTCATCAAGTTTTAACAATTCATCATTATAAAGTTTTGGATCATCAAAACCATTTCGACTCACTCGTTCGATAATTGCTTTTTTTAGCTGACCCAACATTTCACCAACATCATAAGGCTTCATCGTTCCACCTTTTGCGGCGAGAATTGGGCAAAAGTTTAAAAAATCCTCCATTGCCTTTTTTTGTTCAGGGGAGTTAGTTTTTCCAGATTTATGATTGAGTTCTATAGCTTCAGCAATAAGTCTCAAAGTACGATCTGGCGCAAAATCAAACACATATCCTTGAGTTTTTAGCTTCCCATCTATTTTGGCTGGAGTTTGACAACGAAATGCTGTTTGTAAATACGTAGTCGCTGAACTAGTATCAGACATCATAAATACCGCTGTCCATTCCTGAATAGATGCTCCTGTAGTAAGACGCTGACCTGTAAGTGTAATTGTATAATCATTGTCTTTTATTGATTTAGTGACCCGATTTTTAGCATCACTATCCTCATCATCATCGTAATTATTACCAGAAATATTTATGATACCAAATTTACCAAAAACATCATGATTTTTAAGTAATTTTTCCATTGCCTTAATTACTTCTGTACGATTAGGTAATAACCAGAGAGAGTGTTTGTTATAGTTACGATATTGTTCTGTGGCGTAAGGGAATTTGGTTTGCAACGTATCATCTACAAGTAAATCTAAAAATTTTTTTACCATAGCCTCATGAACAAACTCAGAAGTATCATTTCCTTCTTCGTCTTTATGAACACGAAAAAACTCATGGAATTTAAAAGCACCATCTAAAGAATCATGGAAATTTTCACCTAGATTGCCGATGTGACTTTTGAATGTATCTACATCATAAGTAAATATACTAAGAACTGGTAATTCTGCATAAGGATTAGGTACTCCAGGGTTTCGTTGGTCCCAATTAAGTTTTTGTTCTTGCTCCATTACATAATCCCATGTATAAATATCTTCCTCCTCGTGTTTATGTAAAATATTAAATGGAGTACCAGAAAGTTGCAACATAAAATTTTTTGAAATTTTATCTAAAGTAGTATCACCAAGCCCTGTCTGTGTTCCCTCGTGAGCTTCATCAACAATTAACATGTCCCACGTAGTGTCAAAAACCTCATCGTTTTTATCAAACCCTCCTGCTTTAGATCCAGACGAATCATCTTCTACTACACGCTTTGATCCACGTAAATCTTGCAATGATGCAAAATACACAAATGGCTTATCATTTTTGCTGAGTATTTTAATATTTTCTCCTTCAGTCTTTGAAGAATATTGGTAATTTGCATCTGCTAATACTTTATTAAAATCATCATACCAATCAACCCTCACACTAGGCCGATGGGTTACAATCAGAACTTTTTTCATTTTATTTTCTTTAGCTACCTGCATAGCTGCAGATGTTTTACCAAAACGCATTTTTGCGTTCCAAAGAAAATGTTTTCGGTTTTTCTTAATAGCTTTATTAGTTTTATTAATAGCATCTAATTGATTTGGGCGGAATGGAAATTGATAGGCGTTAGCGATAATTCTTTCTTCAGTGAATAATGCTTTTCGTCCTTCTTTTACTGCTTGGATTGCATTCTTTGCTACTTCTAAATTAACTTCAAACCATTCAGATCGAGAATTTTTAGTATTTTCAGATTTACGTGGAAATCCAGAGCGAATAAGTACATCATGAACATCAGTATCAAAAAAACAAAACTTACCATCATTTGTAATAGCTAATTCAGCATGCTCAAGTTTATACGAAATATCAGCGGTGTTTGTTTGTTGTTTTATGCGCTCACGAGCAACTAACTCAATATCTTCTTGTGTTGGATCGGGAGAAGTCATGGTTGCTTTACCAATTTTAAGACGACCTTTGTGTGTTTCTCCTGGAATAGAATATACGTAGATTATAACATATGAAAAAGTTTCATTTATATTATTAATTTTATCAATTTTTACAACTTTTTTATCCATAAATTATTTCTTATATTCTTTTAACTGAAAATCAACTTGATACATTAAAATTTCACAACCGGCAATTTTTTTTGAAGCGTAATGAAGCTTTTCATCATAACTACCAACTATTATTATTCCTTTTGTAGACTTGCCATTTGTTTTATTTTCTTCCAACCAACCCATATATCTAGTTAACTGTCCTACTGTTACGTCGCTTGTTTGATCTCTTTTTAACTCTATAACAACATATGTTCCATCTTTTTTATCTTTTACTAAAATATCTATTGGGCCAACACCGGTAGGATATTGTTGGCTAAACTTTCCATCTTCATCTATTAAGTCATACTTTTTACCAAGTTCTGTTTTTTCCCAATTTTTTATTAAGAAATTTTCAAGCTCCTTTTCCATATAGAAAAGTGTTCTATCCCCACTATTTTTTTCTTCTATCGTGATTTGTTCGGTTTCTGCTTGTTCTTCCTGCGAAGGGATAACATTAGCTTCTGTTTCATCTTTCCACAAAGATTTAACTAATTGAAAATATAAAAAACTGCTTATAGTTCTAGGAGACCCATAAATATTTAAATTTTTAAACCCTTTAATAATATCTTCATTTGATTTAACTATCTTTTCCCCTATTGAATCATTTTCAAAATCTGTATTATTATCAAATTTAAAATACTCAATAACTTTTTTACGATCTTTAAGAGAAATAACACTTAAATTATTTGATGGATCCCAAGCAAAAATCATAGCATTTACAGGATTTCCACTTGGCCCAGTTAAACCATTTTTATTACCTTCATTTTTTTTATACAATTCATTAATTGCGTTTATCCTATCTCCACCTAAACTTTTAAAAGTTTTATCTAAACATTGACCTATATCTTTCTTATTCTTTAATTCATTAAACATTCTTCTCCACGCTCCTTGAGATACCATTGCCTTAGCCACAGATTCACATCCAAAAGTATTACCCTTTCCATTTCTATCAAGAATTTTAACAACTTCATCTATTTCAGAATCACTTAAATCTTCTTTTTGACCAGACATTACTCTATTATTCCAAAAATCCCTAAATAAATTGCTTTGCTTTTCCCAAATAATATCCTTTGTTTCCAAATCATAATTAATAAGAAAATTATTAAATATTTCCTTTAATTGTTCTTTTTCCATAATTTTATTAAATTTTAGGTAATAATTTTATAAGCATAAACTATCAAAAGTATACCACTTTTTAGGAAAAACTTAAATATTAGGAAAGACGGTCCTTCCCAAAAATACAACAAAAAAAAAGCTTAACGAGTAAGCTTTTTAAATCGATTTTGCTATGGTCCAAAGAACCAGAACAAATACTACAACTTGCCAGAAAAAAATCAATAATAAGGCTACTATTAAAATTTTTGTGGGAAGTAAATAATCATTTGAGAAGTGTCTTAAAAAGATACTATCAAAATGACTATTGGCAGTCCGGCTATTATTAAATAGCCATTTCAAGTTTCTGAAAAGATTTATAAAAAATCTTTCCGTAAACCCTACGAAGTAACGGAATATGCTTAAAAAATTTAAGCTTGATCCGTGACTCTTACTGTGTCCTGACATTTCCAAAGAATTTTTATTAACTATATTATATCACATATATATAAAAATAGCAAGTGCTTGAGAAGAACCGTCCTTCCCAGATTTACAATAAAAAGCCCCGGTCCTCTATAGAAAGAGAAACCGGGAACCACCGCTTAAAATTTAAATGCCGTTTATATTTTAAACGGGGCCCGACTTACAAATTAAAATAACCAATTTCATATGTATAAGAAGTCGGACCCCCCAAACTGGATGAACATTTTGTACTTTAATAAAAGTATCACAAAAATCCCAAAAAATCAACAAAAAAGCCCCAACACTTTTGCAGGGCTAAAAGAGGTTTTATAAGAAAAACTCTTTTTTGGATTCAATACACCTTTGTGTATTGAATTCCACGATTTTATTTTTTAAGATTTTCAGGTCGTCCGATTTCCCAATTTTTACGGATTTTCGCTTTAGGAGTTGGATTTAATCCAAGCTTTTTATTTCTTTTTTTGTAATTGGCAGTTTGCTTCCTGCGAATTTCTAAGAATTTTAAAGCTATGGGTTTACCTTCTAAGGGTTTATCCCAATCCTCATAAACATTCTTTTCCTCTGCGTGATCTTCTTTATGAAAGCAAGCAAAATAAGTCTGATTGGTTTTAGAATTTCTCTTTATCTCCATTTGCTTTTGACATTCCCTGCAAAGAGGAATATTGAGAATTTTTTCTTTTGCAATCCAAGCATATTTCAAAAGCCTTGTGAAAAATTCGTCATCTATACGCAAAAAGCATTTCGCATAATAGACAGGTTTATCTCCCTTCACAATTGGAACCCAACCAACGTCGGTCCCCTTGTCTCGAGGTTTTTTCTGATCCTCGAGAATAGTAGTCCAAACTTTTACCTTGTAGCCGTTCGCTTCAAAGAAATATCCAGTCTCTCGCCCGACAATCTTGCGAGGTGCTTTTAATCCTAAACGCTCGAAATCTCTTTTAGAGTATTTCTTTTCGATTTTAGTAAACTTCATTTTTGGACCTTGAATTTTTTTATCAAAATCAAGAAATGCTTCCCAAGACAGGTTTGGGGTTTTATCTTTAGTCTCTGCCACGATATTAAATTTTTAATGTGATGAACTATTTTTTATCAAAATAATATTACGATAAAAATGAAATTTAAGCAAATAAAAAGCCCGGTCCTCTATAAAAGAGAAACCGGGCAAAATTGTATTAACTAAATATTCTAAAAGGGGGCCCGGCAAGCTACGCTATGCATCGAGGATGATGCATTTTATTTCACCACTTTATAGCTTTTTTCGGGCCCCTAGACCACTGCAAATAACTTTAATCTAAAGTTAGATTATCATAAAACTAACAAAAGTCAAGTCTATTTATCCCAATTAAATCCCCTTCCGAAATGTCCAAATTTTGAAGTCTCGGCGAAAGATACTTGAGCTAAGTTTAGAGTTTCAAAAATTCCTTTAGGACTTAAGTCGTAACCTTCAATAATTATCTCTTTACCGTCTACTATTGCGACTTGCATTACGGGGTCTTTAATCCCGATAGCGTAAGCAAGCTTGACGATAACTTCGCTCGCAGAATATTTTGCGAGCAAATCTACGGCTATCTTGCGAGCGATATAGGCTCCGCTACGATCAACTTTCGTATAGTCTTTACCCGAGAAAGATCCTCCGCCGATGCGAACTTCGGGACCGTAATTATCTACGATCAACTTTCTACCTGAAAGTCCAGTATCCGCGTCGAAGCCTCCTTCTACCCATTCTCCGCTAGGGTTTATAAGGTATTTAGTTTCGCTAGTATCTAAACCTTCAAAAGATTCTAATTTGGATTTCACTATTTTTAATAAATCTTGGTTTTTAGTATTTTGAAAACTTGCAACGACGGCGACGAGTTTCGCTCCGTCGAGAGTAACTTGCGTCTTGCCGTCATAAGGATAAATCTCGAAAATTGTTCTATTTAATTCTCTCGCAAGTTCGTATTCTAAAGGCATAAAATTCGCAGTTTCGTTCGTAGCGTAGCCAAGCATAATACCTTGATCTCCGGCTCCGCCGAGATCTACTCCACGAGAAATCTCGGAGCTTTGCAATTTAATATTTGAAATAACTTTGAAATTCTCTTGCTTGATATTTAAACGTGATAAGATATTTAAAACTTCTTTCGGTATATCAAAAGAAAAACTCGAAGTTACTTCGCCGTTAATAGTTATCAAATCGTGCCCGCCCATAACTTCTATCGCGACTCGACTACTCGGATCCGAAGCCAAGTATAAATCAAGCAAAGAGTCGGCTATAAAATCGCAAATCTTGTCCGGATGGAGAGGACTTACAAATTCAGCAGTACGCACACCTTTTTTAATATTGTTAATCATAAAATAAAAATTCCTACATTGTAATAATGAAGGAAAGAGTTTTCTCTGTTGACTAGACTAGGAGACGTATCTTTCCTGACGCTTATGCGTCGGTTGGAATTAGCACCCATTTGATTTTTTCAGGGTTGCTGGAGGATCCGAGCCAAATCTCGTTATTCGCGTTTGCGAAAGGTAACCTCACTCTTGATAATATTTAGTTGTAAATCTAGTATAGCATAAATGAGCAAAAAAAAATAGCCCCAAACTCAACTTTTTGAGCAGGGGCTAAAAATATATATTAGTCACAATAAAGCAATTTTAAGTATATCAAAAAAAATTTAAATTTGCAACTAAATAATCTTTATTGAAATTTTAATAGTATCTCCTGCAAAAATTCCTTCTATCTTTCTAATCTTTTTATTTATGCAAAGTATGTAACCTTTAGAGAGCTTATGAGGAAAAAGCGAAGTTTGAAAAGTCGTTTTACCTATTTTCACTTGTACTTTTACGAAACCTTTTGGGAAAGCTTTCCGGATATCTTTACTTATCTCTTCAGGAATAGTTACAAAATGCCACCCTCCGTCGCCCGGATAAATCCAAACCTTCGCTTCAATATTTAAATTCCTCTTTAAAGCCATAATCAAATTTTAACATAATTAATCACGGGAAGGACCGTCCTTCCCAAAATAAAAAGCCCGGGAATAAAATCCCCGAGCAATCAAATCCAAGACGCTTCTTAAACGTGATAAATCTTTAATAATAGAACTAAATCTATAATCAATATATCAAATAATACTAATCAAGTAAATACTTGTTTTTGCGTAATTTAACCCAGGTGTTTAACACCTGGGGATTATTTTGCGGAAGCAAGACTTCCGCAAAAATACTTAACTTTTCTTAAAATATTGGTAAATTATTATACCTAAAGAGATTAAAGAGTAGAGAATAATGAAAATAGAAGCAAATAATATTTGTGATGAGACAAAAAAATCACCATCTGTAGAAGAAGTGTCTACAATAATCCAAAAACTAATGAAAGAAAAAATAGTAATGGTTTTCAACCACTTAACCCAAGTTTTAAATTTGATAAAAATAAATAAAAAAGAAAAAATACTATAAATTCCAGAAATAAATAAACCTGCAACATGTGCATCATTCCAGAAAGAATATAAATCTGCAAATTGTAAATTCTTTAATATTAAAAATACAACAATATTAAATAAAAAAAATAATATTTGAGTCTTTTTGTTTTTTAACCAATTCATATATTTATAATACCTTAAAAATAAACTTAAGGCTAATTAAAATTAAACTAATAATAACTACAACTATTGGCAATTTATAATTATTTGATTTTTTAATAGGTTCAACGTTTATTAACTCTTTCTCATTATTTTGATTAAAGGCAGGGTCTTCTTGAATTTGTAAATCTTTATCATTTTCTAATTTAAATATTTTATTTTTAGGATTTTCTTCTGAGGCTTCTACTTGTTGGATTGTATTTTCTTCTTTTACTTCTTCAGCCTTAACTATTTTAATTTCAGGTATTACATTTTCAATAGCTTCTCCTAAAATTAAAGGTATAGTATTTTGATTTAAAAATTGAGTTAGAACTACTCCCCCAGGATTCTCTACTTTTTTAACTTCTTCTACTATTACCTCTTCTTTCTCTGGTAAAAATTCTTCTTCATAAATACCGTCACCTTCGTAATCAAGAGCTAATTTTAAATTTTTTAAACTATCTTCATTAGTAAAAGATAATTCTACTACTGTATTAGGTCCAGTCTTGATCCCTTGAAAAAGATTATTACTAGAATACTTGTCATTCAAGAATAAATCGACATCAAGAGCAAATACCCCTTCTTCGTATCCGTAAAGTTTTAAGGTATGAGCAAGCTCTATAGGTATAGATAAAGTTTGAACTTCCCCTACTTCATCGTATTCTACGCCTGGTATTTCTTGTTTAAGAATTCCTTTTTCGTCTCTACCAGTAAACTTACCCTCGGAATCGAAAACCCCTAGATATAAAGGTGAATGAAGAGTATAAATTAACTTTTTATCTTTCGGTAAAGTATTAGATTTATCTTTAAGGATTATTTTATTACTATCTTCAAAATTAATATTTTGAATCTTACTTTTAATAAATGATAATAACTGAGGAATTTCTAAAATATCTGCATGTTTAATAGGTAAAATCTTACCACTAAAAGAACGATATTCTAATAAATCCACCAGCCATTTTTCTACATTTGTACTTTCATTCATATATAAAGCACTAGGTAATACAACTGTCCCGTCTCCATTTACAGTTTCGCGCACCTTATATGATAAATATTTACCTAATAAAATATTTTTATACTCTTTATAATCGAGCCCTATTTTTGTCTCCATTCCCCAACCTCCTACCTGAATGACTCGCATATTGTCTCCGGGTTGCCAAGTATCAAGCATTTGATAAACTTCTTTTGCATTATTATAAAGATTTATATTCAAAGTATTAGCTTTCTTTAAATCATATATATCTGGTTTTTCACGACCTTCTTCTCCAAGTAAATATTCTTCGAGTTCATTTAACTTATCAATCTCAAGTCCGTATTTTTCTACTGCATCTTTTAAATCTTGATGATCTATAAAATTTATTAGTCTATTTTCTTTTTTATCTTGAGGTACTAAATCAAAATAACTTTGACGAGGTATAAGATTATAAGCTGTAGGCATATTATCTGCTAACCCTCGAGAAATATCTTTATCCATTATTAATTGCATTGGTCCTATGCCAGTACCATAAAGTAAAGCTATCATAGCCTCTGGAGTTCCTATCTGAGGCACGGCTACTAAGAAAATCTTGTCTATCTTATCGTATAAAGGATTCTCAGTATCTTTTAATTTTTGAAGTAAGGCTTTCGTTACTAATCCTCCATTCGAATGAGCAACTATTGAAACTTTGCCGTTTTTGGAACTTTTAGCTAAGTTTTCTAATTCTTTAATAATAAAACTTTCATCGAGCGCCTGATCTTCTAAATAAGAAAGATTTTGATTTTTATCTCCAAAAGTTTTACCGTTACGAATAATATCTTCTAAGGAAAGCCTCCAATCATAAGGTATCAAAGAATAATCATTAATAATTTTCTCAGATTTAAGATTACGTAATTCGTTAATAAAACTATCATAAATCTTTAATCCAAAAATAGCTTCGTCTACAATACCAGTCTCTTTAGCTTCACCGTTATTTCGAGTATCGTTTTTAGTATAAATAGTATTTAAGCTTTTACCCTCTTCGTCTAAGAATAAACTTTTATGATAAGAATCTTTTATAGAAAACCAAAGTTCTCTATCTTTATTTCCATTTTGTTCATATAGCCTCGAACCCTGCATACCCGGAATAAAAATAATATTTGAAACACAATCTGATATACATTTTTCAAAAGGATTACTTTCTAAATAAGGTTTAAAATCAATATTACCAATAATTCTTTCACCTTGGCCATCTGGATTCAATATCTCATGATAAGGACCAGTTGCATCTCCAAAATAATTATTTTCAAAATTTAAACGAAAACTTTGATTTGTTAAAAAGTTAGAAATTGCATAATTATTAAAATCATCAAAAGAAGAGTTGTTTACGTTAATTGGTATTTCGCTATCACCAAAAACACTAATACCTTCACCTAATCCAAATTTAAAATCAGTACTGTTTATATTTAAACTCGAAGATTCACTAGTATAACTTCTCCCGTCAAAAATTGCGATACAGCTTCCAGTAGGACAATATTTAAAATTAGAATCTTCTAAAGAAAGACTAGATCCATTAAAAACATCAATTGCATCTGAATAATTTTCAAACAACAAATCACCGTAAAATTTTAATGTTTTACCAGACAAAGATGAATTATTAAAAACTGAAATTGGGTTATCATATATATTTGAAATATTTATTCCTTCGAAATTCAAAAAACTGTCATTGAACAAAACTATTGCATCTCTTTCTAAATAAGAAAAATTTAATTCTTTTGCAGTTCCAAAAGAATTTTGATACATAAGCAATCCTTGATAACTATTAGATATATTAACTTTATTGATTTCAATCTGAGAATTAGTAGAAACTATAGTATTTTTTGAATAATTAAAGTCAACATAATTAAATATCGATTTTCCACTAGCATTATTTAAATAAATGCCATTCCAATCTTCCGCAAAAGGATCATCAAAATCATAGTATTCACATTCATCTTTAAGAATCAGATTTCCTTCTTCGTCGTATTCCTCAATATTACATATTTCTTCATCATCTGTATTAGAAAGGAAATCATCATTATTTGAAGTAAAATAAATAGGAGCACTTTCGCCCCCTAAAGCTTGTATACTTCCGAAAACTGAAATTCCAAATTTATTATATCTTTGAAATGAATTTTGAAATTTAATTTCAACACCTGGTTCTATGGTGAGAATTGCATTCTCCATAACTGCAATAGAGCTAGAAATAATATAAGGACTATTTTCTTTAGTCCACGTTGTATTTGTATCAATAGTTGATTCTGTTATATAAGTTGCAGCAAAAGATTTTTGCCCGAAGAAAATAGTACTCGCTAAAGCGAAAATAATTATCCACAAAAATTTCAAATGAATTTTTGTAAACATATATACTTAAATTATATAAATTGCAAAAAATTAATGCAAATTTATAAAACACAAACCTGGGAAGGACCGTCCTTCCCAGGATTATTTATCTATCGAAATATGATTATCGAGATAAGTTCGGCTACCGAGAGAACCTTCTTTGAGAGGTACCTTTTTACCAGGGTTAAAGAAATATTTCGGATCAAAGAGTTCTTTCGTCTCGCGGAATAAATCTATAACTTTTGGATTATACATCTTAGGCAAGAAAGCACTCCGGACGAGGCCGTCATTATGCTCGGCAGTATTCGATCCTCCGAGTTCATTTACTAACGTATAAACTTTCTCGGAAACTTCTTCGATAATATTTCTAATCTTTTTATCTTTCGGATTTAAGAGAGTATAAATATGCAAATTACCGTCACCTGCGTGACCTCCGATAGCGAAAGTCATATCTTTTTTATAATTACCTAAAATCGAATAAAGCTTCGGGAAGAATTCTGGAAGTTTCTCGGGGCGAACTACGACGTCGTCTATAAAAGGTTTTGATTTAACTTTTTTCAAATGATAACGAATTAGGTTAAAAGCTTCGTGACGAATAGTCCAATACTTTTTAGCTTCGAATTCGTCTCGAGTTAGATGCACTCCGATATTTTTCTCTAATTTTAATTCTTGATAAGCCTTTTTAGCTTGAGCGTCGACTACGGTTTTACTATCTCCGGCGAATTCTATAAGTAAAATAAGTTTCGGGAAACCGTGACGCAAAGTCATAACAGTTTCTGGTCCAAAAGAAAATATAAGTTTAAAAAGATTTCGTAGTCCGAGCAATTTTATAAAATCCCAAATATATTTCAAAACAAGCAAGAAAGTTTTATCATCATAAGATTCTAAAGTTTCGGGCTTATATTTCAAAATTTTATTAACGAGATTTGGTAACAAATCAATATCTCGCATAAATACTACGAGTAGTTTACGATAATTCGCTTCTTTAACTAATCTAAAAGTTATCTCTGTCGTTATACCGAGCGTACCTTGAGATCCTACAAGCAAACGGTTTAGGTCAAAATAAGCTCCCTCACCTCTACGCCCTTCGAAATCAACAACATTCCAGAGATAATACCCTGCGGAATTCTTGCTAACGTTAGGCTTCGCTTTCATTAATTCTTCTTTATTTTCTAAAATTAAATCATGAATCTTTTTATATAAATTCCCTTCAAAATCATTTTTCAAAATCTTCATCGCGAGTTCCTTCTCTGATAAAGGCTTGACCGTATATAGATTCCCATCCGAAAAAACTACTTTCGCTTCGGCAACGAATTCTTCAGTTTTACCGTATGACAAAGTTCGCTCTCCTGCAGAATTATTCCCATACATACCTCCAACCGCATTAATACTTTTAGAAGCTGTATAGCAAGGTAGTATCATTCCTTTTTCTAAAGTGATTTTCTCGAAATCTCGATAATACATACCGGGTTCAACGGTGATTCTATCAAAAACTGAACCTGTATACTTTTGCGAATGGTCTGGTTGAGCTTGCGACCCGAGGACCTGAGTAAAAGTATCAGGTGAAGTTTTATTGCCAAAATTAATCAACTTGTTCATATACCGAGTAAAGTCTAAAATCAAAGATTCACCGATAGATCCTCCTGACATACAAGTTCCCGCAGACCGAGGAGTTATCGCAAGGTTTGGAAAACGAGTTTTGTTTTCATTTACCCATTTAACTAAGTTTTTAACATCTTCAGAATCTTTCGGGAAAAGTACTAATTCAGGACGAACTTCTAAAACGCTCGCATCATGCGAATATTTAGTCAAAACTTCATTAGAGTTTTCTATGTCACCTTTAAAAAACTTTTTTATCTCTTCTTGCATAAATAAATTATATCACAAGAAAAATAAATTTTAATTTATTTTACAAATTATTAAAAAGTTTTAGACGGTTGGTTACTACTTTTTCTATTGCGTCGATAGTTGGTTGCAGTATTTTACTAGGATTTATTTCTTCGCCAGAATTTTTAAGAGATTCTACGAGAGATTCTTTGAAAGCAAGACGGATTTCACTATTTATATGCACTATACTTACTCCGTTTTTTATAGCTCCTACGAAATCTTCATCCCGCAAACCTGAACCGCCGTGAAGCACGAGAGGAATTCCGCAAGCTTGATGAATAGCTTTCGCCCTCTCAGTATCGATATGAGGTTTACCAGATTTAATAAGCCCGTGAACTGAACCGATAGAAGGCGCAAGTAAATCAATACCTGTTTCTTCTACGAACCTCTTCGCTTCTTCTGCATCAGTTAAAATCCCTGCACCTTCAGGTATAGTATCTTTGATATTTGAACCCGACCCGATATATCCAAGCTCGGCTTCAACTAAAATTTCTCGATTTTCTTTCGCCCCAACTTCGCGCGCGTATTCTACGCATTTCTTCGTCAAAACTACGTTCTCCTCATAAGGTAATTTCGCACAATCAATAATAACCATATCAAAACCCGCATCAATGCATTTCTTTACGCTTTCAAAACTAGCATGGTGATCTGCATTTAAGAATATCGGATAATTATCCCGTTCACGCAAAGCTCGCACTAAAGCGACGACTTCATGAGTTCCAACGAAAGATTCCTCACCTTCAGAAACTCCTATAATCACAGGTAGATTTAATTTCTTCGCAGAATTATAAATCCCGTGCAAAGCTTCTAAATTTGAAATATTAAAATGCCCTATCGCTACACCTTTTTCCCTTGCTTCTTTTATGTATTCACGTAATGTTTTCATAATATTTTTATAAATTTAATTTGTTCCTATAACTTCAATATTTTCTTGATTAATTTTTTTAATTTTATTTTTAACCTCATCTATATCTTTATTGAAACTTTTAATTTTAGTTTTAATATCTTGTTCTAAAATCTTTTTTTTCCAAATTTTATAAAGTGTTATAGTATTTGAATAAGACCTGTTATTTTCTTTTCTAAATAAACAATAAAAATTGTAATTTTTTTTAATAAAATCCAAGAAACTATCTACAACTGGGTTAAAAGCAACTTCTTCTTCAGCTGCACCAGAAACAAAAGCTAAAGAAAAATATTCTATTTTATTTGAGATATCTTGAACTTTAATATAAACAGATTTATTATTTGTTAAAAAATTCATTTTTCTTTTCCAATTTTCTAACATGTTTTTCTCTTCAATTTCTTGAAATGTAAAATCCTCTAAATCAACTTTGTTTGATTTAAAAAAAACTAATTCTTCTTTCATATTATCATTATTCATTAAAACACCTAATATATTCTCTAATATGATTATTTCCTTAATTATTTCAGATCTATAATATTCTACCTGGTTAACACTCAAAGTAATAGCTTCTCTTTTTGATCGAATTTTAATATCTCGTTTTGCTAAAACTATTTGTTTTAAAGCAACAACAGAAGCTAATGCTATAACAATTTCAGATATATAAGACAAGTTTTGTAAATTCATAAAAATTTATTTTAAGCTAATAATTCCTTCAATAATTTAATAACCATTTGAGGATTAGCGGAACCGCCGGATTCTTTAATAACTTTGCCAACGAGAGACATAATCGCGTTTTCTTTACCGCCTTTATAAGTAGCGACAACTTCAGGATTTTCAGAAATTATTTTCTCTATTATAGCCTTAATTTCACCTTCGTCGTTTTTCTGAATTAAATTTTTCTCTTCGGCTATTTTTTTCGGATCACCACCTTTTTCGTATAAAATAGCTAAAACATCTTTCATTCCACGAGAAGAGAGCAAATCTTCTGTATACATTTTAGCAAGTAGATATATTGATTCAAAATTAGTTGCACCAAGAGATTCATGTATAAGATTTGATTTAGATAAAGCTACTAAATCATTAGTAATTAAATTAAGCATGGTTGACCATTCTGGCTTGTCACTGTATTTAGTCATATTTTTAGCCCAAAAAACTGTTTCTTTGCCTGCGGAAATCCAAGTCTCTATTGTTTGTGAAGGTATATTATGTAAAGCAAAAAACTTACGACTTTGCTCTGGTAATTCAGGTAATTCACTTCGCATTTTTTCTAAATCGAATGCTTCGTGAAGTTTCATTTTTGCTAAATCAGGATCAGGGAAATAACGATAGTCTTCACTAGATTCTTTACGTCTTTGAGAAAAAGTCTTTTGCTTGCTCTCGTCGAAACCTCTAGTTTCTTTAACTATTTCAGATTCTTTACCTTCTTCGATAAGTTCTATCATACGTTCTACTTCGTAAGCTATTGCTTTTTCTACGATTTTAAAAGAATTCAAATTTTTTACTTCAACGTAAACAGGAGATAATTTATCTTTATCTTTGGAAACTGAAACGTTCGCTTCGACGCGCATTTCACCTTTCTCCATATTCGCTCCGGAAACTCCTAGATATTGCAAAAGTAGTTGATATTCGCGAGCAAAATTACTTGCTACCTTACTCGCCTCTTCTACGTTTTCAAAAGTGTGGGCTTCGGTAACGAGCTCCATCAAAGGAACCCCTGCACGATTGAAATCTATAAGCGAGAAATCTCCTCTATCGTGCTTGTTATTTGCAGTATCTTCTTCGAGGTGAATACGAGTTATTTTCATATTAGCTAAAGAACCACCTTTAACTATCGGATATTTGAGTTGAGAAATCTGATAACCTTTCGGAATATCAGGATAGAAATAATTCTTGCGATCGAATTCTGAGAAGTCTGCAATTTCGGCTCCAATAGCGAGGCCAACCTTGATAACGTTTTCTATCGCCTTTTTATTAGGTACAGGCAAAGCTCCCGGATATGCCATACACACAGGGCAAATATTAGTATTTGGCTTTTCTTCTTCGGGATCGTTTTTACAAGAGCAAAACATCTTAGTTTTAGTATTAAGCTCTGCGTGAATTTCAAGTCCGATTGTTACAAAGTATTTATTTTCCATTTTATTTCTTTTTTAAAATTTTTATTAATTCATCTTTTAGGTTTTTGATAGATTTATCGTCATAAAGAGAAAGTACAAAAACTTTTTTCTTTTTATCAAGTTTTTGAAAATCTTTCAAAGCTTTCTCAACAACCTTCTCATTTTCTACAATATCAGTTTTAGTAAGAATTATAATTTCTTCTTTATCAGCGAGATTATTCTCTTCGATACCTTCATCGTCGAGAGATTGATTTTTTTTATCGAAAAGTTCAAGTTCTTTGCGAACTTCTTTATAAGCTTTAAGCATATTTTTATTTTCGAAAGAAATCAAGTGAGCGAGCATTTGAGTACGTTTAATATGACGAAGGAATTTAAGCCCCAAGCCTTTACCTTCACTCGCACCTTCGATAATACCCGGAATATCCGCGATAATGTATCCGTAGAAATCTCCGAGATTTGGATCGAGGGTAGTGAAAGCATAATCCCCAACTTTTGCATTCGCTTTCGTAATCATATTTAGCATAGAAGATTTACCTGCATTCGGATAACCGATAAGTCCGATATCCGCAAAAAGCATTAATTCAACAGTAAAGTTTCCTGACTCACCATCAGCTCCAGGGTTCGCTTTTTTAGGAGTAGTATTTATAGAACTTTTAAAATGCTCGTTACCGTATCCTCCATAACCTCCACGAAGAAGCAAAACCTTTTGACCTTCTTCAAGCAATTGCCATTTTTCTCCAGTATCAATATTAGTTACGATAGACCCAATAGGTAATTCTAAAATAAAGTCTTCTCCGTTTTTACCGTGTAGACTTTTGTTTCCTCCGGCTTCACCGTTTTCGGCTTTGAATTCTTTTTTAGCTTTATACTTGGTAAGTATACTAATATCACGAATAGCAACAGCATAAAAATCTCCTCCACGACCTCCGTCGCCTCCCGCAGGTCCACCTTTTGGTACGAATTTTTCTTGACGCCAACGAATAACTCCGTCTCCTCCACGACCTGCTTCTGCATAAAATTTTATTTCATCTATTAGTGACATATATTTTTATTTAAAGTTTAATAATTTTTTCCAAAAAGAAGTTTTATAATTTAAAGCTTTCTCTGCGAATTTCAAAGCATTTTCTTTCGTATCTAAATTTGCCAAAAATCCACTATTGTGAACAAAATAAACACCAGAGATTCCACTAGGATGATTTTCTAAATTAAAATTCATATTCAAAACCCCACGCCAAGAAACAGGAAAAGGTTTTCGGCTTTTCATACTTTCCGGACTTAAACTTATAGCTTCAACTTTATAATCTTTACCATGCTGACTAGGAAAAACTAAATAAATAGGCTCCTTGTAAGAGGATAGAACTTGCTGATATAGGTATCTAGGCAAAGGTTGATCTAAAATAATAATTCTTTTATCTTGTGAATTCATATAAGAATCATTAATAATCTTGATACCTGAAACGTCATCAAAAGCTACCTTTATTTCTCTCGCTAAAACTTCTTTAATTTTAGGAATTTGATCTTTAAATATCTGATCTATGAAATTCTCGGATTCTTTCCAAGTAGGTTCAAAAATAGAAAAAACTCTAGAACCCATATAAGGTTTAACATTTTTAAATTTTAAAGAAACAATATCTACTCCGTTATCGTTGGCATCAATAGGAGAAACTATTTCTTTATCTATCAAATCAAATACTTCAGAATTATTTTCACAAAGCTCTAATCCAAAAGTTTTCCAAACTAAACCAAAAGCTGCATAAGGAATACCGTTTGCGCGAGGTTTTGGAGCATCTTTCTGATGATGATCAAATCTATTTGTAGATGGATCGTAAATACCTCCAACATCAAAAACGTAATCAGCATTTTTAATAACTTCCATATCGCGAGTTCGGACTATTTCGTATTCAAAACCTTTTTTATCTAAATACAAACCTAAAACAGCCGCAGCGAACAAATCATCGGCATGAAAAGAACCATTATGAGTAACTAATCTTTTTTTCTGTGACATTTAAATTAAAATAATGAATCTACAACTTCTTTAACTACGCTACCGTCAGCTTTACCTTTTAAAACTTTCATAATCTCCGCCATAAGCATACCCTTTTTCGTAGCGTCAGTAATTCCTAATTCGTTTTGCTTTTCTTTAACGATTTTCAAAACTTCTTCTTTATCCATAAGTTTCGGTAAATAAGACTCGAGAATTGAAAGTTGAGCTTGCTCTTCCTCTACTAAATCTTCGCGACCTCCAGCTTTGAATTGCTCTATTGAGTCTTTCCTTTGCTTAGCGGTACGAGTAATAACCGTTAGAGCTTCCTCGTCAGAAAGCATATCTTGAGGAGTTTTGCCTTTAGCTACTAATTCATTCATAAAAGCCGTCGAAAGTCCACGCATAACTTCTAGGCGAACCTTATCTTTAGCCATCATAGCCTCTTTAATACCGTTTTTTATTTGTTCATGTAACATATACATATTATAGCAAATATTAATAGAATCAGAAAGCACACTATTAAAAGGCTTGCGAGCTCGAGGAATTTTAAAGCTTTAAAATATCCGTGCTTTTAATACTGTGCTTTCTAGTAAAAAATGTTAAAATATAAAAATGAAAAATATTATCTTTTTTGATACTGAAACTACAGGAAATACTAATAATGATTTCCTTTGCCAAATAGCTTACAAAAACGGCGAAGAAGCTTTTACTGAAATTTATAACCCTGGGATGAAAATCCCACCTGAGGCTTCTGCTGTTCATCACATTTCAAATCGCATGATAGAAGGCAAAGAAAAATTTAGCGAAAGTAAAGATTATCAAAAAATCAAAGAACTATTCGAAAATCCCGAAAACGTCGTCGTAGCTCATAATGCACCTTTTGACCTAATGATTATGAAAAAAGAAAATATTAATCCAGCGAATTTTATCTGTACTCTGCGAGTTGCTCGTGAATTAGATAAAGAAGGTAAAATCGATAGATACAACTTGCAATATCTACGATATCTACTCGATATCGATATCGTAGCTCAAGCTCACGATGCTCTTGGGGACGTTATGGTCTTGGAAAAACTTTTTGATAGACTTAAAACTAAAATTAAAGAAACTGAGAATTGCGAAGATGAAGAAGCGATAGGAAAAATGATCGAGATTTCTTCTCATCCTTCAATATTGCGCACTATTAATTTCGGTAAATATGCTGGTAAAAAAGTAGAAGATATCGCAAGTATCGATAGAGGTTATCTCGAATGGCTACTTAATGAAAAATTAAAAGGTGAAGCTCCAGACGAAGATTGGATTTATACATTAAAACATCATTTAGGAAAATAATATGGAAATTATACTTACGATTATTATAGGAATTCTATTAGGGGCTATGCTTGTTTATTTTCTAATGAACAAAAATTCTAAAAAAGACGGCAATGATACAGGATTGCAACTTATACTTACACAACTCAATGAACTTTCTCGAACCGTAGATAATAAAATCGGTGAAAGTCACAAGCAAGTTAGAGAAAGTCTACAATTTCACTCTACAGAATCTAATAAAATCATTCGTGACGTTACCGAAAAACTAACTAAGCTTGATGAAACTAACAAGCAAGTTATCTCTTTTGCGGATCAGCTCCAAAGTTTGGAAGATGTACTTAGAAATCCTAAACAAAGAGGAATACTAGGAGAATACTATCTCGAAACAGTTTTAAAAAATGTACTACCTCCAGGTAGTTATGAGATGCAATACCCTTTTCCTGATGGAACTATAGTCGACGCTGTAGTTTTCGTTAAAGATAAAATCATACCGATAGATTCTAAATTCTCTCTTGAGAATTACAACAAAATGATCGAAGAGAAAAACGAGAACGAAAAGAAAAAACTCGAAACAATTTTCGTAAATGATTTAAAAAACAGAATTCTAGAAACTTCAAAATATATCAAACCAGAAAAAGGAACTACTGATTTCGCATTTATGTTCATACCACACGAAGCTATTTATTACGATTTAATAACAAACAAGATAGGAAGTAGTCAAAACGAAGAAGATCAAGATAGCTTAATCCAAAGAGCTTCTGGTAAATATAAAGTTATAATAACCTCACCTACTTCTTTCCTTGCTTATCTCCAAACAGTTTTGCAAGGATTAAAAGCTTTGCAAATCGAAGAAGGAGCAAAAGAAATCATCAAAAGAGTTGAAGACTTAGGTAAGCACCTAAAGAGCTATGACGAATATCATAACAAGCTAGGCAACGCTCTAGGAACGGTAGTAAATCACTATAATTATTCTAATAAAGAATTAAAGAAAATAGATAAAGACGTACTCCGTATTACCGGTACCTCTCCAGAGTTCTCTCCTTTAGAATTAAATAAACCTGAGTCTGATTAATATGCAAGAAAATTTCAACTTTAAAAACAATATAGAATTAGAAGAACAAAAAAGAGCTGAATTAAATAAATTCTGGCGTGATCCTAATTATTTTTTAGAAATAGATGGAGAAAAACTTACTCTCAAAGAATGTTATCTGAGAGCACTAGCTAGATCTAAAGAAGTTTTTCAAAAAACTAAAGAATCTTTCGAGCAAATACCTAAAGATAAATTTATACTTTACGTAAATCAAACCGAGAAAGGAATGATGCAAAATGAAAGTATAAAATACATAGATAAAGATCGATTAGAATTAATCAACGAAGCTGAAACTGGAAGCAAAAATCCAGAAGAAAATTTTAATATTGCTAATATAAAGTATTGTTTGGGAGTAGAAAATACAGATCCGAGATTTAAAGTTTTTAATTCATATAATGATGATTTAAATAATTTAGATTTGAGTAATTGCATCGGAGTAGTATTTTCAGGTGGAGAAGCTTTTATTAAAGACGAAGTAAATCCAAAAAGAATCGAAATGATATCTAAATCTACCGAAATTGCTAAAGAAATACAAAGAAAATCTATCCCTACCTTGGGTATTTGCTTTGGAGCGCAATTATTAGCTAGTATCGACGGGGCTAAGGTTGATTGGGTTTCGGAAGAAAAGAAAGAACAACAAGGGATTACGGGGGTTTACCAAATTGAATCTATCGATGAAAACAAATTACCGAACAAGCTTTATATAGCAGAAAATCACGCACAAGAAATAATATTAGAAAATGGAAACCCAAACATACTTGCTAGAAACAAAGATCAAGGTCTCGAAGTATTTATGCTAAACGAAAATACTTTGTGTACTCAAGGTCATCCCGAAGTTGGATCCAATAGGCTTGATTTAGGTTTAGATTTAAATAAAAAAGATGATAACAAAGAAATTATTTTTTCTAATAATTTAGAAAAAACTCGAGAATATTTTTTTATTGAATTTCTAAAAAATGCCGGAAAATATAATAAAGAAAAAAGTGCATAACTCGTTTGACTTTCAATCATAAAAGAGTAGAATTTCTAATTAAGTATAGTTCATTGAAATAAAGCATTTTCGCTCACTTCGGTGAACCTTTTTCCCTATTTACTAACATTAAAAATTACAGAAATGATTTTACCTCCCTAAAATTTTTAAAC
This sequence comes from uncultured Candidatus Saccharibacteria bacterium, assembly GCA_964398205.1. Classification (GTDB taxonomy): domain Bacteria; phylum Patescibacteriota; class Minisyncoccia; order Phycocordibacterales; family UBA9973; genus UBA9973. Next base: position 17,299 of record CAYNLU010000006.1, on the reverse strand, counting down.
AAAAAAATCCTATAACGATTGCACAATTTTTTATTTACACAAAAAAGTTTAATAGCATGAGTATCGTCAAAGCTATACCACAAAACACTCACAAATTCTTACTAAAAAAGTTGGAGGCAACTTTAAAAGAAGAAGCAGAAATAGGAGAAGCAATGGAGACCACAGATCCCCATTCTCAGACTTTCGAAGAATACAGATTAAGAAAAATTGCTTTACACAATGAAGCAATACAGCTTAGTTTATTGTTAAAAGCACCCATCGCCCAGATTAAAGACCAGTCTGAGCAATGTTTATTGGGAAACGGGGTCTTACTTCTAGTTAATGGTAAACGTAAGAAAATTTTTATTGATGCTGCTTGCATTGGCAAAAGTGCAAGTGTTTCTGTAAGTTGCCAATTAGCGCAAGCTATACTGGGCAAAAAAGTTGGAGACAAGGGTTCTTACCTTTGTCGCAATACTGGAAAAATGATTCATTGGGAAATTTTGGAGATAGAACCATATTCTCTCGCCAAAGGTATTTTCAAAAATGAGAACCAAAAGCAGTTGCAAACGGCTTAGGTTTTTAAAAAAATCATTATGATCTTACCACCTTAGTTTTGTTGAAAACATCCCAAAAACCTCTTATTTTCATTTTAAATTTATTAAATAATTAAATTTTGTACTTATGGAAAAAAATCATCCAGATGTTGATCAATATGAAAAATCAATTCGACAACTACAAGCTCAAAGAGCAAATGCTACTGGTGAAGCCAGAGTTAACCTTACACACGAAATAGATAATCATAAAAAAGATCTTCAAAACTTAAAGACTGAGCTTGGTATTACCAGGTCAAAAAAACATTCGGGGTTTGCATAAAACCCCAAAAATTAGTTCCTCATTTGGAATTGACTATTGTAAGTGTAGCCCTTTCGTAAAGACGAAAAGGGCTATTTTTTTGCAAAAAAGTTTATTTTTGTTATATTTTATAAATGGCTCTATCGTCTAACGGTTAGGACATCGCCTTCTCAAGGCGGTAATCAGGGTTCGATTCCCTGTAGAGTCACATGAGCGAAAAGTATGCAAACTGCTTTGCATACGAGCGAAATGTGAAGACGGAAGCATATTTTTATAGCAATAAAAATAGTTCACGTCCGGGGCTGGAAAATTTTCTTTTGACGAAAAGAAAATTATTGTGGCCACAAGCGTAAAAACATATTAATTCTATAATAATTTTTATATATGACAATTTGGAATAATACATAATGGAATATATTATATTTATATATGCCTAGAGCAATTTATAAAGATGAGCATAAAAAAATTGTAGAACTTTTAAAACAAACTAGAATTAAGTCTGGTCTGGGTCAAATTGAAGTTGCTAAAAAACTGGGAAAGAGTCAATCTTATATTTCTAAAATAGAATCAGGCCAAAGAAGATTTGATGTTTTACAACTCAAGGAGTTTGCAAAAATTTATAAAAAGTCTCTAAATTTTTTCGTTAAATAAGATGGAAAATAAACTAACAAAAAGACAAGTAATTGATTTCTTAGAAATCCCAGAAAAAGACTTCAAAAATTATTTTGAATTTAGTAAAGAAATCCAAGGTGAAAAAATAGGTGGTCGTTGGTATTTTGATAAAACAAAAATTTCTGAATGGAAAAAATTAAAGGAAGAGAGAACTATTCATCTAACAATGTCAGAATATGAAACTTGTTTTGAATTTGCGATAAAAATGGTATATGGTGGTCTTTCTCTAAATGGAATAAGAGGACAAAGAACTGAAGTCCAAGCGGCTGATGATGTGATTCTTGGAATACTTGCAGAACATGCAATTAAAAATCTTTTAGGCAAAAAATTTAAAACAAAAATTAAACTGGATGAGGAGGTTCACCCAGAACATATAACTCCACAAGATTTTGATAAAATAGAGAAAAATGGAAAATTTAGAACACCAAAACTCGGGGTTGGAATAAAAGCAAGTAAAATGAAAAGTGCTTATTTAGTTTTAGGTGCAAATGAAGTTGAGTTTTCTGAAAGAAAAAGTGATGTTTATTTATTTGCTAGAGTTGGCTTACCTAGCGACCATCTTTTTAGAATTCTTAGAGATCATTCTTTCTTCGGTAAAGTCAGAAAATTTTTTGAGACTAATAATAAATTCAAGAAAATAGAAAAGCTTGAAAATATACCTGTATGGATTTGTGGTTTTGCTTATGTTAATGAATTAGAAAAAGTAACTTCTATACCTGGACAAGAATTTAGTAATGGTCATAGATATGTAAAATCTGTTGGTAAATTACATAATTCTGATAAAGATTGGATAGATTTAATAAACAAACTTTAATATCTACTCCATAGCTTTCATCATTTGCTTTGCTACAGCCTCAACAACGGGGACGCTCACAGAATTTCCTGCTTGTTTATAAAGAGCAGAATCAGAAATTTTTGGTAAAATATAGTTTTCAGGAAAACCTTGAATTTTAAAACACTCTAAAGGGGTTAGTTTTCTTATTCCCTTCTTGTCTTTAATAATTGGAACATTATGTCCTCCTGTTCCCATATTTGCAGTTAATGTTGGACAAACACCGCTCTTATTTTCTCTAACATACTGCCTACGCCATTGATAAACTTTTCCTTCTTCTTTTACTGAATTTTTAAGTTTTTCAAATAAAGGTTTATTATTGTAATAATATTTTTCCGAAACATTCTTTTCGAGCAAATCAGTAATTTTTGTAGTCAATTTAATTGGACCAGGAAATTCAAATCTATCTGAATACAATTTATTTCTAAAACCGACAATATAAATTCTTTCACGATTTTGAGGAATATTTCCATATTCCATTGTATTTAACACTTTAACTTTTACATGATAACCAAGATCTTTTAATGCATCTTCTATAATTTCAAAAGTTTTACCTCCGTCATGGCTTTTTAAATTTTTTACATTCTCTAAAAGAAAACCTTCTGGTTTTTTTGCTTTCAAAATACGAACAATATCAAAAAATAAATTTCCTCTACCTTTTTCATCATTAAATCCCTGTCTATATCCTGCAATAGAAAAAGCCTGGCAAGGAAAACCACCTAAAAGAAAATCAAATTTAGGTAAATCATCTACATCAATTTTTCTTATATCTTCAACAACTAATTTTGAATCTTTAAAATTTAAATCATAAGTATCTCTGCATTGAGCTTCAAAGTCATTTGCGAAAACAGTCTTAAAACCCGCTTTTTCAAAACCGATACGAATTCCACCAACACCAGCAAAAAGATCGATTGTTTTAAATCCATGTTTTTTATTATTTTTATGTGTTTCTTTAGATTCATTATTTGGGTTGCTAATAACTTGAATAACGACTCCCCTGACTTGTACATCAGTACTAAATAGTGTCGGCATTTTAGGATTTCTTGCTACAAGTTCAAAACCCTTTCCTTTTTTATAAATTCTTTTAAGAGTAGCTTCGTTATCATCAATAATAGCAACAACGGTTTGTCCATTTTCTGCTGATGTTTGATGCTTAATAACAACAATATCACCGTCAAAAATACCGTCACCTATCATGGAATCACCTACAACACGGAGAGCATAATAACCCTCTGCTGTTTTAATTTGAGAATTTATTACAGAAACAGAACCATCTCTTTCTTCAATTGCAGGCAAAGGGTATCCCGCTTTTATGCTCCCGATTATTGGGATTTCTACAATTGACTTTATTTCTTTTTTTAATTTCAAACTCCTTGAAGAATTTTCAGATTTAAATAAATAGCCTTGTTTTTTAAGAGAATTAATATGTTCATGAACAGTAGAAACTGCTTTTAATTTTAATTTTTTTTTAATTTCTTCAATAGTTGGAGAGATACCATTTTCAGATATATAAATATTTATGAAGTCAAAAACTTCTTTTTGTTTTTTTGTAAGGTTTGACATAAATTAAGCAAATTTTTTGCTACAAATATATTATAACCGAAAATATACCGAAAAGTTAAGCGAGCTTTTCCACAGCGTTTTTATTCTTTCTCTAGCCACTCCTTCTCTTGCCTAACTAAGAGATTCTTTTTATTTTTCTTATCAGCAAGGATTTCCCCTACGGCGCGTTCCATACGAACACCTTGAGAACCTTTAACGAGTATAATATCTCCAGGCTTTATAAAAGTCTTAAGAAAAGCTCCAGTTAAAGTTGAGTTTGCAAATTCATGAATATTTTCTTCTTGCATTCCTTGCTCGAGAGCTCCGTCTTTAATAAATTGCGCACGTGGGCCGACAACTATCAAAATATCTACATTCTCACTAGCCACTTTCCCAATATGCTTATGAGCTTCTTCGGTATGACGCCCTAATTCGAGCATATCTCCCAAAACTGCAATTTTCCTACTATTACTTTTAATATCTTTTAAGGTTCGTAATGCAGACTCTACAGCAAACGGTGAAGCATTATAAGTATCATCAATAATTAACGTATTATTTTCTCCTGTAAGTAAAGTCATCCGTCCTTTTGGAACTTCATAATTCTTAACAGCCGAAATAGAATTTAACATATTCAAATCAAGCGCATGAGCTACGGACAAAGAAGCTAAAGCAGCGTAAATATGATTTTTACCGAAAACTCCTTCGATAATAACCGGGAAACTCGCACCTTTAACATTAATATGGAAACTAATTCCTTTTGGAATAGTATCTTCTAAAATACTATCTATATCGTTTACTATACTTTTATTTTCTAAATTTCTATGAACGTAGAATATGTTTTCATTATTAGCAGCGATATCAGCTTCTTCATTAAAACCGTAAGTCATAATCCGAGATTTGGTTTTAGTTTTCATATTAAAAACGTCTTCATCATCGCGATTAAGTATTAAAAAACCGTCTTTTTTCAAAGTATCAATAAGTCTACTTTTTTCTTCGACTAAATGATCTCTAGATTTAAAAAACTCTACATGAGCAGGCACTTCGGGTATTGTAGTGATGATAACTACGTCTGAAGATAACCAAGAAGCAGTTTTTCTCATATCACCCGGTTTACCTATACCAACTTCGAGCACAAGCCAAGTTGGATATTTATTTTTAAATAAAATTAGTTTTAAACCTTTCCAAATATTCACTAACCAAAGTAAAGGATTATTCCAAGCATTTGGTAATCCTAAAATCGTAAGAGGTAATCCTATCTCGCTATTATAGCTTTTATCACTACGACGTACATAGTAAAATTTAGACAAAACTTCATAAACAGCATCTTTAGTAGAAGTTTTACCTACCGATCCGGTAATAGTAACTATACGCGGTTTGTATTTCTTTAATACTAATTCCGCTTCAATTCTTAATATATTTAAAATGATTTTTTTAAAAGTTTTTTTCATATTTTATCTATCTGGTTTAACTTCGTAATAGTTTAGCAAAAATTTCGCAATATTCAAAAAAGGATCAGCCCAAGTTACAGATGCATAAGGACTACCTTTGGGGTTAACTGCATAAAGCAAAACTATAAATTTAGGATCATAAGCTGGGAAATATCCGATAAATGAATGTGTATTGCGATCATCATAATACCCTTTCCCGTCAGGTCGAGCAACTTGAGCTGTACCGGTTTTAACGGCAATACTATGATGATCCATCTTTGCGGTTCCGCCCTTTGGAGATTTATCCATAACAGTCACAAGCATTTCACTAATTTCTCGACTAGTTTCTTTAGAGATTTTTGTAGGTTTAGTTTCGTAAATTATATCTTTGAAAGTCGAATCGTCGTATTTGATTTGCTTTACAAAGTGCGGAGTAACTAGATTCCCTCCATTCGCTAAACTCGACAACGCGCGAATAAGTTGAAAAGGTGTCAAAGCTATACCTTGACCGAAAGAGGCGTTAGCGTATTCGAGCTCACGAGGTGAATAAAGGTTTGAGATAAGACTACCGGTTTCGTTTGGCAAATCAATATTGGTTTTTTCTTTGATTCCGTACGAGAGCATATAATCTCGAAATTTTTCTTTGCCAAGTTTTTTATAAGCAAAAACCATACCAGTATTCAAAGATTGATTTAATACATCTTGCATTGTGGTATTTTTACCTCTACCCTTTTTGTCGAAATTGTAAATCTGTTTACCTTCAACAGTAACAAAACCTTCATCAGTGTATGAAGTAGTAGGCTTAACAACCTTTGCATCAAGCGCAGAGGCCATAACGAGAGGCTTAACCACCGAACCGAATTCTAAAACGTTTTCAACCATAGGGTTTCTAAAAACTGAAATATCTTCCACGCTACGAAAATCATTTAGGTTAAAATCCGGTTTTGAAGATACAGCATAAATAGACCCGTCAACAGGATTCATAATAATTCCTCCGATTTGATCTGCATTATAACGAGCTTTAACGGCACTAATTTCTTTTTCCAAAAAAGCTTCAACGTTTGGTTCTATAGTAGTTACGATATCTCCTTTTTTAACTTTATTTTTAAAAAAATTATCATTAAGATCTGTAAAAACTTCTGCAAAGAAATTTACATAAGGATTATCTTTATCCCGAGACAAAACTTCATCATATTTACGTTCTAAACCGTACCGCCCACCGAGAGAATCTCCTTGATAACCCACAAACCCTAAAGTATGAGAAGCGGTATTATTTCCAGGATAAAAACGCCATTTTTCTTTATGGATCTCAACCCCATCTAAATCTAAAGCATTAATGCTATCAGCTTGCTTTTTAGTCAGATGATTTATGATATCTTCATAAGGATCATTTTTTTTACTAGCTTTAAGTAAAAAATCTTCTTTATCAATAGGAGCAATAGCGTTTAATTTTTCATAAGTATTTTCAATATTTTTAATATTATATGGACTAATAGCAAGTTTAAATCCGGATATTTGCAACGCCCCTGAAACTAATTCCCCGTCTTTACGAGTAAATAAAATACTACCACGCTCAAAAATCTCACTTGAAGGAGTGACATATTGCCTATCGGCACGTTCTGCAAAAACTTCTTTTTTAACTACTTGAACTAAAAAAAGTCTAGCAACAAAAACAAAAGCTATAACAATAATAAATAAAGAAACTATTCTTAATCTAAAAGTAAAATTAGATTTCATTTAAAGCAAGTAAGGTGTTTTCTTCTAATACTAGGTTAGATCTCACTGCATAAGTTGGTTTAACTTCTACTAAGCCTAAAGCTAAAGGAGAAGTTTTATCGATATTATTTACAAGGGTCATATAAGAAGCTTCAAGGTCTGCAACTTCATTTAGAGCATCTCTAGTACTAGCTTCTAGGGTTTTACGTTCAATTATATTGAAAACCATATTACCCAAAACAAGTACATACAAAAGTGCAAAAACTCCGAAACCAATCATCAAGAAATAAAGAACTTTACCTCTTAAATCTATTGCTTGATCAATAGTTTCGACTTTTTTAACATAATTTTTTACTTTTATACTTGCTTCTTTCATATTTTTAATATATTAATTTATAATTTTTGTATGACTCTTAATTTTGCACTTCTTGCTCTTTTATTATTTTTAACTTCTTCGTCGTTTGGAATAATTGGTTTTTTGTTTACTAAAGTTAATTTATTTTCTTTTAATTTATCTCTAAAAAAATTCTTTACAATTCTATCTTCTAAGCTATGAAAAGTAATTACGGACATCCTCCCTCCAGATTTTAATAAACCGAAAGCCTTATCTAAACCTTCACTTAAAGCTTGCAATTCATCATTGGTAGCGATTCTTAAAGCTTGAAAGGTGCGAGTAGCTGGGTGGATTTTACCTTTTTGATAAGATATCGGTACTGCTGATTTAATTATTGAAACTAAATCAAAAGTAGTTTCGATAGGTTTTAGTTTTCTAGCTTCTACAATATTTCGAGCAATACGGCGAGCGTACTTCTCTTCTCCATAACCGTAAATAATATCCGCTAAACTAGATTCTTCCCAAGTATTAACGATTTCATGAGCAGTTAAATCTTCTTCGGTAGGGTTTTCTTTCATAGTCATTAATAATTTCTCATCTCTTAAAAAAGAAAAACCTCTATCGACGACATCTAATTGATCAGAAGAAATACCTAAATCAAATAAAATCCCGTCAACTTCTTTTACTGAAACCTTATCAATATTTCGAAAGTTTAAATTTTTAAAAATCAATCTATCTTCAAAATTTTTGATATTATTTTGAGCTCTATCTAAAGCTCCTTTATCTTGATCCAAAGCAATTACTTTTGTATTTTTAGTACTTTCTAAAATTGCTTTAGTATGACCGCCGCCACCAAAAGTTGCATCAATATAAAGAGCATTATCCATCAAATTTAAACCTTCTATACTTTCTTTTAAAAGAACACTCTTGTGAACTGTAATCATTTAATTATTCAAAGATAACTTTTCAGCTATCTCATCTGCTTTCTTATCTGTAATATTTTTGTATTCCGACCAAGTTTTGCTATTCCATAATTCGATGCGATTATCTACTCCGACTAGGACTGCTTCATTTTCGTTTTTTAACTCACCTTCGTTTTTCAAAAACTCTGGTATTAGCATACGGCCAACCTTATCGATATCGACTTCGGTTGCACCTCCGAAAATTCTACGATTGAAAGCCCGTGTGTCGGCACGAAGCCAAGGATTAGAAGATAATTCAGTAGAAAGTTTAGTCCATTCTTTCATAGTAAAAATAAACAAACAGTTATCAAGTCCGCGAGTAATGATAATTTTTTTACCTACTTCCTTGCGGAACTTTGCAGGTAAAGAAATTCTTCCTTTTTCATCTATTTTGTGTGTATATTCTCCTATTAGCATAAATTATTCGATAAAAACTTGAGATTTTTTCATCCCACTTTTTCCCACTTCATATTTATTATACTCCACTCTACCCCACTATACAAACCCTAAATCAATCAAATCTGTGGATAAGTAAATACAAAAAAGCGTTAGGCAAGACCTAACGCTTTTATTAGAAACTAAACCCTATAAACTAGAACCTAATTTTTAATCTCTAATCAATATTGCTTTTAAAATACTTGAAGTTATAGCTACTACGAAAGCTCCTAAGAATGCAGATATAAATCCATCTACTTCAAAACCTTGCACAAAGCTCGCAATGAACCAAAATAGTAAACCGTTTAAAACTAGAGAAAAAATTCCTAAAGTTAAAATATTGATAGGTAAAGTCAAAATATTTAAAATAGGTTTTATTGTAAAACTCATCACTCCCCAAATAAAAGCAACTATTAATGCAATATAAAAACTAGATACTAATATTCCCGGCACAACGTAAGCAGCAAGCAACACCGCCCCAGCACCTATTAACCAATTTAAAATGATTTTCATAATACTTTAATTATAACACAAATAAAAAAGAGTTCTGCGACTTTTCGCAAAACTCTCGATCGGTTAAAAAATTATGTATTTAAAAATGAAACAGTTCTATATTATAGTATAACACAAAAATTTTATTTTGCAACTATTCGTTATGCTTTGGTCTCATCAACGGGAAGAATTGAGTCTCGCGGATAGGTTTATCAGCAAGGAATGCGAAGAACATCTCTCCGAATCCGAATCCACAAGTTGGAGGCATACCGTGCTCGAGCATTTCTACGAATTCTAAATCCGGCATCATAGCTTCTTTATCTCCCGCATTTAGTAAATCTTGTTGAGTTTGAAATCTTTCAGCTTGATCAATAGGATCGTTAAGCTCAGAAAAACCGTTACCGACTTCGGATCCCGCTATGATAACTTGAAATCTTTCAGTTTTATCAGTATCACTAGGCATAGATTTTGAAAGCGGAGAAACGAGTTTTGGATGACCAGTTAAAAATACCGGACCAGCTATCTTCTTCCTACAATACTTCCAAAGAGTGTCCACGAGGCGTTCCATAGTATCCCCGTCATATTTAACTTCTAATCTTTCTAAAGTTTTCTTAACTTCTTCATAAGTTGTATTAGACAAATCAATACCGGTTTCGTTTTTAACAGTTTCAGTATAATCAATAATTTTCCATTCTCCGCCAAGGTCGAATTTATGACCCCGAGTTTCAAATTCAGTTTTACCGAAAACTTCGTTTGCTATCTTCTTATAAAGCTCTTCAACGAGTTTCATACCGTCTTTATAATTCGCATAAGCCCAATAGAATTCCATATTTACGAATTCTTGTAAATGATTCGCGTCGGAACCTTCGTTACGATAAGCTCTACCGATTTCAAAAGTTTTAGGAAAACCCGCAGCCATAAGTCGCTTTTGCCAAAGTTCACCGATAGAAATACGCATATATAATGGTAGTTTGAAATCTTCGTTGTAAGTCTTAAAAGGAGTTGCTTCTGCTCCTCCGGTAGTAACTTCGAGAGTTGGAGTTTCAACTTCTAAAAATCCTCTTTCTTTCATAAAATTTCGAGTAACTTCCCAAAATTTCATTTTCTTCATCAAAGTATCACGAATATCTTCGTTCATTAAGATATCTAAATATCGTTTACGAAAACGCTCATCTACGTCTACTAATCCATGCCATTTTTCAGGAAGCGGGAGTAAAGTTTTAGTTAAGATATTCCAATCGTTAATTTCTAAACTCTTCTCACCTCTTTTAGTGGTAAAAAAAGTTCCATTAATTTCTACAAAGTCTCCAATATCAATAACTTCATTAAAAAAATTTAATTTCTCTTCGCCTAGTACATCTAACTTTAAAACACCTTGAAAAGATCCTGTTCCATCGTAAAGAGTAATAAACATAATAGCTCCTTGCCCACGAATAGACATGATTCTACCTGCGATCCATTTTTTGTCTTTAGTATTTTCTAAAGTTTCGAAATCCCTCACAACTTCATTGATATAAAGTTCGCGATTAGTATTTGCTGGAAAAGGATTAATACCTCTTTCTTTTAAAAGATTTAATTTTTTTAAACGAGCATCTCTTAACTCTTGTATAGTAGACATATTAATTTTTAAGCTACATCAATAATTTTATAATGCACTATTCCTTTCGGAGTTTTAAATTCAATTTTATCTCCTTTTTTCTTACCGAAAAGAGCGCTACCAAAAGGTGAACGATTTGAGATTTTACCAGAAGATGAATCTGATTCTTCAGAACCAACTATAGTATAAACTAACTTTTCTTTAGAATCTTCTTTAGTAACAGTAACTTTAGAACCTATAGAAATAGTATCTCCGTGCTTAGCTTCTACGATATGAGAAACTTTTAAGATATGTTCGATTTTCTTTATTTGCTCTTCTAATACTCCTTGATCTTCACGAGCTTGATGATATTCCGCGTTTTCTGACAAATCTCCAAGGGATTTTGCATATTCTAATCTATTTATAATTTCTTTTCTTTTTGGGCCTTTTAACTCTTCAAGTTCTTGTTCTAAGGCCAATTTTTTTTCTTTTGTTATATAATCTGCTGTTTTATCCATAATCCATATCATAACTTTTTTGGGGTTAAAAATCAAATAACACTTGCGAGAAATATATTCTTATGATAATCTATATGAATATGGCAAAAACAGTAATAGAAATCAGTAAAAATAACAACGAAAACAATGCAAGTATATTGCGCCGTTTTTCTCGTAAAGTTCAAGAATCAGGCATAATTCAAAAGGTTAAAAAGAACCGCTATAACGAACGTGCTTTATCTAAACTTAAAGTTAAGCAAGGAACTCTAAAAAAATTAGCTAGAAGAAAAGAAATCGAAAAACTTCGCAAACTTGGTAAAGTTAGATAACAATGGATAATAAAGTCTCAATTATAAATAAAACAAAAGACAAAGCGCTCGCCTTGTCTTTTTCGGTTGTAGAAGAAATTAAAAATGAAATTTTAGGTAAAGATTATGAATTATCGATAGTTTACGTAGGACCAAAACTTTCACAAAAATTAAATAAAGAATATAGAGGTAAAGATAACCCTACTAATATTTTATCTTTTAATGTTAGCGAAAATGTTGGGGAACTTATAATTTGTCAAAATGTCCTAAAGAAAGAAGCTAAAAATTTCAATAAGACACCTTCAAAATTTCTAGGGTTTTTACTTATACACGGCATGCTTCATTTGAAAGGTTTGGAACATGGTAGTATAATGGAAAGAAGAGAAGAAAAATATGACGAGAAATATTTCAGTAGCTATAGACCTAGGCTCGGAAAAAGTTCGAGTCTTGGTGGGCGAATTCGAAAAGGGAAAAGAAATTCCTAATATTATTGGAGTTGGTGAAGCTAACTCTGTTGGTATGCGTAGAGGTTACGTAGTATCAGTCAAAGACGCTAGCATGTCTCTTAGGAAAGCTATTCTAAAAGCCGAAGAAAGCTCAGGAATCAAAATCAGAAAAGCCTTTTTAGGTATTGGTGGTTTTACGGTAAAAGGAGAAAATAGCGTCGGTAGTGTTATAGTTTCTAAAGCTGATAGTGAAGTTACATCTTTAGATATTGAGAAAGCCTTAAAAGAAGCGACCACTAATCTAAATCTAGCAAACAAAAAAGTCTTATTAGCCTCACCTATTGCATATAAATTAGATGGGAAAGAAATTTTTGGACGAATTGAAGGCAATATTGGAAATAAATTAGAAGTTAGAGCTCTTATTATTACAGTTTCAAATCAACACTTTGAAGACCTAATAGCAGTAGTTACCAATGCAGGAGTAGAAGTTATTGATGTTTTACCTATTCACCTATCGATCAGCGAAATTGCGCTTTCTAAAAAGCAAAAAGTAGTAGGCTCGATGCTAGTAGATATCGGTTCTGAAACTACTAAAATTGCTATTTATGAAAATGAAATTTTGATTTCACTTCATACTTTTAGTATTGGTGCGAATGATATTACCAACGATATAGCCCTCGGACTTAAAACTAATTTAGAAGAAGCAGAAAATATAAAACTTGGAAACCTAAACGAAAATATTTCAAAGAAAAAACTAGAAGAAATTATTAATGCAAGATTGGAAGATATTTTTGAATTAATAGAAAATCATTTGAAAAAAATAAAAAGAAATGAATTATTACCTGGAGGAATAATTTTTTCTGGAGGTGGATCTAGTACTATAAATTTATTAGAACTTTCAAAAAATATTTTGAAATTACCTTCAACTTTAGCAAAGACTGAAATGTTTGGAAATGCAAAAACTAAACTAAAGGACAACAATTATTTTGGTGCTTTAGGACTACTTTTTAAAGGTCAAGAAAAAGTTTACGAAGAGGGTTCTTTTGCTTCCTTTTTTAATGACCTTAAGAATACGATAAAATCTAATATAAAACAATTTTTGCCTTAAGAAATAAGCTTATTTTATTATTTTTAACACTTTTTTTGTCCTTTAGGAAGTCTTTCGCTTTTCTTTTTTTTCTGATATGATAACTCTATATTAGTATTTAATTAATTTTTAAAAAAATGCCTAAAGTAAACCCTGAAATAGAAAGTTTTGCTCGTATAGTTGTTATCGGAGTTGGAGGTTCTGGAAAGAATGCTGTTAATCATATGATTAACTCAAAAGTAAAAGGTGTGACCTTCATTGCGATGAATACTGATACTCAAGATTTGCACAACTCTCTCGCAGAGAAAAAAATTCATATTGGAAAAAATTTAACTAAAGGTCTCGGTGCTGGAATGAATCCTGAAATTGGTAAAAAGGCTGCCGAAGAAACTAAAGCAGAAATTCAAGACGTTATCAAAGGTGCTGATATGATTTTTATCGCTTGTGGTATGGGTGGAGGTACAGGCACAGGGGCCGCTCCAATTATCGCACGTTGCGCAAAAGAACAAGGAATATTAACTGTAGGCGTAGTTACTAAACCTTTCTTCTTCGAAGGGCAACATCGTTCACGTTTAGCTGAAAAAGGTATTGAAGAATTAGCTCATGAAGTAGATGCGCTTATCACTATTCCTAACGACAAATTACTTCAAATCTCAGAAAAAAGTACAAATTTCAAAGATGCTTTCGCTATTTGTGACGACGTATTACGTCAAGCCGTAGAAGGTATTTCAGATCTTATTACTACTCCAGGTATTATCAACGTAGACTTTGCGGATATACGTGCAGTTATGTCTGATGCAGGTAGTGCGCTTATGGGTATTGGGCTTGCTTCAGGCGAAAATCGTGCTGAAAAGGCTGCTGTTCAAGCTATTAATTCTCCTCTACTCGAAGTTTCTATTCATGGAGCAAAAGGAGTACTCTTTGCTATTTCTGGAGGAGACGACTTAACTATTCACGAAATTCAAGAAGCAGCTAAAATGATTACTGAATCTATCGATAAAGACGCAAAAGTTATTTTCGGTACTATTAATGATCAAAAACTAAAGAAAGGTGAAATCAAGGTTACAGTTATTGCTACTAACTTCCCTACTGATTTACCAAAGAAAACTTTATTTACCGCTATGCCTGACGTCGTAGAAAAACCTAAAGTTGTTGAAGAGAAAAAAGAAGTAATTAGAGAAAAAGTAGAAAGTGTTATCGATAAAGGTAGAATCCACAATTCCCTAAATCCAAATATCAACATTAATACAAATCCAATCAATAACGATTTCATAAAAAAGATTGAGAAAAAACCAGAACCAGTAGAAGAAATCATTATCGATGATGACGGCGACGATTGGTCTGCTGTACCAGCTTTTCTAAGAAGAAATAAGAAATAAGCTAAATTAAATATCTAAAATTAGTCTTTAAGAAATACCTTGCGCAGGCTGACGAGCCGAGCAGAGCAAATTTTCAACAGAAAATTATGTGTGTATTTCGCAAAGAGCTAATTTTAGATATTTTTTATGTTATAATAAACTTATGATATACGATTTAATAATTATAGGTGGTGGCCCGGCTGGAGTTTCGGCTGCGGTTTATGCTGCTCGCAAAAGACTCAATACTTTAATGATTTTAGCTGAATGGGGCGGTCAAAGTATAGTTTCTGAGGAGATTTATAATTGGATAGGTCATATTTCTATTCCTGGAACCAAACTCGCAGAAGACTTTAAGGCTCACGTACTCGCGAATGCTAAAAATGATACAAACCCTAACTCTACTTTAGAAACTAAAGAGGGTGAGAAAGTTACAGCTATAGAAAAAACTAATGATATTTTTACTGTTAAAACTGATATGAATAGTGTTTTTCAAACTAAGACTATACTTATTTCTTCAGGTAGCTCTCGTCGTAAATTAGACGCTTTAAATGCGGATAAATTAGAACACAAAGGCCTTACTTATTGTGCTTCTTGTGATGGGCCGGTTTTTGCTGATCTTGATGTTGTAGTAGTTGGAGGAGGTAATGCCGGGTTTGAGTCTGCTGCGCAATTACTCGCTTATTGTAAATCAGTGACTTTAATAAATCGTACTGAAACCTTTAAAGCTGACGAAATTACTGTAGAAAAAATCTCGAAAAATCCTAAATTTAAAATTATTAAAAACGCTATTATCACCGAGGTTTTGGGTGAGAAATTCGTAACTGGAATCAAATATAAAGATACAGTAGCTAATACTGAAAACGAACTTGCTGTCTCGGGAATTTTCGTAGAAATCGGTCAAATTCCAAATACAACTTTCGCTAGCAAAGTAGTAGAAATAGATCAAATCGGTAGAATTAAAATCGATCCTTGGACTAATAGAACTAATAGTCCTGGAATCTGGGCGGCTGGAGATTGCACTAATATTCTATATCATCAAAACAACATAGCCGCAGGCGACGGCGTAAAAGCCCTCGAAGATATCTATCTATATTTGCATACGAAATAAGATTAATCTAAAATAGAGATTAATTTACTCGGACTTTGATGCCCGTTAATAATTCGGATTTTATTTATAGGTATTTTAAGCTCTAAACTAAGTATTTCTAGTATTCTATTATTAGCCATATTTCTCTCTGCCTTTTCTTTCACCGAAATATGAAAGGTATTTTCATTTACCCTTTCTATTTCTTCATTACGACTCCCCGCTTTGACTTTAACTTTGAGATACATAAATAAAGTTTAGCATATAGATATAAAACTAATACATATTATGTATTATTGACTTTTATAATAAATAATGTTTTAATTCTAAAAAGATAGTTATTTAAAAAAATATTGATTGTTTATTATAGTTTCTTGTATTCATACTAGAATTTATAATAAACAATCAATCAAAAAATGGAATTATCAATAATAGTAACTTCCCTAGTAATGATAATGGGGGCAATTTATTATTGTACTGAAATAAAAAGAGGTATAATAAATCCAGCCCCTGCAACTTTTATCATCATAGCAGGGACATTTTCTTTATCATTATTTATGTATACAAAAAAACCTAATTGGTCATTTCTAGCCAACATAGGTTTAAGTAGTGCATTTATCTCTGCTTGGATAATTTGTATTTATTTAAGCGTAAAACTATTATTAGAAAAAAAATTTTTGTTATCTATAAATAAATGGCAGAAATATTCATTAATAATGGTTTCAATAATTTTTGGAGTATGGTTAATAACTGATAATGCATTTATATCTTATATAATGCTACAAATATCAGCCCTGATCGGATATATTCCGGTTATCCAAAAACTTTGGAAAGCAAAAAAGAATTCGGAATCTATAATATTCTGGAGCTCATTAATGCTTTCTTCAATGACTGCATCTTATGCAGCTTATTTGAAAAACGATATAGAAGCTTGGATTTATATTTTCCGAGCAGTACCTTCAACATTATTAGTAATAATATTAATTTTGAAGGCAAAGAAAAAAGAGGCTATCTACCAATAGCCTCATTTTTATTTTAAAATAAATTTTTAAACTCCGTATTTATTAGGAAATAAATCTCCTTTTTTCAAATTCAAATAAAGCATCCAAATTGTATAAACAAAAAAAGGAATTATTATAAAAAAGGCTTTTGGATCTTTATTTTCTGCTAATTTAATTATAAAGCCTTGAAAAAAATTAATAAGTACTCCAGGTAAAATCCACCAACCACTTTTATTCACATCATGTAGTCTCCTAACTGAAACAGATAAAGAAGGTATAAATACAATAGCAAAATAAATAAAAATTAATAATCCGACGTTTAAAACAACTAGAAAGGTTGTTACTAAAAGATTAAACAAAGTAAAATACCAAAACTCTTTACGGCTTGCTCGTCCTTTAAAATTTGCATAATTAACAAAAGGTTTTTTAATATAATCCATAATTTTTAAATTATTTGTAATATATTAATTATACAATTTATTGGAAGTTAGAGGCAAATAAAATAAATTATTTATACAGATAAAAAGCTCCGCCAATCAAAGCTAAAAACAGCACGAAAGTGCTGTTTTTTTAACGCTGTGACCTTAATTATATCAAATTGGAACCCTATTGTATATCAAATAAAGAGTTTTTCGGCTCTCTATATGGCCTCAATGCCAGGTGAACAATCAAACATAGAAATAGCTGGTGGAACTG
>CAYNLU010000005.1:37326-46053 GCA_964398205.1 uncultured Candidatus Saccharibacteria bacterium | reverse complement strand
CTATCGACGTTGACGGTTTTGATCCTAGCGTTATGCCTGGAACTGGGACTCCGGTGCCAGGAGGTTTAAGTTGGGATTACGGTATGGAATTACTAGATAAAGCTATTTCAAAATTTGAACTTATCGGCGCTGATATCGTAGAAGTAAGTCCTCAAAAAGAAACTGTAATAACTGAATACGCTTCCGCTCAACTTGCATATTCAATAATCACTAAAAAATTTCAAACTAAATTAAAATAAAACCGCTTAGGCGGTTTTATTTTATAATCCTTCTTCTTTGAGTTTCTCTAAGAGTTCTCGAGCTTTTGACGAGATTTTATGAGGGATTTTGATATTTACTTTAATATAAAGATCTCCTTTCGTTCCACGAAATACAGCTTCTCCAGCTCCGCTCATTTTCAAATTCTGTCCATTATTTATTCCAGCAGGTACAGGAATATTTATCTCTTCAGTTTTTTTCAAAATTCCTTTACCACGACACTCTTCGCAAACTTCTTTTGGAATTTCACCTGCTCCGAAACAACTCTCACACATCCGAGTATTATTTATATTCCCTAATATAGTTCTTTTCACTTCGTGAATTTTACCTTTACCACTGCAAGTCTTGCAAGTCTCCATCTTGGTCCCCTTCTTTGCTCCTTTACCGTGACAAACTTCGCATTCGCTATTTTTAGTAATTGTGATTTTTTTATTTACTCCGAGTATAGCTTCAGTAAAAGTAATATTTATTTCAGTTTGCAAATCTCGTCCACGGCGAGCTTGAGCCCGTCCACCTCCTCCAAAAAAATCAGAGAAAATATCATTCAAATCAAACTCCATTCCTCCACCATTTTGAAATCCAGAAAAATCAAATCCTTCAAATCCGCCAAAGCCTCCGAATCCAGCTCCTCCATTACCCCCACCCATATTTTGATAATTAGATCCAAATCTATCGTATTGCGCGCGTTTCGCTTCGTCTGAAAGGGTTTGATAAGCTTCGTTAACTTCTTTGAATTTAGCTTCATCCCCTTCTTTTTTATCGGGATGATATTTATGAGCCAATTTATAAAAAGCCTTCTTGATCTCATCTTTAGAAGCTCCTTTATCTACACCTAAAATTTTATAGTAATCTTTTGACATAATTAAGTAATAGATATTTTATCAAAACCCCACCCAAAAATCAACAGACTTTTCGCGACCGCGAAAAATATAATATAATTTACAAAATTTCTTGTTGGTAACAAGATACGCAATAAACTATCTTATTATCTTTTGGATTGTGCATTATGGTTATTTCTTTGTTACACTTTCCACAATTAGAATCAAAACTATAAGGCTTATTTATAGAATTAAATCTTCTTTCTTCACGGCATTTAGGGCAATTCTCGGGTAATGGTAAATTTAACTTTTTATATAAATTCAATTCTCCTCCTGTAAATCTAAAACCGTTTTTACAATTATCACATTCAACAACTTCTTTTAATATTTCTTCATCTGCTTCTTTAATCGTTTGAGGCAAATCTGAACCTTTAATTGTAATAGTATAATTGCTCTTAGGTTTATCTATCCAGTTGTAACCTTCAGCAATAGCTTCTTCTTTGGTTTTATTTATAAAACGAGAAGCATTAGAATCATTATAAAGAAAAGGTGAAAACTCAACCGGAAAAAACTCTCCGTATTTATAAAGTCTTCCTTTTTTATCTATATAAGGATTATTATTCATATCTTCAATAATCTTGGCGCGTAAAATTTCATATTCTTCTTTTGAATATTCTTTATTTAAAATACAATACTTTTTACGTTTTAAATTCACACACCCAAAATTACTTTTGGAACCTATAACAAAACCACAATATTCTGAATCAATACCGTTAGCGAAACAACCAAAAGAAAATTTCATATTTTGCAATCCTTCTCCGGAAGTAGCACATTCATAAATTAAACTAACTCCATTACCCCATCCATAATAATCCATACAATTAGTAGCTTTAGGTACTGAAATAAATTGGCAATATTTAGAATCTTCAACTCCCATACAAGTATAACAATCTTTAGCATTTTTAGATTCAAAGATATAATCCCCTGTTACATTTAAATTTTGAGGATTACCGGTATATTCACGATAAGGAAACTTTTTCCAAAAATCTTGTGATTCTTTCCAAAGAGTCTTAATTCCATCTCTAGTATCTAATTTAAATTCTTTAACTTTTTCTAAATATTCTTCACGAGAATATTGCTTATTAAAAATCATATAGCTTTTACCTCGTAAATTTACACATCCAATACAATTCATGCAACCATAACAATTTCTAGAAAACCAGACATCTACAGAATCATCACAAGTATCAGAAAAAAATACTTTACTTGATTTGCCTATGCCGATTGATTCATAAGACAATTCAGATTTAAATGCTCTTAATATATCTAAACTATCCTTGACCTCATTTAATAAAGAAGAATAATAAACATTTTCACAATAATCAGCCCAAAAAGTTAAATAACAATTTTTAGAAAAAGCAATTGCATTAGTATATTCTGAATTTTTTAAAGTTAAGTAAAGAGCATCTTTTGCAAAATGAGGAGTTTTAAGTTGTAATTCTCTCCATTGTTCTAAAAAATTACGATTTGGATCATAATCCATAGAATATTCCGTACCATCCCAATCATCCGCCCACCAACAAGGATCACAAAAGACTTTAAGATCAGAATCTGGTCTATACATGGTTAAAGTCTTTATTCCACATTTATCACAATTCCGAAAATATACTCCCCAAGCATTACCAAAAGAAAGTCTACGAGTCATACGACACATAGGACACCAAGTTGGTGGAGGAACTTTAATTTTTTCGTAAAAAGAAAAATCATTCAATTCTATAATAAAATCATTTTTACAATTCTGACATTCTCTTGTTTCGTTTTGATATTCCATATATTTTATTTAAACTATTAAATCATAGGTTCGGCTTCGGTTTTTGCTTGCTTTGTATCTTCTGTTTTTTCTTCTTTTGTATCTTTCTTTTTACCTTCAATTGCGGCTTTTTCTTCAGCACTACGAATAATAGTAGCCTCTTCTTCTTCAATTAATCTTTGAGCATCTTCTTTCCTAATTGAGAATTTTCTACGAGAAGCGTCGAGTATTTCTTGTCTATAAGAACGATGAGTTGGGGGTAAAACTCGCAAAGTCTCAGCTGAAAAAGGATCATAACTTTCTCCGTCGATAGTCATCTTGATATAAAATTCTCCTACGGCGAGGTTAATCATATCTTTAACTCCGAATAGCGGATCGAATTCAGGCTTTAAACGAGTAGCGTCTTCTCCTCCAACACGGAAAGAAATAATTGATCCGACGTTACCGAGGATGGACTGATAAATCTTCGGTTGAATTTGACCTACGTATTGATGAGCCATAGTAAGGTTAAGTCCGTATTTACGAGCCTCTGATAGAATATTTTCAAAGGTTTGAGTAACGACGTTTTGAAACTCGTCGACGTAAATATAAAAGTCTTTACGGTCTTTTTCAGGGATATGAGCACGTTCCATACCGGCTTGCTTGATCTTGGTCAAGAACATAGATCCAAAGAAAGAAGAATTTTCTTCTCCAATTTTACCCTTTGAAAGATTAATGAGTACAATCTTTTGCTCGTTCATTAATTTAGAAATATCAATCTTGTTTTCCTTTTGTCCGAAAATATTACGCAAAAGCGGATCAGATAAAAATTGGCCGAGTTTATTAACAAGTGGAATAATCGCATCAGTATCGAATTTCTCAGACCAATCCGCGAATTCAATAGCGAAGAATCTCTTCACCATATCATCAGTAATATATTCAACCACCTTTTGACGATAATTACGATCAGTAAGCATAGAAATCATACCGCGCATAGTTGCATAAGGATAGTCGAGTAGTGCAAGACAAGTAAAACGAAAAACGTGCTCCAAACGAGGAGTCCAGTTAGCTCCGAATTGCTTTTGAAAAACTTCAATTAAGCCTTGAGTAAGTTGAAATTTAAACATAGGGTCAACGTTCGCAAGCGGATTAAAAGACGCTGGGAAGTTTACATCAGAAGGATCAATAATACAAACGTCTTCAATACGTTCTTCGGGTATATAGTCAAGCATCGAATCGATAACGTCTCCGTGCGGATCAATAAGGCAAAGCCCGTGCCCATAAGTAATATCTTGACGCAAGAAAAGCTCTAGGAGCTTAGTCTTACCTACTCCGGATTTACCGATAATATATAAGTGACGACGACGATCTACGCGCTTGAAACCGAAAATAAATTTCTTCTCTTCTAGCGCTGCGACGTAATTCGTCCGCCCAATAAAAGAAGCTTCTTCGGGTTTGACTTTTCCGTAAACTGGAAGTTCTGGAGGCGGAGGTCCGTATTTGATTATTTGAACTCGATTTGGCTTTGACATGATTTTGAATTTTTATATTTAAAGTATATCATATAAATATATGAGATTACATAGGTTTATAGGTGAATATAATTTAAATAAGGATATTATAGAAATCAAGGATTTAGATTTTATCAAGCAAATTAAGAGCGTTTTACGACTTGAACTTGGGGATTTCCTTATACTTTGCGACGGTAACGGAATAGAAGCAAAAGTAGAAATAATAGAGATAAATAAAGGCGAAATTATAACTCAAGTCATAGAGCGAACAGAAAAAGAACAAGATCTTAAAAAAGTTTCTTTATATTTATCAATTCTTAAAAAAGAAAACTTTGAACTCGCAGTCGAGAAAGCTGTAGAAATAGGAGTCAGTGAGATTATTCCTATAATTACTGAGCGCACAATAAAGCTAAATTTAAACGAAGACAGATTAAGAAAAATAATCCGTGAAGCAAGCGAACAGTCTGGACGAGTTTATTTACCTAAACTTTCCCCTATTATGAAATTCGAAGATGCTATATTAGACGGTAAGAAAAATGAAGAGAATATTTTCTTTGATATAGTTGATATTAAAGAAACAGTGCGCGGAAGCTTTGCTTCCGCGCACTCAAATTCCGCAAGTATTTTCATCGGTCCTGAAGGAGGTTTTACGGAAGAAGAAAATAACTTCGCTAAAGAAAATAATTACGAGATACAATCTCTAGGCAAATTAACCCTCCGCGCCGAAACCGCTGCAATTATAGCTACTTACAAAGTAGTGAACAATTTGTAATTATTCTTCTTTATTTAATACTCTCTTTAAAACGTCTTCGGGGATTTCTTTGGGATTAGTGGATTCTGAATCAGTTTTAGATTGAACTTGTTCTTCTACTTTAGCTTTTTCTTTCAAATTAGGCAAATCGAAAACGTGAAGCGGTCCTTCGTAGTTTTTAGCTTCAACTTGAATATTGCCGTAAATATTTACGTTATTAGGAATATTATTAGCATTAGGATTTGAAGCTTCTGTATTTTCTCTTTTTATTTCATCCATTACTTTTTCTACCTTTTCAGTAATCTTGGAAAAATGCTTTACTTCTTCTACCTTCGGCAACTCTACTTGTGCTTCTATTTTTTCTTCTTTAACTGATTCTTCTAATTTAGTAGTTTCGATTTTTTCAAATTTAGGTAGTTCAGTTTTTTCTTCAACTTTAGGAGATGAGAAAATTGCATTTTTAAGTAAATCCATAGTTTCGGTTTTCGCACTTCGATCTTCTTTCGGAGGTGGAGTTTTCACTTCCCTATTTTTTAATAAATCTTTAAGAGATAGATTAGTTAAGTCTTCTTTAACTTCTTCTTTTTTTTCATTTTTAATTTCAGTTATATCCTTATTTTGCAAGGCTTTATCTAGGACTTCTTTAAGCCCTAATTTTGGAGTATTAGTATCAACTTTAGGCTTTATGGGATTTTCTTTTTTAATAAATGGTTTTTTAATATTTTGAAAAAAACTAGGTTTATTGTTGGTATTTTTAAAATCAATTTTCTTGTCATTATTATCATGATTTTCTTTTTTATCAAAATTAAGATTCTCACTCTTATTATAAACTTTAGGTTTATTAAATGAAGAACTACCTCCGCCGTCAAATTCTATACCTAAATCTGCTAGAGGTTTGAAATATCTAGCTTCATCTTTTTTAAGTTGATCTGGAGAAACTTTTTTAGGTTTCATCTCTCCTGATTTAATTTTCGCTATACAGTCTTTACAGTACACAGCTCTTCCAGGCTCAGGCTTAAAAGGCACAGTAGTTAAATTTCCACAGTTAGAGCAAACAGTTTCAAATTTTTCACCTGTAGGATTATTAATTTTATTATCAGATTTAGTATCGTCTCCTACAGTCATCCCGCTCCATTTATTGATTTCATCTTCGACGTCTTCTTTAGTTCTACAATAAAGTTCACGAGAAGATTTAATAACTTCAGCTTCGATATCTTTATTGCCACCCTTTACGAGTGGGGCAATAGTTTTAGCCGAAAAAGGACGAGAAGTAATACCGTCTATCATCAACTTGAGGTAAATTTTATAGTTTGGCAAGTTTACAATATCTTCCGGAGTAAATTCTGGAGCAAATTCTTTCTCTAAGAAATCCGCATCATCCGCTCCTACGCGGAAAACTATCATAGTTCCAACGTTACCGAAAATCGAATCCCGCATAGCACTCGACTCTTTAGTAACTAATTGAGCTGTATATTGGTGAGCAACAGTTAAGCAAAGACGGTATTTACGAGCCTCAGATAAAATCGAAGCAAAAGAATCCGTAACGAAGTTTTGAAATTCGTCGACGTAAAGATAGAAATCTTTACGTTCTTCTTCAGGAATACGTACGCGCTCCATAGCGGCAAGCTGGATTTTAGTAATTATCATACCTCCGAGCAATTTAGAGTTATCTTCACCGATACGTCCTTTAGAAACGTTTACTAGAAAAATCTTACCTTCGTTCATCATATCAAAAATATTTATAGTACTTTTCGATTGACCTACAATATTACGAATTACAGAAGTAGATAAGAATTGACCGACTTTGTTTTGAATTGGAGCTATCGCTTCATTACGGAATTTATCTTGCCAAGATTCGTATTCATGAATCCAAAAAGCTTTGATCACAGGATCTTTAAGATTAGAAATTATCTTTTGGCGATAATCCTTATCAACAAGCATACGTTGAATACCTAGTAGAGTCGTACCTGGAGTATCGAGTAGAGCCAAGATAGTATTATTCAAAATATATTCCATACGAGCGCTCCAAGCATTCGCCCAAATCTTAGTAAAAATTCCCATCAGCCCTGAAGCAACTAAATGCTTATATTTAGAATCCACCAACTCCAATACGTTAAAACCAATATGATATTCAGTATCAGCCGGATTAAAATAAACTACGTCTTTCATACGATGCGGAGGTATAGATTGCAAAATCCCTTCGACTAATTCTCCGTGAGGATCAACTACGCAAACTCCTTCACCGTTGATGATATTTTGCATCATCATATTAGACATAAGTACAGATTTACCTGTACCAGATTTTCCTAAGATGTAAGTATGTTGCCTGCGGTCTTTTCGCTTCATACCGAAAAGAGTGTTCTTGTCTCGGAACGTCGAATAACCTATATAAGTTAAATCTTTATTAAGTGGAATATTAGGCAAATCCATATTTTAATTATAACAATAGAAAAGAAAAACTAAAAGCCCCGCGCGTACGCGCGGGGCTTTTAGTTTTATTAATTATTCTTTTTTGTCTTCGTTTTCTACTTCTACTGGTTGCTCTTCGGCAGTTTTAGTTTCAGTATTTGAAGATTCTCCGGCCTTAGCTAAGGCTTCACCGATTTTAGACATAGAGTCTGAAAGTTCACTAGTAGCTTTTTTGATACTTTCCATATCGCTAGAATCTTTCACGTTACGAAGATTTGCAATCTTAGTATTTACGTCAGTTTTAATATCTTCAGGAAGTTTAGCTTCGTTTTCCTTTAAAGATTTTTCAGCTGTGTACATAGTCATCTCTGCAGTATTTTTAACGTCAACTAATTCCTTTTTCTTTTTATCTTCTTCGGCATTAAGTTCTGCATCTTGTTGCATCTTCTTGATATCTTCTTCTTTAAGTCCGCTTGAAGCTTCGATACGAATAGATTGAGTTTTACCAGAAGCTTTTTCCATAGCTTTCACGTTAAGGATACCGTTCGCATCAACGTCAAAGGTTACTTCGACTTGAGGAATACCGCGAGGTGCTGGTGGAACTCCGTCTAAGATAAATCTTCCAAGAGATTTATTATCACTTGCCATAGGACGTTCACCTTGAACTATATGAATCTCTACAGAAGTTTGATTATCGGCAGCAGTAGAGAAAACTTGAGATTTAGAAGCTGGGATAGTTGTATTTCTCTCTACTAACTTCGTAGCTACGCCTCCTAGAGTTTCAATACCGAGTGATAAAGGTATAACGTCGAGTAGTAAAACGTCGCGAACGTCTCCAGCTAGAACTCCAGCTTGAACCGCAGCTCCGAGGGCTACTACTTCGTCAGGGTTAATAGAAAGATTAGGAGTTTTACCGAAAACTTTCTTAACCTCTTCTACTATTTTCGGCATACGAGTTTGACCTCCAACCATTATGATTTCGTGAATATCATTCATACTAAAACCTGAATTTGCTAAAGCTTTCTTGGTAATTTCGATAGAGCGAGTTATATATTCGTCAGCGATAGATTCAAGTTGAGCACGAGTCATTTTCAGTAAAAGGTGTTGAGGACCTTCGGCAGTTGAAGTTATAAAAGGAATATTAATTTCAGTTTCTAAAGCTGTAGAGAGCTCTATCTTTGCTTTTTCTGC
>CAYNLU010000005.1:0-37226 GCA_964398205.1 uncultured Candidatus Saccharibacteria bacterium | reverse complement strand
GAATATTAATTTCAGTTTCTAAAGCTGTAGAGAGCTCTATCTTTGCTTTTTCTGCAGCTTCGTCGAGTCTTTGCAAAGCAAGTTTATCGTTACGAACGTCTACTCCAGAAGTCTTTTTAAATTCTTCAGCAATCCAAGCGATAATCTTGTGATCAATATCACGTCCTCCTAAGTGAGAGTCTCCGTCAGTAGATTTTACTTCAATAACATCATCACCGATTTCCAAAACTGATACATCGAAAGTTCCTCCTCCGAAGTCGTAAACTACTACCTTTTCATTTTTCTTTTTATTAAATCCATAAGCGAGAGCAGCCGCAGTAGGTTCGTTGATAATTCTCTTTACGTCGAGCCCTGCAATAGCTCCAGCATCTTTCGTAGCTTTTCTTTGTGCATCGTTAAAGTAAGCAGGAACTGTAATCACAGCTTCAGTAATTTTCTCTCCTAGCTTTGCTTCTACGTCAGCTTTGATTTTACCTAAAATCATTGCAGAAACTTCTTCCGGACGCATCCATTTTTCCCCAATCATAACTTCTACTCCGCCGTCTTTACCTTTTTGAATTTTGAAAGAAGAATTCTTTAAATCTTTTTGAACTTCTGGATCTTCGAAGTTGTGACCCATAAATCTTTTAATACCGTAAATAGTATTTTCCGGATTTGTCACCGCTTGACGCTTTGCTAAAAGACCTACTAATCTATCTCCATTCTTTGCAATCGAAACGATAGAAGGAGTAGTTCTCGCACCTTCAATATTTTCAACAATCTTAGGATTTCCTCCTTCGATTATTGCTACTGCACTGTTTGTTGTACCTAAATCTATACCTATTATTTTTGACATATGTTTTCTTGTCTCGCCATAGCTTTAGCATAGGCGGATAAATTAACTAATAATGTTTGATAATCTTTTTTTAATTAAATCAATTGTTTCTCTTGTTTTTTCTAAAGTTGGACTACCTGGAAAGTTTTTAACTTCATCCCAATGTTCATATTGGTAATTATTTTTAAACCAATCAGGTATATCTTCTTCTTCAGTTAAAACAACTATTCTATCGACATCTTTTAAATTCTCAGGACTTAAATTCTTAGAGCGTTCTTCTGAAATATCAATCCCTATTTCTTTTAATCCTTTAATTGTTTCATTAACTTTTGGATTTTCGGAAAAAGGAATTATTTCATCTTCTTCTCTAACTAAAAATCCATAAGAGTCGGCTTCTAAATTACCACGTAACAATTGATTACAAAGACCCTTGGCAATTTGACTTCTAAATCTATTTCTTTTACAAATAAATATAATTTTTTTCATAATTTACACAGTTTTCGCGACCGCGAAAAGCTTGTATACTGGTAGTATATATGATAAGATATATCCATGTCAAGCAAATCCAATTTTTCTAAAAAAATCCTTAAAAATCTAGCTCAAAAACCAGCTATTTTAGTAGATTCTATGCGCGAAGAGGACGTAAAAAAGACAAACGCATTAAAACGCACTTTGAAGAATCTCGTAGAAAACGGGCTCGTAGATATTCATAAATCTGAAAATCAAAAATATGCAAAAATTACCAATAAAGGTAAAAATAAATTAACCCTTATGAATATCGGAGGCGAAGAAGCTTTAGTTCCTAAAACTTGGGACGGATCTTTTCGTATTATACTTCTCGATCTTCCAGAAGAAAGGAAACAAGAGCGTGAATCACTTCGTTATTTACTTAAAAAAGCCGGCTTCGTTTGCCTCAAGAATTCAGTTTGGATTTCTCCCCTACCTTATGAATTTCTTTTTCAAAATATAAAAAAAGATTTAGGTTTAACTACTGAGCTTATGATTATCGTAACTTCAAATATCGACGAAGAAACCCGCAAATCTTTTTTTGAAAATTTTAAGGTTTAATAAACTTCCTGCTGATAGCATTTCTCACCCTCCTTCGCTAAAGCTACGGGCGGGCAAGCAATAAACTAATAAACTTCATTTTGATAACAGCGTTCGCAGTAAACTATTTCAGGTCTTTCTGGAGCGTAATTCGTAACAATATTTTTATCGCATTTCGCACAGTTACGGCTCCAGAATTTATACGGACCACGACGCTCTATTCTTTCTTTGTGACGGCAATAAAAACATTGATGAGGAATAGGTAAAACTAGTTTTCGATAAAGCATTAATTCTTGCTCTGTAATTTTAAAATTGCGATTACAATCTTTACAAGCCAAAACCTCTTTAATAATAGAATCCTCCACATCCTTAATGTTATCAGGCAGATCTTCTAATTTTAAAGTTTCTTTACCTTCGGTTTTTTGTATATCATCTTCCCATCTATAGCCTTGTGCAATTGCTTCCTCCCTAGTTAAAGGCATATTATCTTGACCCACCGTTTCATTATAGGCAAAAGGAGAAAGTTCTGGAGGCATCATTAGTCCGTATAACCCTAATTCTGTTAATTCTTTGATTATATGTTCTCTGATTTTTTCATATTCAACTTTCTCATATTGTTTGTTTAGAATACAGTACTGAGAATTTTTTAAAGAATCACAACCAATACAATCTTTACAGTTCGTTAAACAAAAAGAATATTCAACATTCTGACAATTTTCACAAGTTGAAGTTCCTATTAGTCTACTTGAAAGATTTGGGGTCATATTTTCTAGACATTCAAATGCTCCTAATCCTCCGATACTACCAATAGAATCTTTAGACTTCCTTGCACTAAAAATAAATTTACAATTCTCTGATAAACCAACCTCAAAACAAGATTCGCAGTTTTTGGAATCAAAAAGATATTCTCCGGAACTGTCTAATGTATTTATATTATTATTCACTCTTTTTGGATATTTTAAGTTAAAATTATGAAATTCATTTTTAGCTAACTCAAATTTTTTATAAGTTCCAATTATTTCTTTAAATTTTTCTTCATATTCTTCTTTACTCAATTGTTCATTAAACCAACAATATGATTTATTTCTTAAATTAACACACCCAAAACAATTCGAACAATTCACACAGGAATCTATCAAAACTGAGTCCATGCAAGAAGAAGAATTTTTACCATAAATCACATTATATGATTTGGAAACATTAACACATTCATAACAATTCTCAATAGCATCACAATAATACAAATCTAAAGAATTTTTAATATTAGTTACCCCTTTTGTGTACATAGTATCTTCTAAAAAAGCACTATTAAAACACATGTAAGAATTTTTTGCAGATCCAACAAAATTAACATAGGGACTATTTGTATTGGGCCCCAAGGACAATACAGGAAATAGGCTTTTTTTATATACATTTTTAAGTAATTCGGCTAATTGTTCAAAAAAAGTTTTATTAAAGTCATAATCTATAGCAAAACTTTTTGGATCCCAATTATCAGATTTATAAAAATCAACATTTACAACTTTATATAATGAATTCGGTTGGAAAACAGATATTATATTTTCTCCTGTAACATAACACTTTCTATTATATAAGCTCATTTCATTACGCCAAATAGCGCGTATTTTAAAACGACAATCCGGACAAACACTAGGCGTAGGAACCTTCATCTTCTTATAAAAAGAAAAATCATCAGGCTCGATAGTGAAGTCATTTTTACAGTTCTGACAATTTACTTTTTGTGATTGGTGAGACATTATTCTTTAAATTCAAAAACATTTACTCGTGCTGGACGAAGAACGCGGTCGCCTATTTTGTAACCTTTTTGAATTACGCTTGCGATAGTGTGATTTTTATCTTTTTCGTTTGTATCTACCATCTCTAGAGATTCATGAATATTCGGATCGAAAACTTCTCCGACTTTTCCTATTTCAAAAACTCCATATTCTTCGAAAACTGTATTCATTTGAGAATGAATATATTCTACCCCTTTGCGCCAATTAGCATCTACTTTCTCCCAAGCTTCGCGATTAGCAAAAGCCATATTAAAACTATCCATAACGCTCAAAAACCGTGAAAGTATACGCTCACGCATAGATTCCGAGAACATAGCCTTGCGGTCCTCTTCTTGCTTCTTGTAATTTGCGAAATCTGCTCGTTCTTTTTGCCAACCGACGAGATACTCTTCTTTCTCTTTACGAGCTTGTTTAAGGTCATTACGGAGCTTTTTAAGGGTTTTTTTGAGGTCTTCTTCCCCGTCTTCGTTGTATTCAAATTCAACTATATCGTCTTCTTCCGGGATATTATCATTTTCTATATTTTCATTTAAATTTTTATTTTCTTCACTCATACAAGTATTTTAACACAAATACAACCTCTCCTCAATCCTCTCCTTATCAAGAGAGGAAGCCCTCTAAAAGGGTTTGGGGTTACGAAAAAAGACCTCTTGCGAGATCTTTTTTTGAATTAACGTTTTGACCATTGTGGAGCCTTACGAGCTTTCTTCAATCCGAATTTTCTTCTTTCTTTAGCACGAGGATCACGTTTTAGATAACCTTCTTTTTTAAGATTTTCTCTTAAATCTCCGTTCACTAAGAGTAAAGCACGAGATAAACCGTGACGAACTGCTTCAGCTTGAGAATGAGTACCTCCGCCTACAACCTTCACAGTAATAGCAAATTTTAAAGCTTTATCTAAATCACTAACGACAGTCAAAGGTAAAGATACGATACGACGCTCTTCGTCAGTTTTAAAGTATTCGTTTGCAGGTGTATCATTTACTAAAAAGCTAGATTTTGAAGAAGCAGAAACACGCACGCGAGCTGTTGCTGTTTTTCTTCTACCTGTACTTTCAAAATATTGTTCTTTTTTCTCCATAAATTTTTATAATTAATCTTCTATTTTTAAATTTTTCATCATCTCTCTTCTCAATTTGTTATCAGGAAGCATTTGATAAACTGCTAATTTAACTAATTCTTTCATACCCTTTGTAGATTTAGTATATGCACCTGTCATAACTCTTAATCCTCCTGGGTAACCTGAATAGCGAGTATGATAAAGTTCTTCTAATTTTTTATTAGTGATTTTGATTTTTGAAGCATTAGTAACATTCACAGGAGTCCCTCCATAAATATTTTTTGTAAAACTTGGTTTATTCTTACCTAAAAGTATTTGCGCTACTTCACTAGCAAGTCTGCCTAGAGTTTTACCACTAGCATCGATCATCTTTATTTCTTTGTTTGTTGCTTCTTTTTTCATTTCAATAAAAAATTAATATTAATTATACAAATTCAATATATGCCATCTCTGCACCGTCTGATTTTCTTTGACCTAGTTTAAGTATTCTAGTGTATCCTCCTTTGCGGTCAGCGTAGTTAGGAGCGATCTTTTCAAATAATTTCTTAGTCTCAGCTTTACGGTTAGCGATACGAGCCATAACTAAACGACGCTTTGAAAGAGTATCAGTTTTCGCATGAGTAACTAATTTTTCGATGAAAGGACGTAATTCTTTTGCTTTTATCAAAGTAGTTTTGATTTTACCACGAACTATCAAGTTCAAAGCTAAAGAATGCATAAGAGCATTTCTGCCATTTTTCTTTCTTCCAAATTTTCTTTTGTTATTATGATGTCTCATATCTTTTAATTAAAATAATAAATTATTCTTTAAGTGTAAGTCCGAATTTAGTTAATACTTTTTTGATTTCTGTAATACCTTTTTCTCCGATACCTTCTACTTCTAATAAATCTTCTCTCTTCTTACGAGCAAGTCCTCCTAGAGTTCTAATATTTGCGCCTGTTAAAGCATTTAGAGTTCTAGTGGATAAATCTAACCCGTCAATTCTAGTTTTTAAAACGTCTGTGAAGTCTTCCTCTTCTTTAGATTCTTCTTCTTTGTCTTCTACTTCAGATTCTTTCTTTTTAGACTTTATTGGCATTTCTTCATCTTCTTCTTTAAAATCAACGATAGCCTTAAGTTGATTAATCATGATTTTAATAGATTCAGATAAAGCTTCACGAGGAGATACTGTACCGTCTGTTTCGATAGTTATACGAAGTCTGTTGTGGTTAGTTTTATCTCCAACACGCATATTTTCAACTTCATAAGCTACTCGACGGATTGGAGTAAAGATAGCGTCTACTGCGATAACTCCGATTTCTACTTTCTCTTTTTGGATCATTTCCTTAGAAATAAAACCTAAACCTTTTTCTATGCGAAGTTCGATATCTAAAGAAACTTTGCCTGTTACTGTCGCAATATATAAATCAGGATTCAAAACTTCTACTTGACCAGAAGTTTTAATATCACTTGCAAAAACTTCTTTTGGACCTTTAACTGATAGATTCACAGTTTGAGGTTCGTCTGTTAACATCTTAAAACGAATCTTTTTAAGATTCAAAATAAGAACGATAACATCTTCTTTAAGTCCTTCCATTGTTTGGAATTCATGACTTACGCCGTCGATCTTAATAGAAACAACACTCGCTCCAGGCAAAGAAGAAAGAATAATTCTTCTTAATGAATTACCTAAAGTGTGTCCGTAACCAGGATATAAACCGTCTATCTCAAAAACTCCTTTATTTCCCTCTTCTAAAACAGCTTTTGGTTTTGAAGGCATTAATATTTTATATTCAGGCATATTTTACAAAAATTAAAAGTTAATAATAAATTTTTTTTAAAAAAATTAACGACTATAGAACTCGAGCACAGCATTAAGGTCAAAAAATACTTCTGTATTTTGAGGTTTTGCTAAAACCTTACCTTCCATTTTACTAATATCAAAAGTCATCCATTTTGGAGCTGTGTAGTCTTTTAGTCTTGCTTCTAAATTAGCGAAAAGAGCTTTGCCTTTTGAACCTTCACGTACAGATATAACTTCACCAGTTTTAATTTGATAAGAAGGGATAGTTACTTTATGGCCTCCTACTGTAAAGTGTCCATGAGATACCATTTGACGAGCTTGACGGCGAGACGGAGCTAGGCCCATACGATAAACTATATTATCTAGTCTAGATTCTAATTCTTCGTAGAATTTTTGTACTGTTCCTGCACCTTTAAGTTGTGAAGCTTTTTTAACATAATTAGAAAGTTGCTTTTCACTAATACCGTATGAAAAACGAACTTTTTGCTTCTCAATTAATTGAGTACCGAATTCAGAAAGAGCCTTACCTCTTTTTGGAGCTCTAGGTTGAAACTTAGAAGTTTGACATTTATCATAAACTCCTGGTCCTAATCTTTTACAAATTTTAAATTTTGGTTTTGTTAACATACTTTTATTTTATAAAAACTTTTACTTGATAACTTATTATACTCTTCTTGGTTTCTTTGGTTTTGGACCATTGTGAGGAACTGGAGTTTTATCTTTTACAGAATTAATTTCGATACCAAAAGCCATAAAAGATCTAACTGCTGGTTCGCGACCAGAACCTACACCCTTTATGATTACATCTGCATCTTTAACACCTAAAGCAGAAACTTTTTCTCCGATAACTTCACCAACTTTACCAGCTGCGAAAGGAGTACCTTTTTTAGCACCCTTAAAACCTAAAGATCCCGCTGAAGACCAGAAAAGAGTATTACCATTCTTATCAGCAAAAACAACTTTTGTATTATTAAAAGTTGCTTCAACACTCAAAATACCAGAAGTGATTTTCTTCTTTGGAGTTTTAAAGTTTGAAGTTGGTTCTGCAACCTTACCTTCTTCTTTTACTACTTCTTCATTTGTAACTTTTGTTTTTGGCATTTTATTTTTACTTTATAACTTTTAACTTTCTATTTTTAACTTAAAATTATGTCTTACTTTCTTTTCTTCTACCTGATGACATTGTATTTCTCACATTACCACGGACTGTTCTAGAATTTGTTTTTGTTCTTTGACCGCGTACTGGTAGTCTTTTCATGTGACGAACTCCTCTGTATGCTTTAATATCTTTTAGTCTTTTGATATTCGCAGAGATTTCTCTTTTTAAGTTACCTTCGATAGTGATACTTTCTACAATTGTACGAATTTTATTTTCTTCGTCTGCTGTTAGATCTTTCGCTTTTTTACCATGATCAATTCCAACTTGATCAAGTATTTTTCTCGCTCTTGAAATACCTATACCGTAAAGGCAAGTTAATCCTATCTCAAGTCTTTTTTCATTTGGTACTGTGATTCCTAAAATTCTCATATATTTTTATATTTTATTGCTTTTGCTTATGCTTTGGGTTAGAGCAAATAACGTGCAAATGTCTTTTGCGCTTTACCATTTTACACTTATCACAAATTTTTTTAACTGATGCTCTAATTTTCATAAATTTATAATCTTAATATTACAAAACAAAACAAATAAGGATAAAACCTTATTTTTAAATACTTTTAAACTATTTAAAACTTATAAGGTATATAATACACTATTTAAAAAAAATTACAACCTTTTGATGATTCTCCCCTTTCCACCGTATGGATCGAGCAGTACTTCGACAGTATCTCCTACTAAAACCTTGATTCTATTTAATCTCATTTTACCCCCTAAATAAGCCAGGATAATTTCACCACCTTCAAACTCTACTCTGAATAAAGTTTGAGGTAAAGCTTCAATTACTAGACCTTTTTTAGTTAAAGATTTGTCGTTTTTTAAATCACTCATTGTAACTTAGATCAATCATACCAAATTAAATTAATTTGGTCAAATTAAACAGTGGAAAATTAAGGATAATTTATTTTTAGATTAATTCTTTTAATTTCTTTAGGGATTTTGTTTTGCCAGATTGGCTTCAATGACAACTCGGCATTTTCAACATTAGGATTACTAGACATAATATTTGCGAAGTCTTTTTTAGCTTTACCTAATAAACTTTGTTTTAAATTTTGCTCGTTTATTTTATAAGGAGCATTAACTTCACCTTTTAGATAGAAACTTATTTCTGAAACTTGATTTGGATTTATTTCTTTGTTTGTAATTTCAAAAGTTAAGTCTTTAAGATTAGAAATATATAAATTAGTAATATCTTTATCTTGAAATTCTTGATTCAAAATATTATTTTCTAAATTATCTTTCTTAAAAATAAATCCGTATAAAACCCCTGTTGCAGTTATCTCGGCTTCATTACTAGAAGTATTGTTATTAGTAATACTAGCTTTAATATCATAAAAAGTGGCATCTTTAAAAAGGATATAATCTTTAGGGATTTGATCTAATGCTTTTTCTAATAAACGCAATTCTAAAGCATTATTAACTTCTTCTTGAGCTTGCTTAAAGGTTTCATCATCTACTATTTTTTGTAAACCATTAAAACCACCAGCTATTTCTCCCTTACTACGAGCATATATTTTTTCGTATTTTGAGGTACCCTTAAAACCAAGGATTTGAAAATCTAAGGGACCGCTATTGTACTCTGATCCTTCTTTTTCAGCATAAATCTCTACTTCCACACTACCAAAATCAGCTCCTGACATAGCTGGTATGGTAACTGCTTCTTTAGTTTTATAAATTTTACCGTTTGAACCTAAAAGTCTAGTATCTATATTAAGTTTCTGAGGAGTAGTAGAAAAAGCATTATAAATCACAATATTACCTGTAGCTTTAGTTTTAACTTCTTTTTCACCTTTTGCTTCAACGATTTTACTTTGAGTACCATCAACTATGATTAATTGATAACCAATCTTAGATTCACTTTGACTAAGGTCTTTAGTTGCTTTCATGGGCTCGTCTATAGAGAATTTCTCGATTTTAGGATCTACTACAACACTCGCTTTACTAAACTTTGAAGAAATAGAGAAAAAAGAAAATATAATTACCAAAATAACTAATATCCAAAGAAAATAAGAATTGTTACCTTTAGTATCATTTACGACTTCTCGATAACCATCTCTATCATAATAAACCTTGCTATTGGAAATTGAATTTTTCATATTAATAGCTGTTTTATTCACGGATTTAGGAGTTGATTCTTTGGGTGTAGGATTAGGCATAGAGTTTTGAATATTTTCTTCTTTTTTAGAAATCTTAAGATTATCTTTTTTATTCATATCTAAAACTAAAGTAGACTTAGTATCTCTTTTTAATCTATTTTCATTTTTTATTTGTATCATGTCCTCTAAAAATTTTTTTGCCATAATATAATTTTATTTTAAAAAACGATTAATATAAATAGACTCAATAATCAGTAAAGGATCTCTTTCGATTTGCTTTTTTTCATCAAATAAAACAATCCCGTGCAATGCTTCAGTTCCTAAAAACACAATTCTAAATTTAGATTCAGCTAGAGAGTATTGATTAAGTTCTTCTTCTTTAATAATTTGAGAGAAAAATTCTGCTAAGTTTTGATCAACGGTAATAAAAATAGTTGAAGGTATCGAAATATCATGAGAAAGATTATTTAAAGATTCTTGAAAATTCTTCAACCAAGTTTTTTTCAAAGGTTCGATCACAGCTTCTAAACGTTTTGTATTCTCGGTATTAGTATGATTATCTTTATAAAGATGCAGTAAAGAACGAGCTTCATTAGCATCTACTTTTAAACCTTTAACAATACCTCGAACAAGGAAATTAACCCCCATCGGGAAAGAAGCGTTATCTCGTAAAATATCCTTTTTAATCATAGAAATATCAGTAATTTCTCCACCAATATTAATAAGCAAAAACTTATCTTGATTTATAAA
The DNA here is from genome assembly GCA_964398205.1 of uncultured Candidatus Saccharibacteria bacterium. Classification (GTDB taxonomy): domain Bacteria; phylum Patescibacteriota; class Minisyncoccia; order Phycocordibacterales; family UBA9973; genus UBA9973. The sequence continues at coordinate 26,723 of CAYNLU010000005.1, read as the reverse complement.
CATATCTCTCGCTACAGTAAAAGAAGCCATCAAAAAGGATGAGAATTTAATGCTTTTATAATGAAAAGCTTTATTAATGATTTTCTCGATTTCTTTAATAAAAAATTCTTCACTCAAAGAAACAAAAATAGGCATCTCTAAAGAAGTAGCTTTATGATTTAAAGGATTTTTAACATAGTAGCCATTCAAACTCAGGCTCATAGTTTTCATTTCGATCGGTAAAATATTTGTATTACTATTCCCCTCTTCTTTATATTTCTTAAGCAATAAATCTACTTCTTTCTTTATTAACTCATCAGCAAATTTAGTATTAAAAACAAAAGGAGTATTTTTCTCAAATTTAATATTTGTAGTTTGGGAGTGAAACCAAGGTGAAGATAAAATACAAAAAACTCTATCTATGCGTCCAAATTTTTCTAAATGGACTTTATCTACTAATTTACCTAAAGTGGATAAGGTTAAATTCAGAAAACTTTCAAAATCTAGATTTTCTTGTACAAGAATAGGCTCACGATTAGAATATAAAATTAAAGGATTTCCGGAACTTTCAAATTTAAAAACAGAGCAACCTAAAGAAGAAGAACCAATATCAAAAACCAAAGATAATTCTCCGTAATTTTCTTTTTTACCAAAAGGCCACATATATAAATATTATAACCTTTCTAAAATTTTTCTCAAAATATTTTATTCCAAAATTGCTTTAATCCGACGGATACCAGAAGCGACGGCTTCTTCTTTCACTATTTTGAATTTTCCTAATTCACTAGTATTAGAAACGTGAGGACCTCCACAAAACTCTTTTGAGATCGGATTACCATTTTCATCTTCGATAAAATAAACTGAAACAACTTCAGGATACTTTGCTCCGAATTCCATCTCGGCACCTAATTTCTCAGCTTCTACGAAAGGCATTTCGCGACGAATCACGTTTAACCCTTGAGCAATCTTTTCATTTACAAAATCTTCAACTTTTTTCTTTTCTTCATCAGTAAGTTTATGATCGCAAAGAAAGTCTATTCTCAACCTTTCTTCGGTAATATTACTTCCTCTTTGCTTAATATTTTTATCTACGATTTGTTGCAAACCTGCGAGCAATAAATGGTGCGCTGTATGAAGTCTCACAGTTTTCTCATTATGGTTCGCAAGCCCTCCTTTAAACATTCCTGCTGATGCAGTAGCAGAAAGCTTTTGATGCTCTGCCATTTTAGATTTAAAATCTTCTAAATCAATCTCTATTCCCTTTTCTTTTGCAAGTTCGAGAGTTAGTTCGATAGGAAAACCATAAGTCGTCGCTAAAACAAAAGGATCAACTCCTTTTTCGAATTGCTTCAAACCTTCGTTTAAAGTTTGATTAAATTTATTTAATTCTTCTTTTATAGTTTCTAAGTTTTTTTCTTTACTTAAATCTTTATATTGATCTTTATAAATATTTATAAATTTATTTAAAATAAAAATAATATTATCTTGATTTAATCCAAATTGATTTGCTCTAGTACCAACTCGACGCAATAAGCGACGAAGGACGTAGCCTCTATCTTTATTTGATGGAATAACTCCGTCAGCAACCAAAAACAAAGAAGTACGTAAATGATCAGCAATTACTCGAGCATTTGTAATATTAAAATCTTTAGAATTTTCTTTAATATATTCTAAAATACCTTCAAAAATATCTGTATCATAAGCGGTTCTTTTGCCTTGCATCACTGCAGTCATACGTTCAAGTCCAGCTCCAGTATCTACGTTCTTTTGCTTTAACTTACCGATAACTTTACCGTCTTTCTTCTCGTATTCCATAAATACGTCATTCCAGATTTCTATTACGTCTTCTCTTTTCAAAGCTTGCAGAAATTCTTCGTGACTCAAATCTCCTACACCTTCTGTAGTCATATCGTAGAACATCTCAGAACAAGGTCCACAAGGTCCGTTATCTCCTGGAGACCAGAAGTTGTCTTCGGCTGGAAGAGCGTAAATACGATTCTCGGGAACACCTAAACTCATCCAAATCTTTTTAGACTCTTCATCGAAAGGTGCGTTATCGTCACCTTCAAAAATAGTAAAGTAAAGGCGATTCGGATCAAGTCCTAAACCTTCTTCTTTACTAGTTAAAAATTCGTAAGACCAAGCTATTGCTTCTTGTTTAAAATAATCCCCCAAAGACCAATTCCCTAGCATTTCAAAAAAAGAAAAATGTCTATTGTCTCCAATATCTTCGAGATCACCCGTACGGACACATTTTTGTACATCAGCAATCCTGTTACCCATAGGATGCACTTGCCCTAAAAGATAAGGTACGAGCGGTTGCATACCAGCAGTATTAAATAAAACCGAAGGATCATTCTCAGGCACGAGTGAAGCCGAAGGAATTATAGCGTGCCCTCGCTTTTCGAAAAATTTTAAAAATCGATTACGAATTTCTTGTGATTGCATATTATTTATCTTCTTCTTGATTATCTCCAATTAACTTACTAATAGGCTTTTCTAAAATTGTCATTAAAGTAAAAACTAGTAAAACTAAAACTGTCGCAATGATTGCAATATCTGTAAATCCAAATCCTGAAGCCATACCAATTCCTGCAGTTAACCAAAGCCCGGATGCAGTAGTAAGCCCTTTGATTCTTGAACCTTGAAGCATTATAGAACCAGCTCCCAAAAACCCAATACCTACGATAATTTGAGAAGCTATACGAGTCGGATCAAAGCTACCTATGTCTCCATAAAGAAACATCAATTCTTCAGAAATAACCACGAATAAAGCTGAACCGAGCGCTACAATAGCGTGAGTCTTCATACCAGCTTCTTTGTGCACAATAAACCTCTCAAGTCCAATAAGACCCCCTAAACCTACTGCTAATAATAATTTTAAAATTATTTCACTATTCTCTATAAAAAAATGTTCCATATAAATATATTCTATCTCAAAATTTATAAAAATTCACCTATTCAACTATGCCGGCCAAGATTACCTTGTCTTTGTCGTAAACTACGATTGATTGACCACTAGCTACTATGACTTCGTTTTGGGTTAAAATTTTAATTCGAGCATCTGATAATTTTGATAATTTAGTTTTAATTATTTCTCCGTGATATCTAACTTGCATATCATAATTTTTATCTTCTTTAAAATCTTCTAAAATATTTAATTCAGTAATAATAATATCTTTAGAGTGATTTTGATTCATAACAAGCTTTTTCTCATTTGAAACAACTAAAATATTATTTTTAATATCTTTTGCAACAACATAATATCTAGCATCATTATTAGTCTTTTTAGTTATAGTAAAACCGTGCCTTTCAAGCAAAGTATAAAACAAAACTCCATCATGATACCCTATTTCTTCTCCATGCTCGTTTACGACTTTTCCTTTTTTAGATTTAATATAATGTTTCAAAAAATCTTTCAAATCAATATCTCCTAGGAAACAAATTCCCTGGCTGTCCTTTTTCATTGAAACTGGCAATTTATTTTTTTCTGCAATTTTTCTAACTTCTTTTTTATCCAAATCTCCGACTGGGAAAATAATATTTGTTAGTTGTTTTTTAGTTAAAGTCCAAAGGAAATAACTTTGATCTTTAGACATGTCTTTACCTCTAAACAAAGAATTATTTATATTCCGAGCATAATGCCCCGTCGCTACGAAATCCGCACCTTTCTCTAAAGCGAATTTCAAAAAGGCTCCAAACTTAACCTCTCGATTGCACATAACGTCTGGATTCGGAGTTCTGCCTTTCTTATATTCTGAAATCATGTAATCTGCTACTCCAGTTTTATAAACTTCTTCTAAATCCAAAGTCAAAAAAGGAATATCTAAAAAAGCAGCTACTCTCATAGCGTCTAACCTTTCCTCTTCTTCATTGCAAACTATAAAATCCGGGTGCCAAGTCTTAATAAAAACTCCGACAACCTTATAACCAGCCTTTTTCAGTAACAATGCTGAAACCGAGCTATCTACTCCACCGGAAAGCCCTACAAATACAGTTTTATTTTGATTTAATTTTAATTTCTGAGCCACTATATATTTATACACTATTTTAGATATTTTTCTATATTTGCTCTGTGTTCTTTAAAAGTCTCTGCAAAATAGGTATTTCCTTCTTTATCGTGAATATAATATAAATAATTAGAAGTTTTAGGATATAAAGTTGCATTTATGGCTTCGAGACCAGGATTTGCTATTGGTTTTTCGGGCAATCCACGTTCTTTATAAGTTATTGGAGCGGCATCTACTTGAAGAGGCATATTAATCTTTAATCTTTTTTGTAAAATACCTGAAATAATTTCTCGATCACTATCTCCACTCGCTTCTTTCTCGATGATAGAAGCTAAAATTATAGTATCATTAATTTTCTGATTTCTAGTATTTTCATCTAAGGAATTAAAAATTTCAAATATATTTTCTGTTTTTTTAGTAAAATTCTTTTCCATATTCTCTAAAACTCTATCCTCATCATCTGATGATAAGAAAAAATAAGTATCTGGGAAAAGATAACCTTCTTTGAGATTTGATTTCTTTAGAAAATTTTCTTTATTAAAATTATGAAGCTTGATTTCAAAAATCTCTGCCATTTCAATCGTATCAAAACCCTCAGGGATAGTAATCTTGATCCTAGAAATACCCTTCTCACCTTTGCTTATCCGATTTGCGATTTCAAAAACATTTAACTTTTCTTTAAAAATATAATCTCCTGGTGAAACTCTTTTTTCATCACCTAACAATATAATTATAGATTCAAATAAAACTCTTGATTTAATATAATTTTCTTTTTCTAATTTAGAAGATAAAGCACGCAAAGAAGAACCTTCTTCTAAGACAAACAATTCTCCAGTTTTAAAATTATTCGGAGCTTGCACAAGACTGAAAATATAAATTAAAAATAAAAATACCAAAAATAAAAATCCTAATAAAAATTTAAGAAAAAAATTATTTTTTTTAACCTTAAAATCTATATTTAGATTTTCTAAATTATTGTCTAAATTTTCCATATTTTATACAGGTAAGTTAGTTGGAGGTGAAGCTTCTTTACTTTCAACTCTTTCAAGAGTAGGAATTTTAAGAATTTGACCTGGGAAGTGCCAAAGTGTTGCAAGCTCTTCTACGTTTAAGACATAAGTCACTGAGTGGAAATAAGCCATAAATATAGTTGGGGAAATTGGCCAAGGTATATGATGAAGCCATTGATTACGCATTGGGTGATTAAAGAAATTACGCTCTTTATATTCGTGAAGCATGCGATTTGCTAATACCATAACTTTCTTTTGACTAAGCACAGTTATCAATCCTCCATAAGCGTCAGCCTGTGTACCGTTGTATCTTTCTAAACTATTTAGTACAGGATTAGCATATTGTCTAAATATCAAACGAATATCGCGACGGTGATTTAAATCAAAGGCATGCTTTTTCGCAACATAACAAGAACGAATACCAACATCAAAACCAATCTTTTGAGGTTTTTTAGTAAGTCCATCAATTGTCGCTTTCATAGAATCCGGGGTACGTCCAGATTTTAATATTTGTCCATTTGGTAATTTGTCTATTTTAGTCCAAGGCGCAGAAACTCTTTCTAACTCAAGTTCACATTCACGAACCCAATCATGATGATCGCCCCAAGTTCCATGAGTTTTAAATTTATTTTTACTAGGACGTACAACTATTTGAAGCCACATCTGTTCGTCTTTTTTCATAGAAGCAAAAAGTTCAATTACAGGAGAAAGTGGATCAACCTTGAGCTCTTCATCAGGATCTTTGTCTAGCCCAAAATCAACATAAGTCTTAATAGGATAAGGATCTGGCTTTGCGAGTTTCCATTCGCAACCCCAAAGATTCCATTCGCTTTTTTCTGAGATCTCATCAACTGCTGCAGTATAGTCTTCTACTTCTTTAACATAAGCTTGAGGATATTGAGCATAAATTTGAGTTTCTATCAATCCTTTAATACGACTTGGGGTACGTATATAAAAATGAATTTGTCCCTCTATCGATACAATTTCCAAAGAAAACCAAAACCAAACGGCACCTTGCCATATAGCCTCACGGCCTCCTTTCATACTCCAGTGATACAGAGCATTAGTAAAGAAAAGTTCCATAGCTTTAGGAGAACGAGCAACTTCACGAGGAGGTATTATTTCTAAAACTACCCAAGTAATTCCGGAAATAAAGTTTTGACGAATATAATGAAGCCAGAGCTCCCATCCAAAAACTCCTAAAAATAATGCCATGATTGAAAGAAACAAAACCTCCCAACCTAACAAACTTACTACAGCAGAACTAACAAAGATAATAGTTAAAAACATCCAAAAACTTTTTGGCATTTCATTTAAAACTTCATCAATTTGTTCCATATAAATATTTTATTATAAAAAGAAAATAAAGTAAAAGAAAAACCTATCTATTTGATAGGTTTTTCTTTAATTTTTTATTAAATTGCAGTATATAATCCGTCTTTATTCTTTTTGAAGTATTTACTATTTGCAAGATTTACTAAGATTGTATTTTTCTTGAAATATCTTTCTTTCATAACTTTTTCTACTACTTCTTCTTTAGTCATTGGACCTTCCTTTTTCAAAATATCAGAAATCACATCTCTCGCAATACCAGTCTTGTATCCCCATTCTGAAAGTGCATACAATCCACGACCAACTAAAACGAAACGTGGATCTTTAATAAGTTCATTGTGAGTAGTTGCATAATGAGATTTACGTCCGAAAGTTTTAGAAATCGCATCTGTTACTTCTTTAAAGTGCATAGGTGAACCATGACGACGCATTACTAAATAAGCATAATCTTTTACTCCACGAGTATGTACGTTTTGAGAATGTGAACGTCCCCAATCACCTAGTGGATTTTTAGAAATCTTTTTAGATACAGAAAGCCAACGTTTTGCAACTTCATCATTTTTATATTTTTCTGCTGTATCTTTCATATGATCAAAAAACTTTTTAATCATTTCAGTTTCTGGAACCAAATCTTCGTCTTTCAAAGAAGAATATAATTTCTTTAAAGAGTCATGAACTTTTTCTGCTGTCTCATCATCAACACTCCAACGTGCTTTAAAATGATCATCTTCTTTGTGCTTTACAAAATGATCACTCAAAACTAGATAAAAATGAATATGATTTTGAGTCGCTTTATCTTTAGAAATATGATTTAACAAATCGTGTTCTGCTACAACTCCTCCTAACTCATGAACTAAATCGCGTAATTCCTCAAAGAGTGCTTGTTCAGCTTTAAATATAGGAGATTTTTTAATTAAGTTAATACCATTTTCTTTGATTTGACGAACTCTCTCACGAGTTATGTTGTATTTTTTACCTATTTCCTCTAGAGTCTTTCTTTCTAAATCATTAGCATCAAGACCAAAACGACTAATCAAAACGTCGCTTGCGCGTTCTGGCAAATGAGCGATAATTCTTTTTGTAACTTGTTTTGGTTTAAATGATATTGTTGATGACATAAATTTTAATTTTTATTAATTAACTTATTTTTAATATACCTTAATTAGTCTATAATGTCAAGGTATTAATTATTTTTATCTCTAAAAGCTTTATTTCTATCATTTTCTGTTAAAAACTTTTTACGTAAACGTACAGATTTTGGGGTTATTTCTAGATATTCATCAGTACCCATAACCTCAAGACCTCTTTCTATACTTAATATAAACGCAGGTTTCAATACAATCATCTCATCAGTTCCAGAAGCACGCATATTGGTAAGCTGTTTACCTTTAATAGGGTTTACAGCCATTTCTTCTCCTTTAAGTACATTACCGATAACCATACCTTCGTATACTTCTGCACCGTGTTCTATATATAGAATACCACGTTCTTGCAAATTAGCAAGGGCAAAAGCTACTGCTTTACCAGCAATCATTGAAGTCATAGAACCATATTCTCTCTTCTTAATCTCTCCAGCATATTCACGGAATGCGCTAAAACGAGAAGACATAATTCCCTCTCCTTTTGTATCAATTATAAACTCACCTCTATATCCTAATAAGCCACGAGTCGGTATTTCGAATATTACTCTAGAAACTCCGTCTTTATCATGCATACTTTTCATAACTCCTTTTCTTTTTCCAATCTTTTCGATAACAGTTCCAGAAAATTCATTCGGTACGTCAACGACTAATTCTTCATAAGGTTCAGTTTTATTTCCTGATTCATCGATTTTAATAATTACTTCGGGTTGAGAAACTTGCATTTCAAATCCTTCACGACGCATATTTTCTAGTAAAACTGCAATATGCAATTCACCGCGACCGTAAACTTTGAAAAAGCTTGGGCCTGATTTAACTTCTCCTTGATCTGGAGAAAAATCCACTTTCAAACCTACGTTAATTTCTAATTCTTTTTCTAATCTTTCTTTGATTTGACGAGAAGTCACAAATTTACCTTCACGTCCTGCAAAAGGAGAATCGTTAACCAAAAAGTTTAAAGACAAAGTTGGCTCATCGATAGCGATATGAGGTAATGCTTCTACGCTCTCATCTTCACACAAAGTTTCTCCAATAAAAATATCTGGAATACCGGCAATCATCACAATATCTCCTTTCCCAGCTTGAGCTACTTCTTTGCGATTAGTTCCTTCAAAAGTAAAAAGCTTAGTTATTTTACCATTACGAGAACCGTTCTCACCTTTTACAACAATAGAAGAACTAGTTTTAATAATACCCTCATAAATACGACAAATAGCCATTCTACCTAAGAAATTATCATAACCAAGATTAAATACTTGTGCTTGCAATTTTCCATTTTCTTCTCCACCTGAAGCAACTTTTACTTCTTTCAAAATAAGATCGAGTAAAGGAGAAAGATCTTTAGACTCATCTCCTACTTTATTAAAAGCTTTACCTTCACGTCCAATAGCATAAATAGTTTTGAAATCTGCTTGCTCATCAGTCGCACCTAATTCTAGGAATAATTCTAAAATCTCATCGTGTACTCGAGCTATATCTGAAGCTGGTTTATCAATCTTGTTAATTACTACAATAGGTTTAAGACCGAGCTCTAAAGACTTTTTAAGAACGAAACGAGTTTGAGGCATAGGGCCTTCTACCGCATCAACCAAAAGTAAAACTGAATCAATAGCTTTTAAAACACGTTCAACTTCACTACCGAAATCCGCGTGACCCGGAGTATCAACTATGTTGATTTTAGTATCTTTATAATAAATAGAAGTATTTTTCGCATAAATAGTAATACCACGCTCCTTTTCAAGCGCGTTTGAGTCCATAGATACTCCTTCGTCTAAAACTATACCGTTTTGCTTCATTAGGGCGTCTGTAAGAGTAGTCTTACCGTGGTCCACGTGAGCGATAATTGCAATATTTCTAATTTCCATAAAAAAAATTTTAATTGATAATTTAAATAAAAAAACTCTCAAACAAGAGTTATAAATCTAGTCTCTATATAATAACACACTTTTAAAAAAATACAAAATAAAAGAGGCCGCTAGATTTATAAATACCTAACTGGCCTCTATAGAAAAAAAATAAACAATCATAAAAATTTTTTTTCTCCTTTAGAAAATACATATCCCGCAAACGGAATTAATAAAAAAAGTAAAAATATAATTTCTGGATATTTATCCATAAAACTATAAATTTTAAAAACTAAAAAAGAAAAAAAGAAAAGCTGGCAAATTGGATTATTTACCAAAAATAAAATTGTAGTTTTCATTTTCAAAAAAATTTTGAAGTTAGAAAAATTTTGAAGACCTATTCAATTTATATAATACCACGAATAGTGGTATAAAGTCAATAGTACTAGAAAAGAAAAAGATGCAAAAAATAAAAAGTATGATATATTATATATTGTAATTGCGTCGGTGGTAGAGTGGTCAATTACAACAGACTGTAAATCTGTCGGGCTTTGCCCTACGAAGGTTCGAATCCTTCCCGGCGCACAATTAAAAAACTCCCTAAAGGGAGTTTTTTAATTTACATTTTTATTTTACTTTTTATTTTAAGATTGCTTTTAACTTTTCCTTTTTTGGAAGTAATTAATAATTCGTTGTTTTTGGTTGTAATAAATACAGTATCCCCTTTCTTTACAGTATTACTAATCATCATATTAGCAACAGGATTCAAGACTTTATTTTGGATAAGTCTATTTAAAGGTCTTGCTCCATAATGCGGATTATAACCTTCTGTGCCTAAATAAGCTAAAGCGAGTTCGTCTAATTCCAAGAATATACCTTTAGCAAGTAATCTTTCTTTAATTTTTTCTATTCTTAATTTTACTATTTCAAGAATACTTTCTTTAGAAAGAATATCGAAAAGTACAATTTCATCTATGCGATTCAAGAACTCTGGACGGAAATAATCTTTTAAGGACTCCATAACTCTATCTTTTATATTCGCATAATCTTCTTTTTCAGAATTATTAGAAAATCCTATACTTTCCATTTTCTCAATAAATTGAGAACCGATATTCGAGGTCATTATAATAATAGTATTTTTAAAGTTTACTACTCTACCCTTACCGTCTGTCATACGTCCTTCGTCGAGTACTTGCAAAAGAATATTAAAAACTTCAGGATGAGCTTTCTCAATTTCATCAAATAAAATTATAGAGTACGGGCGATGACGAACAGCCTCAGTTAACTGACCCGCTTCATCGTGACCTACGTAACCTGGAGGTGAACCAACGAGTTTCGATACGCTATGACGTTCCATATATTCCGACATATCAACTCGTATGATAGCCTTTTCATCATTCCACATAACCTCGCCGAGCGCTTTAGTAAGTTCAGTCTTACCTACTCCAGTAGGTCCTAAGAATATAAAAGATCCTATAGGACGATTTGGATCGCTAATCCCTGCGCGAGAACGCTTAATAACTTCACTAACTCTTTTTACTGCCTCGTCTTGACCTATAACTCTATCTTTTAATTCATCTGCTAATTTACCTAACTTTTCTTTTTCTTCTTCAAGCATTTTAGATACTGGGATACCTGTCCACCTAGCTACGACTCCGGCAATATCTTCTTCGGTAATTTCTTCTTTTAGTATTCGGCGAGATTTTTGAAGTTTTTTCAAACGAGCAAGTTTTATATCTAATTCTTTTTTAAGAGTTGGTATTTTACCGTATCTAATTTCTGCAGCTAGAGATAAATCGGACTTCATTTCTGCATTCTCCGCATCAATACGCAAAGTTTCTAAATCTTTTTTAATTTGACGAATTTCAATAACAATAGTTCTCTCGTTTTGCCATTTAAGTTCTAATTCTTTAGTTTTTTCACTAAGGTTAGCTATTTCTTTTTCGATCATAGAGATACGATTCTTTTCTTCTTTAACTTTATCTTTTGGAGTTTCAGGTATTGAGATCTCTTTCTTTAAAGCTTCACGCTCGATTTCGAGGCGCATAATTTTACGGTGAGTTTCTTCTAAAATCGGAGGTTTATTCTCGAGAGCGATTTTAAGAGATGAGGAAGCTTCGTCGATTAAATCTACAGCCTTATCAGGCAAAAATCTATTAGTAATATAACGAGAAGAAAGATTTACAGCGCTAACTATCGCATCATCAGTAATCCTAACTCCGTGAAAAAGCTCATAACGTTCCTTAAGTCCGCGAAGTATAGTGATAGCGTCTTCAATATTTGGTTCATCTATATAAACAGGTTGAAAACGTCTTGCAAAAGCTGGATCTTTTTCTATATATTTTTGATACTCCTTGAGAGTAGTTGCTCCTATTGCTCTAAGCTCGCCACGAGCAAGTGCAGGTTTTAGCATATTTGAAGCGTCCAAAGTTCCTTCGCTACCTCCAGCTCCTACTATTGTATGAATTTCATCAATAAAAAGAATAATTTTGCCGTCGGTTTTTTCTATCTCTTTCATTATTCCTTTTAACCTTTCTTCAAATTCTCCTCTATATTTAGTACCCGCTATAAGCATACCTAAATCCAAAGAAACTATTTCTTTATCACGCAAGGATTCAGGTGCAGTGCCTTTCGCAATGCGTTCAGCTAAACCTTCGACGACGGCAGTCTTACCAGTTCCCGCTTCACCTATTAATATAGGATTATTCTTAGTACGACGAGAAAGGATTTGCATAATCCTCATAATCTCTACGTCTCGCCCAATCACAGGATCTAATTTATCTTCTCTAGCAAGGGTAGTTAAATTCCTAGTATATTTCAAAATTAATTTCATTTTTTTTGAAGAAGAATTATCCTCAAAATTTTGACTCTTTAATTCATTTAAAATATTAAAAACATTTTCTTTATTAATCTTAAATTTAATTAACAAATTCTTTGCATCGCTTTCAACATCTATTAAAGCTATGAATAAATGTTCTGTGGAAACAAATTCATCTTTAGTAAAAACTGCAACTGCTAAAGAATGCTCAATAGCTTGAGCTAGATCAGGATTTAAATATATTTGATAAGACGGAGAAACTGTATTATCTCTTTCTGGAAATTCTATAGCTTCTAATACTGAATCGGTAAGCAAAATAGTATCAACTTCCATTTTGTCTAAAATAGAATTAACAATACTTTCTTCTTGTAACAATAACGACGCAAGTAAATGCATAGCAGACACATGATTTTGTCCTCTTTCGATTGCAAGCTCATGTGCTTTTTTGATTGCTTCTTTGGCTTTTGTTGTGAATTTATTTAGTGGTGGCATATGAGTTTAAAATTAAATTATAATTATTAGTTTGTCGTGTTGGGGATCGTTTCCGTATTGGTATCTGTATTTACAGGATTAGTATTTTCATTATTATTTTCAGTAGTAGTTGGAGGATTAGTATTTTCTTCTTTCGATAATTTATCTATAAATGGCTTCAAAGATTTTAAATCTTCTATTAATTGCAATTCATCTTTAGACAAAGTTTCGCCTTGAGGTACTTCAACTATACGCTCTACTGTTCTTTGAACTACTTGGGTGATTGGTTTTTTAACGCTATCTGGGGCCCCTGAGATTAAAGAATAAGTAGTAATACTAGTCGCAATCGAAACGACAAAGCAAACTAGAATCATAAGTAATATGAATTGCCCTTTATTTAAATCTTTTATATCCATAACCCCATTATAGCATAAAAGTCAAATTTTAAATAAATTAATACCAATCTTTTAATTTAATTAAAATTTGATTTATAGTTTTTATTACAAAACTTAAATCTTCTTTTTTAGTTGCTCTACCTAATGAAAAACGTAAACTAGAAATCTTTTCTTCTTTTTTACCATACATAGCGACAATAACATGGGAGTTACTTTTTTCTCCCGTCTTGCAAGCACTTTTTTCTGAAACATATATTCCCTTCATTGATAATTCAATCAATAATAAATCGCTAGGGATTTTAGGTATAGTGATATTTAAAATATTTGGTAAAGAATTTTCTAAAGTACCATTTAATTTAATTTCTAGATTATGTTTTTTAAAAACTTTTTGTAAATCCAAATACAATCTACTTTTTAAATTTGCTAAACGTTTTATCTCTTTGTCTTTAACCTGATTAGTTATTTCTAACGCTTTTACTAAACCACTAATTAAAGCCGGATTTAAGGTTCCAGGACGCAAACCAAATTCTTGATTGCCCCCGAATAATATATTTTCTATATTTACATTTACTTTTTTATATAAAACACCTATGCTTTTCGGTCCATATATTTTAGCAGCATTCATAGACAATAAATCAACTCCTAAACGACTAGTATTCATATCAAGATAATTCGTAGCTTGAGTTGCATCGGTATGAAAGTATGGGAAATTATTATTTTCTTTTTTATTTTTTCTAAAATGACGAATTGTCTTTGAGATTTCTTTAAGATCAAAAATTCTACCAATCTCATTGTTAGCGTACATGATAGAAACCAGAACTGTATTTTCTTGTAAATTTTTTTTCAGAGATTTTAAATCTAAATATCCCTTTTCATCTACTCCAATCAAACTAAGTTCGATTTTATTTTCACGCTCTAAAGCATATAAAACTTCTAACACCGAGGCATGCTCAATACTAGAAGTTATAATATGAGGTTTTTTAAAAAATTTTTTCGCATAAGATACAACCCCTAAAATAGCCAAATTATTGGATTCAGTTGCTCCACTTGTAAAAATAATCTCTTCCTTCCTCCCTCCTAAAAAGTTAGCAATACTTTTGCGATTTTCTTCTATTTTATTCTTAACTTCTAAACCACCTTCGAAAATAGCAGAAGAATTATAAAAATCATTTTTAAAACTTTCGGACATTACTTTCAAAACTTCTTTATCGATAGGTGTCGCTGAAGCATTATCAAGATAAATTATTTGTTTATTTTTGTTATTATTATTTTTCATGTAATTTGATAAAACTATAAAAATAGTATATATTGGAATGGTATGATTTCCAAGCTCGAAATTATTTTTTTTACCCTAATCTTTATTGTACTTTTGTGCAATATCTTTTGGATTGTTAAAACCGAGAAAAGACTAAAGCGTTTTTTCTTAGGTAAAAAAAGCAAAGACTTAGAAGATACTTTAATCTATTTAGAAAACGAAGTCAAAAATCTAACCTTAGCAAAGTCTAAAATAGAAGAAGAGCTCAAAGTAGTAAATCAAAAATTAAGAAAAAGTATAAGAGGTTTAGAAACTATACGTTTTAACCCTTTCCCTGATCAAGGAGGTAACCAAAGTTTCGCAATTTCATTCCAAAACGAAGACGGCGACGGCGTAGTTATTTCTAGTTTATATGCGAGAGAAAGAATGAGCGTATTTGCTAAACCTATTAAAAAAGGTTCTTCGACTTACGAATTAACCGACGAAGAACGAGAAGTAATAAATAAATCAAAAGTATAATGTCAAAAACCAGCAAAGAAAACTCTATAGTAACTCGCCCACCCGTAGTTGTAATTATGGGGCATGTTGATCATGGTAAATCAACTTTACTTGATTATATTCGCAATACTAATATAGTTGATACTGAAGCTGGAGGTATTACTCAACATATTCGTGCGTATGAAATCACTCACAAAGATGAAAACGGTCTTGATCGCAAAATAAGTTTTATTGATACTCCTGGTCACGCAGCTTTTTCTAAAATGCGTAAACGAGGTGCGAATATCGCTGACATTGCTATTTTAATAGTTTCGGCCGAGGACGGAGTAAAACCTCAAACTATTGAAGCCTGGAAAACTATAGAGGAAGCTAAAATTCCTGTAATCGTAGCAATAAATAAAATCGACAAACCAGGTGCAAATATAGAAAAAGCTAAAATGGAGCTGTCTGAACACGGAGTATATTTAGAAAACTACGGAGGAAATATTCCATTTGTAGAAATATCGGCAAAAGCTGGAACTAATATACCTGAATTACTATCTCTTATAACTATCGTAGCAGATTTAGAAGATTTCAAAGGTGATAAAAATAAAGAAGCAAGTGGATTTATTATTGAAGCAAATCTTGATCAAAAACGAGGAATTGAAGCAGTTATGATTATTAAAAACGGAACTTTGAAAAAAAGTATGTGGGTACTTGCACATGACAGTCATTGCCCTGTTCGGATTTTAGAAGATTTCAAAGGTCATATGATAAATGAAGCTAGCTTTTCATCCCCTATCCGCTTAGTAGGTTTTGATAAAATGCCTAAAGTTGGTAGCGAATTTACTGCTTTCGAGAAAAAATCAGATATGATCAAATTCGAAGAAGAAATCGGCGAAGCTCCAAAAAACACAAAAGATAACGAAACTAATACGGACAAAAAACTTATACCTATAGTACTTAAAGCTGATACTTCAGGTTCAATAGAAGCTATCGAAAAAGAAATAGATAAGTTAGAAGTAGAAAATGCAAAATTTAAATTAATTCAAAAAGGAGAAGGTAATATTGGAGAAAAAGATATCAAAAACGCAATTGCAGATGAGAATGCTATTGTTTTAGGATTTAACGTAAAAGCAGATAATAACGCTTTAGCTTTAGCAGAAAGAATGAATATCAATATTATGACTTTTGATATTATTTATAAAATGACAGAATGGCTAGAAACAGAATTAGAGGCTCGTAGACCAAAAGTAACTACTACTGAAATAACTGGAAGTGCTAAAATCTTAAAAGTATTTAGTAAGACCAAAGAACGCCAAGTACTTGGAGGTAAAGTCGTAATTGGAGAAATTCATTCTGGACAAGTGCGTATTATGCGTCGTGATGCAGAAATAGGACGAGGTAAAATCATAAACTTAGAGAAAGACAAAGCAAAAACTAGCGTCGTCGAAGAAGGAAGAGAATTCGGTATGATGATAGAATCCAAAGTAGAGATTGCGCAAAATGATATTATTGAAACTTTTAAAATTGTAGAAAAATAAAATGAAAGAAAGAAAAGAACAAATGAGCACATTATTAAAAGAATTAACTGCGACTTTTTTAGCGCGTGAAAATAATAATACTTCATTAATTACAGTTACGAATGCAGATATCTCTCCTGACTTTAAGAGAGCAACTATATTTATTACTGTTATGCCAGAATCCAAAGAAGAACCTGCTTTATTTTTTGCTAAAAGACAAAGAGGTAATTTGAGAGATTATTTAAAGAAAAATATGAATGTTAAGATTATACCTTTTATTGAAATAGAAATAGACAGAGGTGAGAAAAACAGACAAAAAATTGACGAATTATTAAGAGAAAAGTAAGATAATAAGATAAAAACAAAATATAAGTTCGGCCTAGTCGCCAAGTGGTAAGGCAAGAGTCTGCAAAACTCTTATACGCCGGTTCGATTCCGGCCTAGGCCTCAATACAAATATCATAAGGTATTGTATTTTTTATAAAAAATAGTTAGAATAAGATTTGTAGTTTACAAATTGCCTGAGTGGCGGAATTGGTATACGCGCACGACTTAAAATCGTGTCTCGCAAGGGATGTGGGTTCGACCCCCACCTCAGGCACAGTTTTCAAAAATTTTAATATATGCGTCCTTAGCTCAGCTGGTAGAGCAGATCCCTCTTAAGGATAAGGTCGAAGGTTCGATCCCTTCAGGACGCACAGCGATTCCTTAAAGGACGCGCAATTGGGTAAGTGGCGGAATTGGTATACGCGTTAGTCTTAGGAACTAATGCCGCAAGGCTTGAGGGTTCGAGTCCCTCCTTACCCACAAAAAAATAAACTAAAATAAATAATTAAACTTCTTAACCTTTTTATTGCAAGAAAACCTATAAATAATTGGTGCTTCTTTACAAAGCTTTTGTGCTGCTTCAATTGACGCGTTTTGATTTAAAGAAATTCCAACCATCCCATAAACACAAGCAATTTCATTAAAATATCCACTAGCTTGACGACAAAGGTTAAAAACTTCTTTTACTTTATCACTATTTCTTTTTAAAGCTTCAGACCCAACTCCAGAAATACAAATCTTTTTATATTTCGATTCAACAAGTTCATTGCATTTCTCAAAAATATTAATATAAGTTATATTTAAGGTTTGATTGAAATAAGTTGGTAAATAAAAATAACAACTTTCTTTGTCGATATTTCGGTTAAAACATATTAAAGAAGGATCGTTTTTATCAACAAAATTAATTTCTTTAGCTAAAATTTGAGTATTAAAAATTTCCATATACACCCCATTATAACAATAATTTTTATTTTCTTCTGTATTTAACATGTCTTTACATAAAACTAAAGATTTATCTAAATCTCCGCCAGTGAAATACATTAAACCATGACCCATACCATGATAGCATTGCCAATGGTCAAATTTTCTACTAAAAGTTTTCTCACATACTTTAGGTAATTCTTTTATAGCATCATTCGATGATGTGAAATATTCTTCAAAAACTCCATGCAAATAACCAGAATTACAAAAATCATCTTGAAATAATAAAACTTGAGTTAAATTTTTATATTTATGAAAAGAAGTATGTCCTATTTGATGCAAAATGTCATGACAAATAGCTAAAACTTGTACATCTATCTCAGTTTCTTTTTTCAAAGTATCTATTGCAGTTTTTACATTTTTTTCAATAACTATCTGTTTAAATTTATTTTTATTAAAAAGTATAAAATTATCATCAGGTACAATTAAGTTATTTATATCTAAAATATTTTGATTTAAAAGTAATATAGGTAAATTTTTCTGAGATTTAATAATAAAAAATAAGATACAAAATAAAATTAATATAAAAATAAGTATTAAATATTTTATATTAATTTTTTTAATAAATTTCAAAAACATACATAGTAAATATAACATGAATTTATAATATATAATAAGATTTTAAAATAAAAAGAATTTAAGGAGTTACTACTTGACAAATAGCTTTGAATATGCTATACTATAGGTATGAAAAATATAAACAACAAATCAATATTGCGTGCAGGTTTATTTGCTGTTTTAGCTTTATTTACTATAGCTTTATCCCCTATTTCTGCTAATGCGTACGTAACTAAAGGAGCTTATACTTATTGTGATGGACCTTGCTCTGGTAACGGAAATGATTATTATAATGATGGTTACAATAATGGAAATGATAACTTTAACCCTAACGTATTAGATAAGAATTCTGTACCTACAGTTTACAGAACTGATCCAGAAGAAGCAGGAACTAATGATAACCTTAAATCTATTACTATCTACGGTACTGGTTTCAAGCCAGACTCTATTGCAAGATGGAACAGCGTAGATCGTCCAACAACTTTCGTAAGTGCAAACAAATTAGTAATGCGTCTTGATCCGGAAGATACTGCAACTGCTGGTAAATATCAAGTTTCAGTAGTAAATCCATCACCTGAAGGAGGAAGATTCTCAAACCAAAAAGTAGTAAATATTCTTAAAGGTAAAGTATTAGGAACTGTAGCAGGAGCAAGTACAAAAGCTGCCGGTACTACTTCTGGAGGTTATACAATGAATGCAAATGGAACTAAAAATACTACAGTGGCAAAATCTACAACTACTAAATCAACTACAAAGGTAGAATCAAAAGGAGATGCAAAAGCGAAAGTAGCAGCTGCAAATGAAAAATTAAAAGGCAACTTAGCAGCAGCGGTAATCAACGGAGATAATAGTATGATGCCTAATAGTGTAATTGAATGGTTAGTATTATTCGCTCTTATTCTTTTCTCAGTATTACTTTTCAGAAAATTATGGTTAACTCCTGCCGATCACGCAAAGCCCTTAAAACACGCTTAAAAATTTATAAAGTAATTCGTAAAAAAGTCAATCATTAGATTGACTTTTTTATTTATATGTGATACAATTCGAACAATAAACAGATCTTTGAAAAATAATTTTTAAATGTTAATTTAAGAGCCGACTACCCTATTTGGGCTTTTGAATTAACATTTAAAATTTAGAAAATGGAACATATAATTATTTTTTTAGTAGTATTATTTTTGATACTATTTATTAATTTTACCACTGTAGAAAGCGGTAATTTCAAACTTATAGTAGCTAAAAAAACCTACTATAAAACCTTGCGAGCTGGTGAAGGTTTTTTTTCACCATTAGGACTATATTGGGTGGGGTTAAATTTTATTCACAGAGTTCATTCTTTTATAATTAAAAAGGAGAAAGAAAACCCAGATGGAACAGATCCATCTAATTGGCTTATTTCACAAGGAGAAGTTCATGTAACAGATCTAAGAGAATTAATCAATCGAGCTTTTGTAATGCTTGGTATAGAATTAGCAGATAGAACTACTTTGGATATTCTTGTTTCAGGAATATTTAAAGTGATTGACCCTTTTAAATTTGTATTTGGTATAAAAGCAAGTTTTTTGGTTCCAGGATCAATTATGAGGGCAGAAATAGTAGATCAAATAAAAAACTTAGCAAATTTGACTGAATTTATTGCACAAGAAAAAGGTGAATTTGGATTTTTGAAAGATATGCTTAAAGAAAACAGTAAATTTAATCAGAAGTTACTTGAATTAACTGGATTAATTTTAATTAGTGTAAATATTCCCCAATTTAGTGCAGATAAAAGCATGGTTGATGCTGCAAACGAAGAGGCGATAGCTAAACTCAAGGCATCTGCTGCTGTAGCTGTGGCTCAAGGTCAAGCTGATGCGTTAGATATTACTAGTACAGCGGAAGCACAAGCCTTAAAAAGAAAAGCTGAAGCTGAAATTGATGGAATAATTGCTCAGTTAAAAAAGACAGGGGCAAATGATAAAGAGATATTATCATCTTTAACTACAATAATGAGAATGAAATCGATTGAAAAATCAAACTTAACTTCTCTTGTTGAAGGTGGTAGTAGTGCAATACCTACAATTCCAGTAAAATAATTCTTAACTTTAAAAGATAGAAAAATGAATTTATGGTTAATAATACCTTACTTGGTACTTTTAGTTCTTGGACTACTAGCGTACAACTGGCAAACCTCTGTGTATAAAGTAGAAGCTAAAACAGAAGCAGAAGAAAAAAAAGAAGTACCTAAGCATCATGATAATCATGATGACGATCATGGACACGGAGATGATGATCATGGGCATGGAAAGGTAGAAAAAAAACCTGAAAAGGTTTTAACTACTGGAGAAAAAATATTTATGTGGATTTTATTAATCCCATTGATGTTTATTTTAATTTTCATCCTAATTCCTAGCATCTTCCCTGTACTTTGGTCTGACTTAGGTGGACCAATTTTATGGGAAGGAAAAATCTTCTTACCAATTATAATAATGTTATTTATAGCTATATTACTTGGTATTCTTACTAATAATTGGTTATACCTAATTTTTATAATTGGATTTTGTATTTTATCTTACTTTATAAAAGAAGAGAATCAAAATGAAGAAGAAAATCCTGTGGTAGTAGCACCTCCTAGAGGTAGTACTACTTACTATTTTTACAACCAGGATACCATTAAATTAAAGTTTTATGGTACATTCAAGTTTTATCCAAAGGGTGGATGCATAGAATACATTCTTCCTTCTGGTAAAAATTTTGAAGATTGCCCTGGTGTTGATGCATATTATCCTCCAGGCCCTCCTGGTGAATATATGTTTGTAAAAAAAAATAAAGCAACCGCAGTAGAGATAGTGCGGTAAAAGATCAAAAGCCTTGTTGCGTAAATGCACAAGGCTTTTTTATTTTGTAAAATTAAAAATCGAGCTTTTGGCTCGATTTTTAAATTATTTATTTAATTTGGTAAATTTACCGTATTAGTTTCAGGATCTATATAATCAATATTTAAAGTATTCAAAACAATATTTAATATACCCCAAACACCCATCATTATAGTAATCCCTATAATACCCCAAAGCATATGCTTTTTACCTTCATCTCTAGCACCCTCATTATCCATATTCATAAGGAATTTTAAAACTCCATAAAGAAAATAAACAACAGCTAAAGCAAATATAAAACCAATAAGCGGATTTATTATCTGAGCGTTAACTTTACTTAAAAATGCATCAAGTTTAGGTGAATCTGCATAGGCTATACCAGGAAAAAAAATAAATAAATTCATCATATTAATTTTGTGGACAATCTACTCCAGGAGAAGGAATACAAGGTACAGCAATAGTATTATCGTTTAAGTCAACTCCTAAGAATCTCTTCATAAAGTTAACAATACCCCAAATAGAAACAATAACCAAAAGTGCAATAAGACCGTTGATCATAGCACTACGTCCTTCTGCTTTAGCTTCTTCATCACGCGCAATAGCGTAGTGAATAACTCCCCAGATGAAATAAAGTACACCAATAGAAATAACTATAGGTATAACACTATTCACCAATAAACCAATTTTACAAATCAATACTTGTAATTCATTAGGATTTCCTGGAATATTATTACAATTACCTGTAACTGTATCTGCTTGAGCAGAAACCAAAGATGGAGCAACGAATCCAACTAACATAAAGAATGAAGCTACCATCAAAAATGAAACAATAATTTTTTTCTTCATATTTATAAATTTAACGTTAAATTTTATAATTTTAATTTTATTTTTACTCGACCTTTCTTCCCCTAAATAATAGGCTAAGTATATTATATCATAAAAAGCTTGCTAAAATGCAAGCTTTTTATGAGAATTATGGGGATACCTGAGGTATAAAACTACTATCAAGACCAAAAGTACCTGCAAGAATATTTACCAAACCCCACATAGAAACCATAACAGTAAGACCTATAATTCCCCAAACCATATATTGCTTTCCAGTCTCCCTTTTATGCTCATCAGCATTAGCAAGCATATATTGCACAACTCCCCAAATAAAGAAAGCCATAGCGAGAGTAAAGAACAAAGGTATTATAGAAAGATTGATAATACAATTTACATAAGTAAAAAGATCTTGGAGTTTAGGATCTTGTTTAAGAATACAAGATGCTGTAGAAGTGGAAGAAGAAGATGTATTAGGGGTATAGGTTGTTGTTCCTAAATTAGGATCATTTACATTACAACCACTAGCCCACCACTCATCACTTCCAGGAGCTAAAACTCCACATTGAGCACTAACTTTTAATGGACTAAAATAATAAATCGAGGAAAATAAAAATAAAACAAATAATAATAAATTTTTAAACTTTTTCATAAAATTAAACTATAAACTTTTAACTGTTTCGACTACAAGCTCAGCAATAGCCCAAGCTCCTAATAATAAAGCTGCTCCAATAAGAGTATTCGTTAGAGCACTCTTTGCTTCTTCAATTTTACCAGGATTACCGATAGCTGACACAAACAGAAAACCTGAATATATAACGGCAAGGGCAACAAGCGGTACTCCTATTTTGATAACTCCTTCTAAAATGTTACGAACGAAGTCTTGAAGATTTTTTGATTGTATTGGATTATTTAATTTTGAAAAAATAGGTTGAGTACCATCTGCAAAAACTATTATACTAGAAAAAAATAAAAATACTAAAGTAAAAGCTAATATAAACGATAGATTTTTTGAAACTTTTTTAATAAAATTCATATATAAATTATATCTTATTATTTTAATATAGTCGAACCAGTGTAGCCCAAGATTGTTAATATGCTCGTAACTATAAGCCAAGACCCAGCAATAAAAAGAATACCTTTAAGAGCATTAAAGAACATAGACTTTGCTTCCGATCTAGCATGAGTATCCCCTCCTGAAGTAAGTAATTTAAACCCAGCAAACATAAGTATTAACGTAATAATAGGCAAAGCTAAATATATTAATACAAACTCAATAAGTTTATTTACCATTAAAATAAAGTGTTCTGCTGTGCATGGATTTTTAACAGTTTGAAATTTACCTGGCTCTAACTCTAAAGTAGTATAAGCTTTAGTATTAGGATCAATGTGAGTTTCAGTTCCACAAGGAATCAAAGTCTCTCCTTTTTCAAATGCTTCATCGACTTCTATCGCTATAGTTAAAGCCGGATTTAGAAAAAACATTCCTAAAATAAATAAATTAATAAAAAGTAATGATAATTTTTTCATAAATTTAATTTAATAATAGATTAAAACGATTACTAAGATTATTAATAGCGTCTTCAACCTTAAACCCATTTGATAATACTTCTTCTATCATATTTCTAAAAATAATATGAGAATCTTTGGTATCAATAAAACTACGAGCAAATAAAGCCGAAGAATAAAATACTGGAGTATACGTATCTAAGCCTTTTTTTGCAAGAAGATCTCTACGAGCAGGAGGAATTCCTAAAGCATAACTAAGTTTTTCTGCAAAACTTCCACTTACTAAATTTGACAAAGCTAAAGGTGCTAAAGATTTATTCTTACTATTAGAAGATATTGCAATACCCGTTACTTTAGCATGAGTAGTTTTTAAATTATTATTACGATTTTGAGGTAAAGGAGCGACTGCAAAATTATGATTTGGATTTTTATTTAAAAGGGTTTTTAATTCACTAGCAAAACCAAAATAAAATACTAAATCTTCTTTACTAAAAGCATCTAAAGAGTTTGGCAATGCTCTATTCCAAGAATAGTTTTTATTCAAAGGATCAGCAAAACTTAAATAAAAATATAATGAATTAGCCAAACCTGGATCTATTTCAATATCTTTTTTTATAGCTGAACGATAAAGGTTATTGTATTTATAAGTGATTTCATTTCCATTTTGCATAAATAAAGAAACTATTATATTTTTAGCATTATTGATATTATTATATTGCCCTAAAGCAAAAGCACTTTGAGTAAAAGAACTGTTATTATCTTTTTGAGTGAAAGTTTTAACTAAATCTGGAAATTGATCCCAGTACTCTGGAGGATAAACTATATTATTAGAATCAAGTAATGTGCGATTATAATACATCATTAAAGGATCTACTAAAATAGGAAAAGCTAAAACTCCTTGATTATTTAAAAATACCTCTCCAGCAGATGCAAAATTATTTTTAAAATTTAATAAAGGATAAGTTGTATAGGGCGTTACAGCAATTTTATTTAAGTTATTTATAATATTATCATCTGATACAAAAAACAAATCTGGAGCTTGATTAATAGCAAAAGCTTCTAGCAAATCTTGATCAAAAGTATTGGGATTTTTATAAACATAGCGAATTTTTAAAGTTGCCGTATTATTAATCGGATCTAAAATTGGTGTTACAATATTATTAGGAACAGTACCCCAAAGAGTAACAGTTCCAGTCGGGGTACTAGTTACTGCTTTATCACCCAGATCAATAAATCCTGCAAATACAAAAACTCCTAAAATACCTCCGAAGGCAAATAAGACAACCATAATTAATTGAAAGTTTTTTAAATTTCCCATTTTATTTTTTAATTGGCTTTGTAAAAATCATACCATAATGATGATCCCCTGTCATAAAATCTCGCTCATACACAAAACTCGCATCTTCAAAAAGCTTACGTGCTTCGTTTTGTGTTAGAGTTTTATGCTTAGTATTTTTTAAAATCGGTGAATTTGGGTCAAAATCTACAAACAGTACTTTACCTCCATCCTTTAAAATCCGATTTGCTTCTTTAAGGAAAACTTTACGATCAGATACCATAAACAAAATATTAGAAACAATAACCCTATCGATTAACGAGTCTTTTAATTTAGAACCACCTTTTTTCTCTAAATCAGCATGTAAGGTTTCAAGATTTTTAATTTTCTTTTCACGAGCTTGATTCGAAATAGTTTTCAAAAAATCTTGATTTATATCAATAGCATAAACTTTACCGAAAGGTACTAATGAAGAAGCATGTAAAGAATAAAAACCAGTACCCGCTCCTAAATCAGCGATAATCATATCGTGAGATAAATCTAAATGTTTAAGATTATTTACAGGTTGTGTAAACACATAATAATTATATCACAATAAATAAAATAAAATCTCCACTACTGTGGAGATTTTATTTTAAAAGCAAGTAAGTGATGCTATACCGTCACCTGCTCTTAATCTCATTATAGTAACACCTTGAGTTTGACGTCCGAGATCTGGGATATCTTTCAAGGCTGTTCTAATAACTTGACCCTTTTTAGACATAGCGATTAATTCTTCCTCTTCGCTAATTACTTTTCCTACAATTAATTTACCGGTTTTGGGAGTTATCTTTGCAGTCTTAATACCTGATCCTCCGCGATTTTGAACTTTGTATTCCGAAAGACTAGTTTTCTTACCTAAACCATTTGCACTCATAGTCAAGAAAAATCCTTTATCTCCTAATTCTTTTGAAATCACATCAACACTAATAACTTCATCATTCTTATCAAGTTTAATACC
This sequence comes from uncultured Candidatus Saccharibacteria bacterium, assembly GCA_964398205.1. GTDB lineage: Bacteria > Patescibacteriota > Minisyncoccia > Phycocordibacterales > UBA9973 > UBA9973. The sequence goes on along the minus strand of CAYNLU010000005.1, from coordinate 1,142 downwards.
TCTCACTCCACCAGCTGTACGGCCCATCTCACGAATATCAGATTCTTTAAATCTTATAGATTGACCATCTCCAGTAGCCACTATGACGGTATCACCCTTTTTGGTAATCAAAGCAGCAACCAAACTATCTCCTTTATCTAATTTAATAGCGATAATTCCACTTCGACGCACATCAGAAAAGCTCGCACTAGTCATTTTCTTAGCTGTACCATTTAATGTAACAAGCATCAAAGAAGACGATTTATCGTTACCTTTCGGCATCGGCAAAATCGAAGTAACTTTTTCTTCACTAGATAGAGATAAGAAATTCATAATAGATTTTCCTTTTGTGGCTCTCTTACCTACTGGAATATCATACATTTTAATACTATAAGCCTTACCTAAATTAGTAAAGAATAATAAATCATCATGAGTAGACCCGTTAAGAAGCATAGTAACAAAATCTTCTTCTTTAGTTTCAAGATCAATAACTCCTACTCCCCCTCTTTTTTGAGAATGATATTCTTTAGGATCAGTCCGTTTAATATAGCCACCTTGAGTATAAACTAAAACAGTCTCTTCTTCAGGAACTAAATCTTCTTCAGAAATTTCTTTAACACCACCTTTGATAATTTTAGTTCTGCGATCATCAGCATATTTTTCACGAATTTCTTTTATTTCATTACCGATCACTTTCAAAATTTTCTTTGGACTAGCTAACAAATCTTGCATTTCTTTAATAAAATCTTGCTTTGCTTTAAGTTCATCTTCGATCGCTTTTCTTTCAAGACCTGCTAATTTTGCAAGTTTCATTTCCAAAATAGCAGTTGCTTGCAAATCAGAGAATTTAAATTCTTTAATCAAGTTTACTTTCGCTACTGCACTATCTTTTGAAGAACGAATAATAGTAATAACTCTATCTATTTTATCTAAAGCTTTTTTAAGTCCAAGCAAGATATGTTCTCTATCTTGGGCTTTCTTTAAATCATATTCGCTTCTTCTTCTTACTATTTCTTTTCTGTGACTTACGAAATTATCTAAAATAGAACGCAAAGATAAAGTTTGAGGTACACCATCTACCAAAGCGAGCATATTATAATTAAAATTAGATTCAAGTTGAGTATTTTTATAAATATAGTTTAAAACTTTTTCAGGATAAGCTC
>CAYNLU010000004.1:28146-54377 GCA_964398205.1 uncultured Candidatus Saccharibacteria bacterium | reverse complement strand
GTAGCTATGTCGGGAATGGATAACCTCTGAAAGCATCTAAGAGGGAAGCCAGCTTCAAGATTAGAAATCGTTAAGAACCGTGAGAGATGATCACGTTGATAGGCTTTAAGTGTAAATACAGTAATGTATCAGCTGAGAAGTACTAATGTTTCGATCCTGTTAAGAAATTTGTGAATCACAGTATCTGTAAAAAGATATTTCGCAAAAAGTTCAAATGAAAACTTCGAGTTTTCAGTGTTGGTGATTCGTCGTAAGGGTCACACCTCTTCCCATTCCGAACAGAGAAGTTAAGCCTTACCATACCGATGATACTCTTTTTAAGGGGAAAGTAGGTTATCGCCAGCACTGAGAACTTGAACTAAAAACTCTGCCAAAAGCAGGGTTTTTTATTTTGTATTTTTATACTATAAATTTATATTTATTTTATTTTCTGCTATACTAGACTTATGACTTGGGCTTTGAAGAGACAAATATTATATATAGCGGGATTGGTTATATTTATAAGTAGTGTAGCCTTATATTTCCTTTGGCCTTATTTTAATAAACCTCCGACTTGTAATGACGGTAAGCAAAACGGTTCTGAGAGTGGTATTGATTGCGGGGGGAATTGTCCTTTAGCTTGTTCTAACGAGGTAGATAAACTTTCGGTTTTTTGGGCTCGAGCTTTTGAAGTTGTACCGGGACGTTATAATGCAGTAGCCTATATTGAAAATCAAAATGATAATCAAGCGATAAATAAGATAAAATATCGTTTTCGTTTTGCGGATAAAGACAATCTTTATATTGGTAAAAGAGAAGGAGAAACTTTTGTTCCGCCGAGAGGTAAATTTGCAATTTTCGAACCAGCAATTAATCTAGGTAATTCTGTACCAGTTTACACAAGTTTTGAATTTATTGAGCAACCAGTTTGGATTAACGTTCCAAAAGAAAAAGTAGATCAATTAACTATCGGGGTGAATGATATTTCTTTTGAAAATGAAGATACTATACCTAAACTTACAGCTACTTTAGAAAATAATTCTCTTTTTACTATACCTAATATTGATGCGGTGGCTATATTGTACGATGAGTCTGGTAATGCTTTAACCGCAAGTAGTACGAAGATAGACGCTCTAGCAAGTGAAGGTAAGAAATCCGTTTATTTTACTTGGCGTAGCCCTTTGCTTAAAAAAGTAATCACTAAAGAGATTATCCCTCTTTATAATATCTTTACCGTAGAATTAAAATAATGTTTTTAGATTTTATTAAAAAAATTGATTGGTTGATAGTTTTTTGTGTATTGCCGATAGTGTTTTTTGGTATTGTGACTATGGAGTCTTTCACTTCCACAGAAAGTTTAGGGGATTTTGCAAACAAGCAAATAATCTGGGCTTCTATCTCTCTTTTGGTATTTTTATTTTTTTCTTTTTTGGATTTTTCTTTTTTGAAGCAAACTAAAGTATTAGTTTATTTGTTTTTATTTTTTTCTGGACTTTTACTTTTTCTTTTTATTTTAGGTAAAGTTTCAAACGGAGCTCAAAGTTGGTTTAATTTTGGAGGAATATTTCTGCAACCAGTAGATATGATGAAATTAGTTTTGATTTTAGTTTTAGCAAAGTATTTTTCTCGGCGTCACGTAGAGATTAAAAACTTTAAGCATATTTTTATTTCTGGGCTTTATGCCTTGGTTCCTTTTTTGTTAGTTTTCTTGCAACCAGATTTCGGTTCGGCGATGGTGATTTTCTTTATTTGGTTTGGTATGGTTTCAGTATCCGGTATTTCTAAGAAGCATCTACTGTTGGTTTTTGGCGGAGCGGTTTTAGCGTTTTTGGTTTTGTGGACTTCAGTCTTTGCTCCTTATCAAAAAGAAAGAATTAAGAATTTCTTCAATCCTCTTGCTGACGTACGAGGTTCAGGATATAACGTTTTTCAATCTACTATCGCTGTTGGTAGTGGGCAAGTATTTGGTAAAGGGATAGGTTTCGGTACTCAATCTAGATTAAAGTTTTTACCTGAACCTCAAACCGATTTTATTTTTGCAGCCTTTTCTGAAGAATGGGGTTTTTTAGGATCATTAATTTTACTTATTCTTTTTACCTTGCTTATCTGGCGAATACTTTATTTTGCTTCTTTGGGAGCTTCAAATTTCGAAACTCTTTTTGCTCTCGGGGTTGCTATTTATTTTATAACGCATATATTGATTAATATAGGTATGAATTTGGGTATTATGCCGGTTACTGGAATTCCTTTGCCCTTTATGAGTTATGGAGGTTCTCATCTATTAACAGAGTTCGCAGCCTTAGGAATTCTCGTAAGTATGCATAGATATAAAAGACGCGCGCACAGAGATGATATTAAAAATGAATTTTTAGGATATTAATTAATATAAAATATGGAAATTATAGATGGTAAAAAATTAAGTATAGAAATTTTAAAAGACTTAAAGAATAAAGTTGAAGCTTTAGACTTTAAGCCTGTGTTTTGTGATATTTTAGTGGGCAAAGATTTACCTTCTGTAAAATACGTAAATTTAAAAAAAATAAAAGCAGAAAGCATAGGTATAAAATTTCATGAAGCAAATTTTGCCGAGGATATTACAACCGAAGAATTGATTAGTGAGATAGAAAATATAAATAAGATAGAAAATATGTGTGGTGTGATTGTGCAATTACCTTTACCAAAGCATATAGATACAGATAAAGTTCTGGGTTTTATTGATCCTAAACTCGATGTTGATTGTTTAGGAGAAGTCGCAAGTAGGAATTTTTATAATGGTAATTTAGATATAGTTCCTCCAACAGCACTTGCTTGTATGTATTTACTTGATACTCTCGATTTAGATTTAAAAAAGAAAAATATAGTAGTCCTAGGAGAAGGTAAGCTTGTCGGTAAGCCGGTTATGAATTTATTAAAATATCGAGGACTTGATTTTAAATCTATAAATTCTAATACCGAAAACAAAGAAGAAATTTTAAAAAATGCGGACGTTATTATTTCTGGAGTAGGAAAAGGGAAAATTATTGAGGGCGATATGGTCAAAGAAGGAGTAGTGATAATAGACGCCGGTACTTCAGAAGAAGATAGTATTTTAGTAGGGGATGTAGATTTTGAAAGTATTTTAGATAAATCATATGCGTGCACTCCGGTGCCTGGAGGAGTAGGTCCGGTAACAGTCGCTATGCTATTTACGAATGTTTTAAAAGTAGCGTATAATAAAAAGAATGGATAGCTTTATATTTTTTGCTTTACATAATTTAACAAGTCAGAATAGTTTTTTGGATAATTTAGTAGTTTTTATTGCTGAACCTTTTTCGAATTTAGTTTTAGTTTTTATTTTTTTCTTCTTAATTTTTCATCATGAATTAAATTTGAAAAAAGATAATTTAAAAGAAATTTTTTATAAAATTAAAGAGATATCTTTAACTATTTTTGTTGGTTTATCGGCATATGTTTCTTCGGTAATACTAAAGGGTATGATAGGTAGATTAAGACCTTTTGATCAGTATGAAAACGTAAATCGACTTTTTGCAGAAACCGGATACGCTTTTCCTTCTTCGCACGCTTCAGTCTTTATGGCTTTAGGTTTATCGGTATATTTTCTTCATAAAAAAGTAGGGCTTTTCTTGATTTTTGCTGCTATTTTGATAGGCACAGCTCGTATTATAGCGGGAGTGCATTATCCGGTAGATATCTTAGGAGGCTACGTTTTAGGTATCGTTATAGCTTTATTGTTTAATTATTTGTTTAAACGATAATTTTAAAACTTTTTAAATTCAACTAGCCCGAAGTCGGACTTCGGGCTATAATATTATTATGCCTAATAGAAAAATAAAATTTGTGGAAGGAGAATTTTATCATATTTATAATAGAGGTAATAGTAAACAAAAAATTTTTTTAGATAAATTAGATTATGAACATTTTATAAAACTCTTATATTGCTGTAATTCAGATAAAAATTTTGCGTTTAGGGAGGATATTATTAAAAAGGGAATTGATGCTTTTGATTTTGAAAGAGAAGAATCTTTAGTAGATATCGGTGCTTGGGTTTTGATGCCTAATCATTTTCATATTTATATTAGCCCGAAGTCCGACTTCGGGTTAACTGAGTTTATGCGAAAACTGTCAACTGCTTATGTAAAATATTTTAATACTAAATATGATCGTACAGGGACTTTGTTTGAAGGTAAATTTAAAGCCACTTATATTAATAAAGATAATCAAGCAAAATACTTATTCTCATATATACATTTAAACCCGATTAAATTAATTGATCATGATTGGAAGGAAAAGGGAATTAAAAACATAAAGAAGTCTATATCTTTTTTAGAATCTTATAAATACAGTAGTTATATTGATTTTATAAATATAAATGAAAGGAAAGAATCTAAAATATTAAATATTAAAAATTTCCCAAAATATTTTTCTAATGTAACAGATTTCAATAAAGAAATTTTAAATTGGCTTGAATGTAAAGAAATATAGTTATTTTGAACTAGCCCGAAGTCCGACTTTGGGCTACTTTAGTTCGTCAAAGGGTAGTAGTTGTTATATTTTTAAAATTTATTTTATTTCGAAAGTTGCTTTTACTGTGACAAAAATTTCTTTGTTTATTTTTGAAGTATCGTACATACCATAATCAGAAACCTCTACAGAGTTAGGGGACATAACTTGCACTACTCCGCTAGATGCTGATTTTAATAATCCTATACTTTTACCTCCAGCTTTCGCTAATTCACTAGCACGAGCTTTAGCGTCATCTACAGCACTAGCAAGTAATTCTATGCGAGCTTCAGGAAGTTTAGAATAATAGTATTCTACAGAATTAGTTGAGAACAAAACCCCTTTATCTACTATTAAAGTATTAGTATTTTTTGATAAAGCATCGATTTTGTTTACATCAGTGTCGTTGACTTCGATATTTTGAACTAAATTATATTTTTTGTCAGCACTAGGGTATTGCTCGTAAACTTCGTTCATATAAACAGGGGAGACTGTAATTTGATCTTCTTTAATACCGTTTGCAAGTAAAAATGCTTTTACTTCCTTAAGGTCGGTATCAAGTTTCGCATATCCACCTTTTAGAGTAGAAAGTGTTACGTTGCGATTAATACTTGAAGTCCATTTTGCCTTATCTGAAACTACGGCTTTTTTCGCAGATCCAGTAGAAGATATATAATCAGTAGAACGGAGTTTATAAAAGGTTAAGGCGCCAATAGTTGCACTAACTATTAATGATAATCCTAAAATGGCACCAAAAATTATGTAATTTTTGTTATTTTCCATACTTTAATCATAGCTCTTTTTAGAGCTTTTGGCAAATTTGCATATTTCTCAAAAACCGTATAAAATAAGGTATCTTATGAAGAATATGTTGAAAAAGTTAATACTATCTTTATTAATAATTTTAGGAGCGGTCGCATTAGGTTTTTTTGTTTATAAATCAGAACCTCGTTTAAATTCTAATTTTGAAAATGAAAAATCTTATTTTAAAAATCATCCTTTTCGTTTAGGTCTTGATCTTTCAGGAGGAAGTCACCTTATCTATAAAGCCGACGTGAGTGGGGTAGCAGACGGAGAAGTTCGCAACTCGATGGATGCTCTTCGTGACGTTATTGAGCGTAGAGTTAATCTTTTTGGAGTTTCAGAACCTATAGTGCAAACTCAAAAAGCTTCTTTTGTTTCAGGTGGTGAAGAAAAGTTGATTGTTGATTTACCTGGTATTACAGACGTAGATCGCGCTGTGTCTATGATCGGTCAAACTCCACTTTTGGAATTCAAAGTTGAAAATAGTAGTGCTGTACAAACCTTGACTCCTGATGCAAATGGTAACGTAAATCTTGATGCTTCTAATATTTTCACTAATACTGAATTAACTGGACGTTATTTGAAAAAAGCTGTTTTAGATTTTGACGTAAATACTCGTGAGCCACGTGTAAGTTTGCAATTTGATGAAACTGGTACAAAGTTGTTTGCTGATATTACTGGAGCAAATGTTGGTAAAATGGTGGCTATCTATCTAGACGGAGCTCCTATTTCTACTCCTGTAGTTCGTGAAGCAATTTTAAATGGGGAAGCTGTAATTTCTGGAAACTTTACTCCAAACGAAGCAAAACAATTAGTAGGACGTCTTAATTCTGGAGCTTTGCCTGTGCCTATTGAATTACAATCCAAGCAAACTATTGGTGCGATTTTAGGTAATAGTGCTATTCATGCTGGAGTTAAAGCTGGTATTATTGGATTTTTAATGATTATTTTATTCTTGATAATTTGGTACCGCTTACCAGGTATTGTTGCAAGTATTTCACTTTCTATTTTCGTGATAATAATGCTTACCTTATTTAAATTAATCCCAGTAACCTTAACCGCAGCTGGTATTGCTGGATTTATTATTGCTATAGGTATTGCGGTTGATGCAAATATTTTAACTTTCGAAAGAATCAAAGAAGAATTACGTGCTGGAAGAAGTATTCGTGATGCAATCCTAAACGGTTTCGGGAGATCTTGGTCTTCTATTAGAGATTCAAATATTTCAAGTTTGTTAGGAGCTTTGATTTTATTCTGGTTCGGAACTTCACTTATTCAAGGTTTTGCATTAACTCTTGGTATGGGAGTATTGGTATCTCTATTTTCAGCAATTATTATAACTCGAGTATTTTTGAAATTATTATCATTCCTTCCTGAAAATAAATTTACTCGTTTCTTGTTTTCTAGTGGTCTATCAAACGGTAAAATTAAAAATAATTAATTCAAAAATATGTTTATCATAAAATACAAAAAAATATTTATCACCCTCTCTATTGCCCTAGTAACTTTATCTTTTGTCTCGATGTTTTATTTTGGACTTAAGGTAGGTATAGATTTTAAAGGGGGAGCAATTACTGAAATATCTTATAACGAAAATCGCCCAGAGCAAGAACTCTTAAATCAAAACGTAGAAGTTTTAGGTTTTGGTAATATTTTGATTCAACCAACAGGAGAAAAAGGTTTGATTTTAAAATCAAGAGAATTAACTGATACAGAGCACAATACTTTACTAGAAACTCTTTCTATTGGCGGAGCCTATCCTTTTAATGAAGTAGCTTTCAACTCGATTGGTCCTTCTGTGGGAAATGAGTTAACTCTTAAAGCAATAGTTTCAGTTATTTTAGTTTCTTTAGCTATTATTTTATTTATAGCTTATGCTTTTCGTAAAGTTTCAAAACCTGTATCTTCTTTTAAGTATGGAATTATTGCTATTGTAACTTTACTTCACGATGTGATTATCCCAGTAGGTATTTTTGCAGTCTTATCTCATTATTTTGGGGCAGAAGTAGATACTCTTTTCGTGGTAGCAATACTTACAGTTTTAGGTTTATCAGTATCTGATACAATAGTTATCTTTGATAGAATTCGTGAAAATTTATCACACGCACCAAGTTTGTCAAAAGAAGAATTTAACAAAGTAGTAGGTCAAAGTCTCGATCAATCTTTCGTGCGCTCTATCGCTACTTCTCTAACTGTAATCATAGTGCTTCTAGCATTAGTAGTCTGGGGCCCTGTTTCAACTAAATACTTTGCAATGATGCTTACTTTTGGAATGTTTTTTGGAACTTATTCATCTATATGTTTAGCTTCACCGCTTTTGGTGATAGTAGCAAACTCTCAAAAGAAAAACTAAATTGTGTGCTATAATATAATAGTTATTAGTAATAACCCTCCTTTGTGGGTGGGTAAGTAAAAATATGATGTATATATTGATTGTTTTAGGTGTTTTGGTTTTATGGTTTGTTTTTTCTTATAATGGATTTATAACTTTAAAAACTAGAACACAAGAAGCTTGGGCTGATATCGAAGTTCAACTTAAAAGACGTTATGATCTTATTCCTAATTTAGTAAATACTGTTAAAGGTTATGCTACTCATGAATCTACTGCTTTTGAAAAAGTAACTCAAGCTCGCGCAGAAGCTATGAGTGCAAAAACTATGGGAGAGCATTCAAAAGGGGAAGCCCTATTAGGTGGAGCTATTTCTGGAATCTTTGGGATTGCTGAAGCTTATCCGGATTTAAAAGCAAATACAAATTTCTTGGAACTCCAAAGAGAGCTTTCTGATACTGAAAATAAAATTCAAGCAGCTCGCAGATTTTATAATACTAATGTGCGTGATTTGAATATTAAGATAGCTCAATTCCCAGGTAATATTATTGCTAGTATTTTCAATTTTACTAAAATGGAATTCTTTGATTTAGCAGATGATGATATTGCTCAAAAAAACGTCGAAGTTAAATTTTAATAATTAATTCATTTATTTTATGACAAAAATTGGAAAAATCTTTATTTGGGTTATTGTTTTAGTTGCTGTAGTTTTAGTAGTTTATTTTTTAGGTAGAGATGTTAAAAAAGAAGAAGTTATAGATAAAACCTTACCAGCTTATAATTATGAAAATCAAATTCTAGGTAAAGCTGAAGATTTATTGAGTTTTACTATTTTACCTGGAGCGAAAATGCCTAACGGGATTTTATCTTATCGAGGCAGTATCAAAGGAGGTTGGTTTTTTGAAGGAAATATTTTAATTAATATTTTAGATCAAAACAAAGTACCTTTATTGCAAAGTAATGCTGTTGCAACTTCAGACTGGATGACTGCGGAAGCTGTAGACTTTGAAGGAAATGTAGATTTTACAAATTTACCAAAAGGTCCAGCTTATTTTGAAATCCATAATGATAATGCTTCCGGCGAACCAGAATTTGATAAATTTATCCAAATCCCAATCGTTATAGAATAAATGAATTTATACACCCAACAATCAAAAAATGTTACTAAAACTTGGATACTTATGACTACTTTCTTTTTAGTAGTTATTGGTCTTGGTTATTTTTTCTCTTACTATTATCAAAATCCTAGTATTTTGTATTTCTTCGCTACTTTTAGTATTGTGATGAATGTTATTTCTTATTGGTATTCCGATAAAATAGTTTTATCTTTAGCAAATGCTAAACCTGCAAAAAAAGAAGAATATTATGATCTTTATACGGTAGTAGAAAATCTCTCTATTACTGCCGGTCTACCGATGCCGAAAATTTATGTTGTAAACGATCCTGCTCCGAACGCTTTCGCTACTGGTCGTGATAAGAATCACGCTGTGGTGGCAGCTACGACTGGACTTCTCGCTATTTTAGATAGATCCGAATTAGAAGGAGTTATGGCTCATGAACTTTCTCATATTGGGAATCGCGATATGCTCGTATCTACGGTTGCGGTTGTACTCGTTGGTTTCGTTTCTATTGTTTCAGATATGTTTATGCGCAGTATGCTTTGGGGAGGGGGTGATAGAGATAATGATAATAAAGCGCACGGAATTTTGATGATTATCGGAATTATTTTTGCTACCCTTGCTCCGATATTTGCTACTTTATTGCAACTCGCGATTTCAAGAAAAAGAGAATTTTTAGCTGATGCTTCGGGAGCTCTACTTACTCGTTATCCACAAGGTCTCGCTAACGCTTTAAAAAAGATAAGTCAATATTCTAGACCGATGCATTCTCAATCTAGTGCTATTGCGCATTTATATATAGCTAATCCTAAAGGATCTAATATAGGTAAAAAGATTCAAGGGTTATTTTCTACTCATCCTCGTATCGAAGATAGAGTTAAAGCTCTTTTAGGTTAGAGGTTTTTCTGATATAATTTATATATTGAACTATAATTTTTTGAAAAAATTTTCTATAGTATTTTTTATCTTAGGGTATTTAATATTCCCAAATTTTTCTTATGCTCTGACAACTTTACTTACTGATGATTTTACTGGTACTACTATCAATCAATCTAAATGGACTATGGTTGGAGGAACTGAAGGAGTAGATTATATTCAAAATGGAAATATTAATGTCCGTAATAGTGGAGGTACTACTGTGCCCGGTTCTGCAACTTCATTACAAAGTGCTACTTCTTTTGCGAAAGGAGATGATTTGACTATTTCTGCAAATATTACTGCTTCTTCAGGTTTTACCACTATTGGTTATGGTAATTATTCTAGTGGAACTTATTATTTTATATCAGTTACTTCAGCTCAAGGTTACGACGCATATATTAGAAAAGCTGGAAGTGCTTATTCTGCTAATACATCTTGTGGTTCTTATACCCCCGGAGCAAAAATTTCAATGAAAATAACTACAAACTCTTTTGAAGTTTATAAAGATGATGTATTTAGTTGTACTGTAACTGTAGATGGTAGTGCTCCAGTTATGACTACCCACCCTATATTTTTAAAAGGTTCTTCAACTGGATCTTTTTTTGATAATGTTTTAGTGACTAATACTACTTCTGCCCCAGTAGCAACTGTGCCTGATGCGATTACAAACCTCGCTGCTTCAGAATGGGGTGATACTACTACGAATTTAACTTGGACTGCACCTTCCAACGGTGGTGACCCTATTACTGACTATACTGTAGAGTATAGAGTTTCCGGAGAAGTTAGTTGGACTAGTTTTTCTGATGGAGTGTCTGCTTCTACTGGGGCTACAGTTACAGGTCTTACAAACGGAGTTGCTTATGAATTTAGAGTTTTTGCTGTAAACGGTGTGGGGTCTTCTAGTGCTTCAAATACTGCTTCGGTAACAGTGCGTGCTCCGACAGTACCAGATGCTCCTACTTCGGTCACAGCTACAGCTATTACTGGAGATTTAGGTCAAGTAACTGTATCTTTCACAGCTCCTGTTTCAAATGGAGGTTCTTCTATAACTTCTTATACAGCAACTTCTTCTCCTGGGGGGATTACCGGTACTAGCGCGAGTAGTCCTATAACAGTTTCCGGATTAACAAACAATCAAGCTTATACTTTTACCGTAACTGCTACTAACAGCACTGGTACTAGTAGTCCTTCTGCTGCTTCGAATTCAGCAACACCACTACCGTATCCTACTGGAGCTTCCGGTTCTCGAGCCGTTTGGACAAGGCAAAATAATTCAGGTGCAAGAACTTGGACTGATATAGCTTCATCTTCTGATGGTGTAAAACTTGTTGCTATTGTTAGTGGTGGTTATATTTATACTTCAACTGATAGTGGTATAACTTGGACAGAAAGAACTAATTCTGGTCCTAGAAATTGGTCTTCTGTTGCTTCATCTTCTGATGGTGTAAAACTTGTTGCAACTGTTAACAACGGCTATATTTATACTTCAACTGATAGCGGTGCTAATTGGACAGAAAGAGCAACGCTTTTAGGTAGCAAAACCTGGTCTTCTGTTGCCTCATCTTCTGATGGAACCAAACTTGTCGCTACGATAAGCGGTTCCGATAATACATATACTTCAACTGATAGCGGTGTGAACTGGGGTTCTGCTTTAATAATTCCACGTAGCTTCGTTTCTTCGGCAATTACTCCAGACGGAACTAAAAAAATAGTTGGAACTAGTTCAAATAGAATTTATTATGATTCTTCAGGTAGTTGGATTCAATATGCAAGTGCACCTACAAATGCTTCGCATGTAGCAATATCTTCTGATGGTTTAAAAATTATTTCCTTAGCAAGTAGTGGTAGCGTTTATACTTCTTCTGATGGAGGATCTAATTGGTCCCAGCAAAATAGTGCACCTAGTGCAAATTGGACTGGAGTTGCTATGTCTTATGATGGAACTAGAATTTTAGCGTCCTCTTATTCTTATGTTTATAGTTCGATTGATAGTGGAGTAAGTTGGAGACAAGAAACAACAACTGCTTCTTGGTCTTCTATTGCATCTTCATCTGACGGTATTAATTTAGCAGCTACAGTTAGTGATGGATATATTTATACTGGTGTTTTAGATGTTGTTGCTCCTACTATTACAAATATTTCTTCTGATAAAGCTAACGGGACTTATGCTACGGGGGAAGTTGTTGATATTGACGTAACTTTTTCAGAAGCTGTAACTTCTACTGGGAACGTGACTATAACCTTAGAGACTGGTGATACTGATAGGACTTGTACTTTTACAGTTTCTAATAGTACTACTGGTACCTGTAATTATACAGTTGTAGTAGGAGATTTAACTTCGGATTTAACAGTGTCTTCTGTGTCCGGAACTATTGCTGATCAAGTAGGTAACGCTATGACTGATTTTGTTCCTGCTACTAATTTAGCTACCAATAAGGCTATTGTTATCGATGCTATTCCTCCGGTAATATCTTCCGTAGGAAGTAGTATTACAAATACCACTTCAACTATTTCTTGGACCACAGATAAAGTTAGTTCGTCTTATGTTGAATATGGATTAACTTCAAGTTACGGTACAACAACTACCGAAGTAGATACAGATACTGGAGTTACTAGTCATCAGGTTTTACTTTCTAATTTAGTTAAATGTACTACTTATTTCTATAGAGTACGTTCAAGAGATGTCGCATTGAACCCAGCTGTTAGTAGCGGTAGTTCTTTCTCTACTGCTGGTTGTGTTGGGGGAGCATCTATCGAAGATGTTGCTGTAGAAAGTATTACGAATGTTAGTGGAGGTACTGCGACTTTATCTAATGCAACTACTACGATTTCTTTAAATATTCCTCCGGCTGTTACTGATACTGATGCGGTATTTCAAATTAAATTGTTAACTAAAGAGGATGTTGTTAATGCGTCTGGTGTTCCAGATAATGCTTTAATTCAAGCGGAAACTGAGCTTTTTGATTTAAAAGCTTATACTGCTATCGATACAAAAGTTTCAACTTTCAATGAACCAATCGAAATCACTATGTCTTATGATACCGCTGACATTGTGGGTATTGATGAAACAACTCTAAAGATTTATCGTTATGATGAAGAAGCTTGGTATTTGACTGATGATTGTAGTGTGGATGTGGATACAAATGAAATAACTTGTAAGACTAATGATTTCTCCGTATTTTCTGTTTTCGGTACAGCTCCAGTTGTAACTAATAATCAAAACTCTGATCCCGGAGGTGCGGTGCCAATTTGGTTATTACAACAAATCTCAGATAGATTGCGTTTAGAAAATCTTAAAGCACAAGCTAAAGAAGTCGATACAAATTCAAATACTAATCCAACTTTTTCTTGTAAAAAACTTCCTGATAATCCTAAAGTTTTAAGATTGAATACTAAAAATAATAGTGTAAAAACTTTGCAAGAAATATTAAATTGTAAAGGTTATATTATTTCATCATCAGGTGCCGGCAGTAAAGGTAAAGAAACAATTTTGTTTGGTAAAAAAACGAAAGAAGCCGTAATTCGTTTTCAAAAAGCTAATAATTTAAAAGGTGACGGGATTGTAGGTCCTTTTACAAGAAATTTGCTTAATAAATAAGCATCTTTGTAAAATAAGCCTTTTTTGATATAATACTAATATGGAAATAAAAGATATAGAGAATTTAGCAGAACTTGCAAGACTTGATTTAAATGAACAAGAAAAGACAAATCTACTTCATGATATGGAAGGGATTTTGTCTTATGTAAAGCAAATAGAAGAAGTTGAGGTTTCTGAAATATCTTCAGAAAAAGGTTTTAAATTTTTAAATAATAATTGGAGAGAAGACGAAGTATTAGAAAGAGATTTTGATTATGATTCTATGATTGCTCAATTCCCTGAGAGTAAAGATAATTTTGTAAAAGTAAAGAAAATAATATGATTGATATAAATAACCTAACAATTCGAAAAGCTCATAATGATTTAAAAGAGGGTAAGTATACCGTAGTTCAATTAGTAGAAGCTTATTTAGAAAATATTAAAGATAAGAATCCTAAATTAAATGCTTATTTAGAAGTTTTCGATGATGTATTAGAGGAATCTAAAAAAGCACAAGAAAAATTTAGTAATGGTACAGCTACCTTTCTTACTGGTATACCTATGGCTGTTAAAGATAATATTTTGATTAAAGGTAAAGTTGCAAGTGCTTCTTCTAAAATTCTAGAGAATCACGTAGCTACTTATGATGCAACAGTTATAGAATTGTTAAAAAAAGAAGGAGTAATTTTCCTCGGTAGAACAAATATGGATGAATTTGCTATGGGCTCTTCGACTGAGAATTCTGCATTTGGCCCAACCTTAAATCCGATTGATCCTACTAGAGTTCCGGGAGGTTCTTCTGGAGGTTCTGCTAGTGCTTTAGGGGCTGATATGGCTTTATCAGCTTTAGGTACTGAGACTTGTGGATCTGTGCGGGAACCGGCTGCATTTTGCGGTTTAGTAGGATTAAAGCCAACTTACGGAGCTTTTTCTCGTGAAGGGATAATCGCTATGGGAAATTCTTTAGATCAAGTTTCTCCTTTTGGTAAAAATATTGATGATGTAGAAATAATTTTTAATACTTTATCTAAGTATGATAAATTTGATAATACTTCTATTCCTGAGAATCAAAGAACAAGCGAAATTAAAGATAAGAATCTTAAAAAGATAGGAGTTCCTTTTCATCTTTTTGAAAATGGAGTAGATGCTGAAATTAAAGAAAATTTTAATCAAAGTTTAGAAAAATTTAAAAATTTAGGATATGAAATAGTAGATATTAGTTTACCTTTTTCTAAATATTCTTTAGCTGCTTATTATATTATAATGCCAGCTGAAGTTTCTACGAATTTATCACGCTTTGACGGTATTCGTTATGGGCATAGAGAAGACGGACAAAACGTAACTGATGTTTATAAAAAAACTAAATCTGTTGGATTTGGACCTGAGACTCGCAGAAGAATTATTTTAGGAACTTACGTATTATCTCATGGATATTATGATGCGTATTATAATAAGGCTTGGAAAATTAGACATGCTATGTCAGAAGAGATAAATAAAGCTTTCCAAGATGTTGCTTTTATTATGACTCCGACTGTGCCAGTTTTACCTTTTAAGATTGGAGAGAAAACTAAAGATCCAGTTTCTATGTATCTTTGTGATATTTTTTCTGCACCAGCTAATCTCGTAGGTTTACCTTCTTTGGCTATACCTTCAGGTAAAAATAAAGACAATCTACCTTTTTCAATTCAAATTACAGCTCCACATTTTTGTGAAGAGAATTTATTTAAAATCGGTAAAGAATTTGAAAACTTAAATTAAGTTTGTGTTATAATTTATAATATGGATTTAAGCACTTTTGTTACAGATAAAGTTTCATCCGGTAATACTCTTTTATTTGAACCGAAATATATAAACGTAGAATATATATTCTATCAAATTTATTTATTTTTAAATAAGTATTTTGGAGTTGGTAGTGCGAGAGTTGTTGGGGAAGATGGGACTGTAGCTAGTAGCTTTGCAGATACCGCTAATAATGTAAGCCAAGTTGGTGAATTTTTAAAAATGATACTATACATATTTATACTTTTTGCTTTTACGATGATTTGTTATATGTTTGTGCGTATTTTAGAAATACGTAAAAGAGAGCATGAATTTATGCATGAAGAAACTCATGAATATTATCATAAACGAGCTCATCATGAACATAAGGTAGAAGAAGTTTATAAATCTAAAAATCCACGTTGGCAAGCGGTAGTAGAATATATGAATTCTCACAACGAAGGAGATTTTAAATTAGCTATTTTAGAGGCAGATTCCATGCTTGATTCTTTGCTTGAGAGTTTAGGTTTCCAAGGGGATTCAGTTGGTGAAAAATTAAAAAATGTAGATCCTCAAAAATTTCCTAAGTTAAATAATATTTGGGAAGCTCATAATATACGTAATAAAGTAGCTCATGAAGGGTCAGATTTCATAATTTCTTCTCATGAAGCTAAAAGGGTAATAGGTATATACGAAGAGGTCTTTCGAGAATATAATTTTATCTAACTTGTTTTTTTCTTTAAAATAGTGTATTATAAGGTGTAGCTTTTTAGCTATATTTTATTATAGCGGGGTAGAGAAAAGGTATCTCGTAAGGCTCATAACCTTAAGATAGCCGTTCGATTCGGCTCCCCGCAACACTTCGAAACGTGACAGGTTTCAGTCACATTCGAAAGTTACTTTTGTAACCAAATAGTAGTTTGCTGTTTGTCGATGTAGCTCAGATGGTTAGAGCGTGGCACTCATAAAGCCAAGGTCGGTGGTTCAATTCCACCCATCGACACCACATAAATTGGAATTTTTTTCTATTTTGTGTTAAAGTTTTTAAGTTATAAGTTATGCAGACGTAGCTCAACTGGTTAGAGCACTCGCCTGTCACGCGAGAGGTTGCGGGTTCGAGTCCCGTCGTTTGCGCAAATATTGACAAATAAATTATAGTATGCTACTATTATAAAAGTAGTGTAGTTCTTTGATATTTTTGGTTTTTTAGTTGTGTTTATTAGGTTATCCCTGTTTCTTTATAGAGGTGGAGGTAACCTAATAATCTAACAATTAAAAACCAAAAAAATGTCACAATTATTAATCGCAAAAGAATTAAACCAATTATTGCAGTATTGGGAAGATTGCAACCTATCTGGAGAATTTAAATTTCAAGTTGCTTTAAAAACAAAAGGAATAAAGAACACAAGTGCAGATTTAGATGCATTAATTGGTTCGGAATTAAACAGATTAGGTTTATTTGCCAGATCGATTCCTGGGTATCAAAATCTCAGGAAGATTCTTGCGGGACATCCTTACACACATCAAACAAACTTTTTACCGCGGATTCCAAAAGATATGAGAGATATATTTAAGGGTAGTCATGATTTATTTTTAGATCATGAATTTGTTAAAACTCCGGTACATATATCACAGTATTTCTTAAAATGGAATGAAACAAGAAAAGCTTGTGTCGTTGAAGATGCTATCCCAATTCCAACAATTGATTTACGTAAAGAGAATTGGCTTGACAAACTTCCTTACCATGCATTTTTTCTTAAGCTTGCTTCACCATTTGTGTTTCAGGACCCGGGAGTTAACCTTGAATGGTCTCTTGATAGTTTTTTAATCTGTAATGATGGGGATTATGTAAGAATAATGTCTTGGCCTCGTGAAATCGAAAGGTTTTTATTTACGGATAAAGAACGGAAGGACATTCGAGATGGAATTACAGATCTTATTCGGAATAAGATTCCCAAGAAAAATACAGTTATGACTGCTTCAAAGATTGATGATTGGTTTCTAAGTAATTTAGCAGTTCAAAAAGGTACTTCCAATGTCCGGATAGTTCAAGGACCGGAAGCAAACATCCTTCATTCTGATATTTATAATCCTGAGAAATGGGTGGATCCTTTTAAGACTATTCCTGAATTATATGTAAGGCTGAGAATTATGATGGAAACAATTAATGGTTTCTGTAAACTCATGGCAACTTTACCAGCAAAGCCAACAGCTAAAGTAATAGAATCCAGCCAAAACGCGCATTCTCCAGCAATACCAAGGCAGTGGTTTGAACTCCCAATGCAGTTGGTAGATTATTTCCATACTGATACTGTGAATGAAATTATTGTTATACATAGAGGGTCCGGTTCTGAAAAATCTCCTCATGTACGCAGGGGGCATACACGAAGAATGGTGAAAAAAGATGGAAGAATTATTGAAATATGGATTGAAGAAACTGTAATACGCGCTGATAAGTTGATAACTGAACAACTACAGGGCGGTGCGTTAAAAATTCAGTAGTTTAAAAAACATAATTATTTTTTTAAACAACATCAAAAGCCAGAACCTAAGAAGGACTGGCTTTTTATTTTTCCTAATGGTTGCGAATTGCAGTTCCAACTTCGTCCAATAAGTTGCACAAAAAAAACGCCTATTTTTACATAGGTGTTTTTTGTGGACTGATTGTGTTAGGAATTGATATAATGAATTTATAGAAAATAAATTTGTTTGTTTAATTACTGGTCCTGCTGGGGCAGGTAAATCTTCTGTTTCAAAAGCTTTGGTAAAAAAATTTTCACGAAGTGCTGTTGTAGAAGTAGATAAACTTCGCGCAATGATAATAGGTGGTTATGTAAAACCTTGGCCATATACCGAAGAAGTGGATTTACAACTTTCCCTAAGTGCAAGTAATGCTTGTGATGTGGCTAATAATCTATTAGAAAAAGGTTTTAATGTTTTTATTGATGATGTAGTTGGAAAAAAATTGCTAGGTCAATATTCTGAATATTTTAAAAATGTAAAATTTAAAACAATTTTACTCTTACCATCTACAGAGTCTCTTTTAAAACGATTTGATGATAGGGGTGATAACCAAGAACTTCGTCAAAGAACTATTGATCTTAGTGATAAGTTTTCAAAAACAAAAAATGAAATGGATTGGATAGTTATAGATTCCAGTAATCAAACATTAGACGAAACTGTTGAAGAAATATACAATTTATTAATATGAAAATTTATACTGTTATGCATGGGCACACAGAGCTCAATAAAAAGAAAATAATTAATACTCCTCAGGAAGGTATAGAGCAAGCAAAACTTGCTAGTCTTTTGTTGCCTAAAACTATTAAAACTACCTACTCTTCTCCTTTTATAAGAACTAAACAAACAGCCGAGATATTAAATAAATCTTTAAATGTTCCAATAACTTTTCATGAAGAATTACAAGAAGTTAATTTTGGAGTTTTAACTGGAACTTCATTTTTGGAAGAATATAATGATAAGCACAAAAATTTAAATTATGATTGGAAACCTTCGGGTGAATCAGTAGAGCAAGTAAAAACACGAATATTAAAAATTCTAAAAGAAATATGAGCAAATCATAACGACGGTGAAATATTAATCGTTACACACGGAGGAATAGTAAGATTATTATACTTTTTAGAGTTCGATAAAATTTTAGAAAAACTCGAAGACCCGTCTTTTGTTTATACTTTTGATTTAAATAAAATATTGCAATAAATTGATATTAATAAATAGCAGAATTTAAAAAAGCCCTTTTAGGGCTTTTTTAAATTCTGCTATTTAGATTGAAAGGCTGTCGTTTGACTCAGATTCTACTACAGCTGTCTTGCAAGCTTTTGAAGCTTTTTTGAAAGTATCCCAAGCTGACTTCTTGCTTGTTTTAAAAGTTGCTTTTGCAGATTGATTTGCTCTCTTGTAATTTGTCCAAGCTTCATTTCTTAGAGTACGACGAGTCTTAGCGTCACTTGTGCCCCAAGCAGTTTCGAGTGCACTAGCACGAGTAGTTAAAGCGCTAGAAATAGAAGTTGAGAAAGTAGTGAATGCGCTACCGATACTTGCTTCTCTAGCTTTTACTGCAGTTTGTACACAAGCAATATTTGCATCAAAACTTATAGTAGTAGCTACTGGAGTAGTGGTACCGTCAGTTTGAGCAAAAGCTAATGAACTTCCTAATAATAAAACACTTAAAGATAATACTAATGTTTTTTTCATTTTTAAATAATTTAAATTGTCTAATAATCGACTTAGTAAGTATATCAAAAATTGAAAAATTATTAAAATTATAGTAATCTTAGTAAATTACGCCGTTGTAGCTTAGTGGTAAAGCACCATATTGGTAATATGGAGAGCGTGAGTTCAATCCTCACCAACGGCTCAAGGTCTGATTTAGTGTTATAATATAAAAGTCATGAAAATTCAAAAAGCTTACTTAATACCTATATTTGCTTTAGCTGGTTTAATATTAGGTTCCGTTTTATATTTTTTTTCAAAAAGTAATATTTACTCTTATGTTTGGATGGTAACTTTATTGGTAGGAACTATGCCTCTTTTGTGGAAAATTTTTATTGATATAAGTAGGGGTCACTTTGGCGTAGATTTAGTAGCTATCGTAGCTATTATAACTTCTTTTATTTTAGGTGAATATTTAGCTGGTAATGTTATTTTACTTATGCTCTCTGGAGGGGAAGCTTTAGAAGACTATGCTTTAAAAAGAGCTCGAAGAGAATTATCAAATTTAATTTCTAATGCACCAACTTTTGCTCATATAGAAAAAGATGGAAAACTTATTGAGGTTAAAGTTGAAGATATTAAAGTCGGAGATGTGATTTTTGTTAAACCCGGAGAAAGCGTTGCTGCTGATGGCGTAGTTGTAAAAGGAGAATCTCAATTAGACGAATCTGCTTTAACAGGAGAAGCTATTCCGGTTGAGAAAAATATAGGTTCTCACGTTTTTTCAGGAAGTATTAATAAAGGCTCTGTACTAGAGATTGAAGTTTTGAGATTAGCTAAAGAAAGTAAGTACGAGCAAATTATAAAATTAATCAAACAAGCTGAGGAAAATCGAGCTCCAGTTGTTAGGCTTGCTGATAAATATAGCGTTTGGTTTACTATAATTACTTTCGTTATTGCTTTAGCTGCTTGGGGGATTTCAAAAGATCCGATCCGCATGCTAGCTGTTTTAGTTGTGGCGACTCCTTGCCCTTTGATTTTAGCAACTCCAATCGCAATGATTTCAGGTATTAGTAAAGCTGCAAGTAGAGGAATTATAGTTAAAAACGGAGGCGCGTTAGAAACCTTAGCAGAAAGTAAAGCATTTATTTTTGATAAAACAGGAACTTTGACTTTAGGTCACCCTGAAATTATCAAAGTATTAGCTTTTGCAAATAAAGATCAAGATGAAGTTTTCAATTTAGTTGCATCTTTAGATCAATTGTCTATGCATGTCCTCGCTAGATCTATTAAAGATAAAGCTATTGCGTCGGGTTTGAATTTAAGTTTACCTTTAAATTTTAAGGAACAATTCGGTTTCGGCGTTTCTGGAGAAATAAATAAAGAAAAATTATTTTTCGGTAAATTAAAATTTATTGAAAATCAAGGAATAAATATTAAAAAAGAAATTTTAGATTTACATGAAAATTTTCAAAATGATGGCAAGATATCAGTTTATTTAAGTAATGACAAAGAAATTTTAGGTGCTGTTATTTTTGCTGATATGATAAGACCAGAAATTAAAAATCTTTTTGTTGATCTTAGGAAAACTGGAGTGGAACATTTAGTTATGCTAACTGGTGACAAGAAAAAAGTAGCTGAAGTTATTGCTAAGGAATTAGGTGTTGACGATGTGCACGCTGATGCTTTGCCTGAAGATAAGGTTTACCATGTTGTAGATCATAAAAAGCAATTTGGTAAAGTTGCAATGATAGGTGATGGAGTAAATGATGCACCAGCTTTAGTTACTGCCGATGTGGGGATTGCGCTAGGTGGTCACGGGGATAGTGCTTCTTCTGAGAGTGGAGATATTGTAATTATGGTTGATAATTTATTGAGAGTAGGTGAGGCTTATAAAATTTCCAAGAAAGTGATCGGTATTGCTAAAGAGGGTATTTTTATTGGTATTGGGGTAAGTATTGTTTTAATGATTATAGCTGCTTTCGGTTTTATTAAACCAGTTTACGGAGCTCTGCTGCAAGAGGGATTAGACGTTGTTGTAATTTTAAATGCATTAAGAGTTTTGTTTTATAAATTTGCGTAATGAAAAAAGAAGATTTAGATTTTAAAATTAAAGAGCTTGAGGATGAGATGAACTCTTCAAATTTTTGGGATGATAAACTTCGTGCTCAAAATCTAATTAAAGAATTACAAGATTTAAAGAATCAAAAAGAAGGTTTAGGTAAATTCGATAAAGGCTTTGCGATTTTAAGTATAGTTTCGGGAGCCGGAGGGGATGACGCGGAGGATTTCGCAAAGATGCTTGTCGATATGTATTTAAAATATGCTAATAAAAATAATTGGAATATTACGCTAATTCATGAGAATAAAAACGATCACGGAGGTTTTCGTAATATCTCTATTGAGATACAAGGAGCGAAAGTTTATGGTAAGCTTAAAAATGAAAACGGAGTGCATAGACTCGTTCGTATTTCTCCTTTTAATGCTAAAAAGTTAAGGCATACTTCTTTCGCTTTAGTAGAAGTCTTACCAAAGTTTTCAAAATTAGATGAAAGAGATTTTTATATTCCCGAAGCAGATATTAGATTTGAATTTTCTCGGGCTGGAGGTCCCGGAGGTCAAAACGTAAACAAGAGAGAGACTGCGGTTAGAGTGATCCATACTCCGACTAATATTTCTGCTCATTCTACAGAAGAACGTAGTCAAGAAGCGAATCGCGAGCGCGCTTTAGATATTTTAAGAGCGAAACTTTTTAGAAAAGCCGAAGAAGAAAAGAAAACTTTCGAAGAAAGTCTAAGAGAAAATAAATCAGATAAGATAGAATGGGGGAATCAAATCCGTTCCTACGTCTTGCACCCGTATAAAATGGTCAAAGATCATCGGACCGATATCGAAACTTCAAAAGTTGAAGAAGTCTTAGATGGGAATCTTGATATTTTTATAGAACAATAAGCTATTGATTTTTGTTACTTTTTGTTGTATATTTTGATGAATTCGTACCTTATTTTTTCACATAAAATTATATAGACATGGATAAAAGTAGTTTACCTAGTAAAAAAACAGAAAGAAAAGAACCTCCTCCAACAGTTAAAAAACGCTCGAGAAAAGGTGGAACTGATACAAAAACACCACAACCTGTATATAGACCTGGGTCAACCCCAGCAAATAGAAACGACAGAAAAAGACGTTATTTTGAAAATGATTTTTAAAAAAATAACCGGATTAGTTTGAATTTTCAAGCTAATTCGGTTTTTATTTTGCCCGATTTGGTAAATATGATAAAATATATAGGTGATTTATTTTAACAATGTTTCAAAAGTTTATAATAAAGATTCGGTCGCTCTCAATGACGTATCTTTTACTATCACAGCTGGAGAATTTGTATCTATTGTCGGTCATTCAGGAGCAGGCAAGTCAACTATTATTAAAATGATTCTTGCAGAAGATTCACCTTCTGAAGGTAGCGTATTTTTTGAATCTTTAAATGTTCACAAATTAAATAGTAAAGAATTAACTAATCTACGCCGTCGTATCGGGGTAGTTTTTCAAGATTTTAAATTACTTTCTAACAAGACTGCTTATGAAAATATTGCTTTTGCGATGGAAGCTGTAGGTAAATCCCCAGAAGATATCTCTTCTGATGTGCCTCATGTGCTCGAACTTGTAGATTTAGGTAGTAAGATTTTTCATTTTCCAAATCAACTTTCAGGTGGAGAGCAACAACGTCTAGCTATAGCACGGGCGATTATTAATCAACCTGAACTTATCATTGCTGATGAACCGACAGGTAACCTAGATCCAGTTAGTACTTATGAGATTATGCAAATTCTAAAAAAGATAAATGATCTAGGTACTACAGTTATCATCACTACTCACAACCGTGGGGTAGTGGAAGCTGTCGGTAAAAGAGTTATTACGATGGAAAAAGGTAAAGTGATTCGTGATGATAAAGAAGGTAAATATGTTATTTAATTAATTTAAATTTATGTGGCTTAATATAAAAAGAGTATTCAAATCAGGTTTCTTAAATTTTAAAAGAGGTGGACTCGTTTCTTTCGCTAGCGTTTTAGTAGTAACCGTAACGCTTGCTGTTATCACTACTTTGATTTTACTTCAAGCAGTTTTGAATTTTTCACTTAATCAAATCAAAGATAAGGTAGACGTAACTATATATTTTACAACTGGAGCATCAGAGGATAAAATCCTAACCTTAAAGTCTTCACTAGAGAAATTACCAGAAGTTCGTGAAGTTAGTTATACCTCGGCTCGCGAAGCCCTAGAGAATTTCCGTAAACGTCACGAAGGGGATTATCCGACTATTGCAGCACTCGATGAAATTAAAGAAAATCCTCTCGGAGCATTTTTAAACGTTAGAGCGAAAGAAGTTTCTCAGTACGAAAGTATCGCGAATTTCTTGAAATCCGATAATGCACTAGTGATAGGTACTTCAAATATTATCGATAAGGTTAACTATTATCAAAACAAAGAAGTTATCGAAAGATTAAATTCTATTATTAAAGGTTCTGAGAGATTAGGTTTGATTGTGACTTTACTGCTTATCGCTATATCTATCGTGGTAACCTTTAATACGATACGGTTAACTATATTTATTTCTAAAGAAGAGATAGGTATTATGCGCCTCGTCGGAGCGTCTAAAATGCGCGTCTCGGGTCCTTTTATGGTAGAAGGAGCTATTTATGGTATTATCTCAGCAATTTTGACTTTAGTCCTATTTTTACCGGCGACTGGTTGGGTGGGAAGGAATATGACTTCTTTCTTAGGACTTAACGTTTATGAATATTATACTTCTCATATTTTCTCTATCTTTGCAATTATCTTAATTTCTGGAATATTATTAGGGGTTGTATCTAGTCTGTTAGCTATAACTAAATATTTAAATAAATAAAATGTCGAAAAGTACGAAATATATTTTTGTTGTTGGTGGAGTGATTTCTGGAGTCGGAAAAGGAATAACTGCTTCTTCTTTAGGTTTAACTTTAAAAAATCGTGGTCTAAAAGTAACTGCGCTTAAAATCGATCCTTATATTAACGTCGATGCAGGTACTATGAATCCGACTGAGCACGGAGAAGTTTTTGTTTTAAATGATGGAGATGAAACTGATCAAGATATGGGAAATTATGAAAGATTTCTAGAACTTGATTTAACTCGACTTAATTATATGACTACCGGAAGAGTTTATCAAAGCGTAATAGAGAAAGAAAGAAATCTAGAATATAAAGGTAAATGTGTAGAAGTAGTACCTCATATACCGCTTGAAGTTATTTCTAGAATCAAGAAAGCTGGCGAACTTGCGAAAGCCGACGTAGTAGTAGTTGAGATCGGGGGAACTGTAGGAGAGTACCAAAATATGATTTTCTTGGAAGCTGCGCGTATGATGAAAATCGAGAAGATGAATGATGTAGTCTTCGTTATGGTATCTTATTTACCTACTCCTTCTAAAGTTGGAGAAATGAAAACTAAACCAACGCAAAATGCAGTTCGTATGCTAAATGCGTCCGGCATTACTCCTGACTTTTTAATAGCGCGTGCGGATAGGCCTCTTGATGAAAAGAGAAAAGAAAAAATTGCTTGGTCTTGTAGTGTGCCTACTGATAGAATAATCTCTGCTCCAGATGTAGATAGTATTTATGATATTCCAATAAATTTTGAAAAAGAAAAATTATCTGAAAAGATTTGTGGTTTGTTCGGTATTAAAAATACTAAACCAGACAATAAGCTTTGGAAAAAGTGGCAAGATTTCGCAGCTCATGCGCATAATGGTAAAGAAGTTGTAAAGATTGCTGTTATTGGTAAATACTTTGAGACTGGAGATTTCGTGCTTTCGGATTCATATCTCTCAGTTATTGAGGCGGTAAAATATTCTGCTTATAAAGAAAATCGTAAACCGATACTGACTTGGTATAATGCGGTAGATTTTGAAAAAGATCCTAGTAAATTAAAAGAACTTAAAAAGTTCGACGGGGTTTTGGTTCCTGGAGGTTTCGGTAGTAGAGGAGTAGAAGGAAAACTTAAAGTTGTAGAGTATGCGAGACTTAACAAGATTCCTTATTTTGGACTTTGCTACGGTATGCAAATGATCGTTATTGAATACGCACGTAACGTATTAGGTCTCAAAGATGCAAATACTCGCGAAGTTAATCCTAAATCTAAAAATATAGTTATTGATATTATGTCTTCTCAAAAAGATATCTTAGCCAAGAATTCTTATGGAGGTACTATGCGCCTCGGGGGATATAAAGCACTTTTGAAAAAGGGTAGCATAGCAAATGAAGCTTACGGTAAAGGTGAAGTTATCGAACGTCATCGTCATCGTTACGAAGTAGCTACAGATTATATAGAAAAATTAGAAGCTAAAGGTTTAGTATTTTCAGGTACTTCACCGGATGGTACTTTGATGGAGATAGCTGAATTACCGAAATCCAAGCATCCTTTCTTCTTAGGAACTCAATTCCACCCAGAATTCTTAGCTCATCCGCTAAACCCACACCCGCTTTTCAATGCATTTATCAAAGCTTGTATTAAGAAATAAAAAATATATAATATCTGTATGTCAAATTCTTTTGAGAACTCACCAATTTTAAATACTAAAAAAGAGCCTTCTGTTTTAGAAAAAGAATATACAGAAGAAGAAAAAAAAATCTTAAAAAATTTTGAAGATTCGTTATTTAGAATGAAATACGGAGATAATGATGCTTTAGAAATTAAAGAAAAATTTCCAAATATTGATTTTACAAATATAATACAAAATTATTTTTTAAGTTCATTAGAGTTTAGTGATAGTGAACACAATGCTTTAAAGATTAAAGAACAATTTCCAGACATAGATTATTCTCAAAAAAATATTATATTATTGATCAATAAACGTTTTAATAAATGCCTTTTAAATGGAAAATTTAATAATGCTTTAAAAATTCAAGAAACATTTCCAAACGTAGACTACGCAGAAGCAATCCAAAAAGCTTTTGAACAAGAATTATTAAACAGAGATACTATGAATTATGCTTTAAAAATTCAAGAAACATTTCCAAACGTAGACTACGCAGAAGCAATCCA
>CAYNLU010000004.1:27247-28046 GCA_964398205.1 uncultured Candidatus Saccharibacteria bacterium | reverse complement strand
AAAAGCTTTTGAAAATGTTTTATCTAAAGGCAACATAGATAATGCTTTAAAAATTCAAAAAACATTTCCAAACGTAGACTACGCAGAAGCAATCCAAAAAAGTTTCGAAAATGTTTTGTTTAAAGATTCAATATATATGATAGATTATACTTTAAATAAAATCAAAGAAACCTTTCCAAATGTAGTTTTATGCACAGAGTCAATCCAAAAAAGTTTTGAAAATTTTTTATCTGAAGGTGACTTAGATAATGCTTTTAAAATTAAAGCTTTCTTCCCAGACATAGATTATTCTAAAAAAGAGGTCACAGAAGCAGCTCAAAAAGCTTTTGAAAATGTTTTATTTAAAGGTGACTTAGATGATGCTTTTAAAATTAAAAAACAATTTCCAAACGTAGACTACTCTAAAAAAGAGGTCACAGAAGCAGCTCAAAAAGCTTTTGAAAATGTTTTATTTAAAGGTGACTTAGATGATGCTTTAAAAATTCAAGAAAGATTTCCAGATATAGATTACACAGAGTCAATTCAAAAAGGTTTTGTTAATCAATTATATAAAGGTGCCTTATATGATGCTTTAAAAATTCAAAAAATATTTCCAAACGTAGACTACTCTAAAAAAGAGGTCATAGAAGGAATTCAAAAAGGTTTTGAAAACGTTTTATCTGAAGGTCACTTAGATTATGCTTTAAAAATCAAAGAAAATTTTCCAGATGTAGACTACTCTAAAAAAGAGGTCACAGAAGCAGCTCAAAAAGGTTTTGAAAACGTTTTATCTGAAGGTCACTTAGATTATGCTTTAAAA
>CAYNLU010000004.1:0-27147 GCA_964398205.1 uncultured Candidatus Saccharibacteria bacterium | reverse complement strand
CTCTAAAAAAGAGGTCACAGAAGCAGCTCAAAAAGGTTTTGAAAACGTTTTATCTAAAGGTAACTTAGATAATGCTTTAAAAATCAAAGAAAGATTTCCAAACGTAGACTACTCTAAAAAAGATATTGTAGAATCAATTCAAAAAGGTTTTGAAAACGTTTTATCTAAAGGTAACTTAGATAATGCATTAAAAATCAAAGAAACCTTTCCAGATATAGATTACACAGAGTCAATTCAAAAAGGTTTTGAAGCTTGTTTATCAAATGAAAATATATATAATGCATAAAAATCAAAGAAACCTTTCCAGATATAGATTACACAGAGTCAATTCAAAAAGGTTTTGAAGCTTGTTTATTAAATGAAAATATAGATAATGCATTATTATTTTTAGCTAATTTTAAAGTTTTAAACCCTATAGAAAAAATAAACAATAATTTAAATATTAAACAATATCTTAATATAATTCAATTAGAAATCCCAGATATTTTAAAAAATAAAGAAGAAAATCCTGAATTTATTTTAAAACTTTATCTAAATAAAGATAATTTTCTGTACGCTATAAAACACAAAGATGAATACCCCTGGTTAAAAGATGCTATTTTAGGTAAT
Source organism: uncultured Candidatus Saccharibacteria bacterium (assembly GCA_964398205.1). Classification (GTDB taxonomy): domain Bacteria; phylum Patescibacteriota; class Minisyncoccia; order Phycocordibacterales; family UBA9973; genus UBA9973. Next base: position 26,538 of record CAYNLU010000004.1, on the reverse strand, counting down.
GACCGTTTTTCTGATAAATTATTTTTACAATGGATTAAATTTGATAAAATTTCCAAGAAAAATATAGATTTCATTTTTAGAGTTAAAGAAAATATTATTAAGGATAATTCTATCGATGAGAATAGTTTAGAATTTCGTATTTTGATGCAAGAAGCTTTAAAAAAATATGAAAATAATCCAAAGATTTTAGAACATCTAAACAACATAGGCGTAGATTTAGAATCTTGGTTGAATTATGAAAAAGAAGATTATATAAAATTAGGTAAAGCAGAAGACATATCTTTTGCTGATATGGTTAAAACGCCGGTTGCTCGTATGAGTGAAACTTTTGATGAATATAAAAATTCATTCAAAGCTATTTTTAAAGAATATCAAAAAGAATTACAAGAATATAAAACACCCTTAGAATCTGTAGATGAAATTAATAAAAGTATTAATGATATGCGTTTACGTATCCAAGAAGCGAAAGATAACGGAATAGAAACTTCAAAGATTCAAGGTATGGAAAAGGGTTTATCAACTTTAGAAATGCGTAAAAATAATCCTAAGACAGCTCCTTTGTGGCAGAAGATTTTAAGTGATTTTGATGCTATTGTTGTATTGTCTAATGATATTGTAAAAATTCATAATATTTTAGAAGTAAATGAGTCTAAATATAAAGAGTTGAGTGATAAAGACAATTTAGAAAAAAGTGAAAGAGAGGAATTGTTTAAATATAAGAAATTAATTAGTAAAGATATTAATGAATTTAAAAATAAATTAAACACCTTAGAGCAGAGAATGAATTTTTTTAAAGACAATTTGCCTAATATGATAAAACCTTGTTTAGGTGAAGATCGAACTTTTTCTTTAATGCAAGAATTTAAAGAAAATACAAACGAAGTTTTAGATCACTTGAGTTCTGATATTAACAGCTCTCAAACTGCATTAGAAAAAGTTTTAGAAAATCAAGATAATAATAAATTAGAAGGTAGATTTGTTAAAATTGGAGTATGGGGTAGAAATCCTGATAGGGATTTGTATTTAGGTAATTATACTAATTGTTGTATACGTATCGATAGTGAGCACATGAATGAAGAATCAACCATAGCTGATTATTTAACAGATTGTGGAATCCAAGTAGTTACTGTCGTAGATGAAAACACCAATAATCCAATCGTGGCTTGTTGGGTTTATGTAGGTGAAGATAATAATGGTAAACCTAAAATGGTTATTGATAATATAGAAGCTAACACTGATTATATAAATTATTTTAGTCTTCTAAAAAGCAATTTAGAAAATTATTTTGCTGAATATGCTGAAAAAGTTAAAATAGGTAAAGAGAATATTTCTCAAGGCAGAAATAATAATGATATTATTTTAAATACAGAAGTAGGAGATTTTTATAATAAAGCTGGAGGATACAATAGAGATGAAGGTTATTTTTTGGAAGCTGAACCAGGTGATTATGATAATGAAGATAACGATGACGACGACGAAGATGAAGAAGAATAACTTGACTTATGTATTAAGAAATAAAAGTCGAAATTAAAAATTAATTTTAAAAATATTTATGGCAAAAGGAAACAATAGTAGAAAAAAAGAAGTTAAGAAACCTAAAAAAGCAAAGAAATAAAAAATAAAACCTCATTTACGAGGTTTTATTTTTTATTTTTTCTATTGTAATTCCTTTTTTGTAAATTAATAACTTAGTTTTATTTTTTCGAGGATTAGATATTATAGGATCTACTATTTTCCAAGTTGCTAAAACTTCTTTTTGAGATATAAAATAGTCTTTTTTAGAATTAATAGCATTTAAAATAACTTGCTCATAAGAATTGTGATTTTTGTTTATTATTTCTTTAATAAAAATATTTTTTTTATTTTTAAAATTTACTTTTATATAAGTTTGTTTTTTATTTAATGCTTTACCAGTATTTAAATTAATAATTATATTTTTGAAATTTTTTGCTTTAGATTTTAAATTAATAGAAGTAAAAGTCTCAGTATTGCTAACCGGATTTATTTCTCGATTTATATATCCTTCGTATTGACCTTTTATAGTTTGTTCTTTTATAATTTCTAAGTTTTTTAAGATATCAAATCTAGCTTGATTAAGAGTTTTGGGATTTTTCAAATCTTGTAAAACTACAGCAGTTAATTCTAAAAGATGACTTTGAATCATATCTTTTATAGCTCCGACTTTATCATAAAATACTAATCTTTTACCAACATCTATTTCTTCAAGAGCGTTGATTTCTATACTCTCTATACTTTCGTTATCTAATTTGTATTTTTTCTTAAAAGAAACAATTTTAGATATAATCTTTTTAAATAAATAGTGATCAACTCTATAAATTTGATTTTCTTTAAAATATTTTAGAAAAATTTCTATTTGTTTTTTTGCAGTTTTTAAATCTATTCCAAAAGGTTTTTCGATTAATATTTTTATATCTCTCTTTGCAAGAAAATTATTTTGACCTAATTTTTCTATTATTTTAGTAGAAATTAAAGGGGGGAGAGAAAGGTAAAATAAAATTTCGGCTTTTTCTTGCCAACCACTTTCCACTTCTTCTATTCTTTCTGTTAAGTTTTTATATTCCTTTCTATCATTTAAATCCATCGACAATATTTCTTCGTGGTTTGTTTTGTAGGTTTTTGGAATATCTTTGTTTAGTATTTCTGTGATATTTAAACTCGTTTTCCGAGTAATACCAATAACTTTAAATTTTTTAGGTAATTTTTTTTTATTATCTAATTCTATTATAGCTGGTAGAACGTATCTACGAATTAAATCTCCAGATACTCCAAATATGATTATAATTACAGGTTTCTCTGACATTTACTTGTTTATTTTATGACCTCCAAAAGCATTACGCATTGCAGCTAATAATTTCGTAGCAAAGTTAACTTCACCCTTTTGAGAATTTAGTCTAACCTCAAAAGCTCCAGATATTGCCGGGGTAGGGATATTTAATTCTTGAGCTACTTCTAAAGCCCAACGCGCTTCACCGGATTCTGCTACGAAACCTTCTATACCTTCTAATTCTGGATTTGATTTTAAAGAATCTCGACAGAGTTCGTTTAACCAAGAAGTTATAACACTATGATGTTGCCAAACTTCTCCAGCATCTCCTAAATTAATATTTTTATATGGTCCTTCTTTTAGCATCCTATATCCCTCTGCTAAGCTCTGCATCATACCGTATTCGATTGCATTGTGAATCATTTTAACGTAATGCCCAGCTCCGTTTTCTCCAAAATGATTATAAGCTCCTTCAGGTAAAGATAAGGTTTTTAGTACAGGTTCTATTTCTAGGAAAGTTTCCTTATTGCCACCAGCCATCATCGCAAAACCGTTCTTATAGCCCCAAATTCCTCCACTAGTTCCGACATCAATCATAATCATACCAGCTTCTTTTATTTTCTCTGCTCTTTTTTTAGTAAGTCTAAAATCAGAATTTCCACCATCTATGATGATACTATTCTTAGGTAATAAAGATAACCAAATATCTAATTCTTGATCTACTGTATCTGAAGGTATCATAAGCCATAAAATGATTTTGTCATTTCCGAAAGCTTGAATAACTTCTTCTTTGGAATAAGCACCTGTCATGCCGAGACTTTTCATATCATCTATGACTTGAGTACTCCGGTTATTTGCTATGACTGTAAAATTATTTTCGTGTAATTTACGAGCTATTTGTTCACCCATTTTTCCTAAACCAATTATTGCGATTTTCATTTATTTATTTTGATAATCTGTAAAGATTGTTAATTTTGGTAATTTTTTTAAGATCTGAGCAGGTTGTTCTTCGATACTTATATTTTTTTCTAATAAGTCTTTAACAACTGGCCATTTTTCTTCACCTTGCATATAAACTATAGCTTCATCTAATAACTCTATTGTTTTTGGGGTAATAGTTATTCTTTCAAAAACTTCAGTACTATAATCACAAGCCAATTCCGAAGAATTTACAGCTACACTATTAGGTAAAATGCCAGCAGTATGGCCGTCTTTACCTACTCCAAAAAATCCTATTTTATAAGTATCATCTGTTAAATATTTTTTTAATTCTTCATTAAAATCTTTCGCTGTTTCTTGGCGATTTTTATCTTTTAGTACTTGTATTATATTTGCTTCTTTGAGATTAAAATTATTTTTAATTAAAGAATACCAATTAGAATTCTCGTGATTTACTTGACCGTATCTTTCATCAGTTAAAGCTATTGTTAAATTTTTATGAGGTTGTTGGTTAATTTTAATGCTTGCTTTGCTTATAATTTCTATGCTTGAACCTCCTGTCACAAACCAAAAAACTTTTTGATTATTATTTAATAATTCTATTATTCTGTTTGCTACAAGTTGAGTAATCTCTTCTTTGTTTACAGTATTTTTTATTTCCATCTTAATTTTCTTTCTTACTTAATCCTAAAAATAAATAACCTGTAAATAAAGATACTAAACCGAACAAAATTATTAATCCGGAAAATGCATAAGACATTATAGCTAAGTTTATAGCAGTAGTTAGGGAAGTAGCTGTGATCCAAATATTACGAGCTAAATTTTCTACTAATACAACCTTACCGTCAGCACCTAATACTTCGTTACCTTTTTCATCTAATTTAGGTATTTGTCTTGGCATTTCAGCATAAGTTTTACCTCCAGTAATTTTTAGAGTATGTTCACGGATAATATCGGCTTGAGATTTTAGGGTTAAAGGCCCGATAACCTTTGCGTTAGGTATACTAGCGTCTTCGCCAGTTACTATCTTCTCTTGTGCTACGTTTTTATAAGTAAAAGAAATACCCCAAACTCCACCTATCACTAGTATTAAACCTGAAATTATTGCTAAATATCCTCCTAATTTTAATTTATTTTTCATATTATTTTTTCTTCTATTATTTTATTAACATTATCTTTTAATTGACCTATTTTTGTATGTATATTTTTTATATCTTCTACGCTTTCTTTGTTTAATTTTTCTTGATCGTTTAACATCGTTTCCGTGAGCCACGAGAGTGCTGTTAGGGGAGCTCGTAATTCATGTCTAGCGGTCGAGAGAAGTTTTTCTTTTAAAGTTAAGTATTGATTTTCTTTCTGTTTAAGTATTAATCCTATAATCATTATTAATAATACAAATATAGTAGAGAGTATTGGTATAGCGATATTTGTATAAATATTATTCCAATAAACTTTCGAATCCATATCTACACCTAAAACTGCTACTATATTTTGATTGTCATCCAAGATTGGAACTAAAGCTGTTAACCAATGACCCCATCTATCTTCACTGAATTCTACACCGTTTTTTTGGATGCCGAGTAAGACGTTTTTGTCTAATTCTGTAGCCTCATCATATATTTGTCCCGGGGGAGAATAGTCTTCGCTATTTGTTGGTTCGGAATCAACTAGGAATACGATTTTATTTTCTCTATAAGTCCAAAGATATAAAAATCTACTTTGTTTATTTAGAGAATTTATTTTTTCTAATTTATTTTTTAGAATTTTATAATTTGGATTATTTAAATCTAAAGCATTGCCGTTTAGAGTTTTAATTTCTTGCCAGTTTAAAGTATTTGCAATTACAGATATATTGGTTAGAAGTTCCTCTTTGTTTTCTTCTTTAACTTTTTCGTATGTTAAATAAGTTGCGATAGAACCAATAATTAAAACTATTATGATACTTAACTTATAATATCTATTTAAAATATCTGTGAAGGATTTTTTAGGCATGTTATTTGTTTAGTAAATCCTTAATTTGATTTACAATATTTTCAAGACTTACTTTAGATTTCTCAATATACAAAGTAGGGTAATATGGAGTGATAGCATTTTTTATTACTTCATTAATTTCATGATTAGTTAAAATCATAATAGGTACATTTTTACCCCACAATTCGTCTTCTCGAATAGTTTTTAAAACTTCTATGCCGTCTACTTTTTTCATTTCTAAATCTGTAATTACAAGGTTAGGTTCTTTGTTTAAAGCTTCGACTAGACCTTTATCACCATCCAAAGAGGTAAATACATGAAAATTATTTTTAATAAGAGTTTCTTTTAAAGACTTAAGTATCATCTCATCATCGTCGATGATTAAGATTTTTATATCTTTTGTTTCCATGCTTATATTATATCACGTGGGTTCTAGACTTCAATTTTTTATGTTATTATAAATAAATGAAAAAATATGGTATTTTCTTTATTGCAGTAATTGGAATTTCCTTGTCGACTTTATACTTTTATGGTTTTGATAAAGATTTATTAACTAAAATTTCATTTTACTTAGATTTAGCTAATCCTAATGTAAAAGTAGTTCGTTTACCTGAAGGCTTAAGAAAAGAACAAGTAGCCGAAATAGTAGGTGATAAATTATTTTGGGGCGAAAATCAAAAACAAGCTTTTTTAAATTCTCACCTAGCGTTAAATACTGAAGATGTTGAAGGTAAACTTTTTCCTAAAACTTACCTTATCGATAAAGATGAAACTCCAGAAGAAGTTATAAATATTATGCTTTCTGAGTATGAGAAGCAAATAGAAAAATTAAGTAAAAATAAAAAAGTAGAAATTCTAAATGATGAAACCGCTCTCAAAATAGCTTCGCTCATTCAACGCGAAGCTGCGGGTAAAGAAGATATGGCTTTAATTTCTGGAATTATCTGGAATCGAATTTGGTCAGGTATGAAACTTCAAATAGACGCAACCCTCCAATATGCCAAAGGTAGTGAAGATGAAGGTTGGTGGGGAGAAGTAAATCCCGAAGACAAAAAGATAAAGTCTGAATATAATACTTATCTCAATAAAGGTTTACCTCCGAGTGCTATTGCAAGTCCTGGTAAGGACGCTATTTATGCTGCGTATCATCCTAAGAAAACTGAATGCATGTTTTATTTTCATGATAAAAAAAGAAAGATTCATTGTAGCAAAACTTATGACGAGCATAAGGAATTAATTAAAAAATATTATTAAAATAAAAATATGAATTTTGAAAATAAAATTATAATAAAACCTAAATCTTTGCTCGAGCAACCAGAATTAAGAAGAAAACTTTTTTTAAAAAAGAAGAATATTGTCGATGATTTTCGCCCTGATGAAAAAGACTTTACTGATATATATGAAGAAGAAGACATTAAAAAGGATTTAAGTGAAATAGATCTTTTAGAGAAAAAATGGGATGAAGAAAATAACTCTCAAGAAAAATACAATAAAGAAGTTGCGTCTTTACTAGAGGGAGTTATAGCAGATCAAGTGGAAGCTAATCAATGGTTGGGAGAAGATTGTGAAATAATTCCAGCTTCACGATATGATGATATTAAAAATGGAGTTGACGTTATAAGTATATTTAATACTAAAGAAGAAAATAAATATTTGGGTTTAGGAATTGATGTTACTTTTGCTTATAATGATAAGGTCTTGTTAGAGAAAATTGATAGTATCAAAGGTATTATTCGCGCTGGGCTTTTGCCTGAATTAAAGTATTTTAGAGATCCAGAAACAAATGAGCATAAAAAATTAATTGTCCCTAAAATTATAGTAGGCGCTCGTTTATCTTCGGCGGAAAAGTTAGTTATGCTTTGGGGCAGCGATAAAGAAGATAAAAATAAAAAATTAAAAGAAGACCCTATGCAGTCTAAAATAATTTTAGAATCTTTATATCAAATAAAATATTTTTATGAATTTGCTTTGAATTTATCTCAAAATACTAAACAAGAAAAACAAAAAATTAATTACGAAAAAATAGCGCTAAGTTATGCAGAGATGTATAATCTATTCTACGATATTTATGAAACTAAGAAAGAATTAATAGAGAAGCATTATAGTGAAGTTAGAGATGATATTGTATATCAAACTATCGCCAAATATACAAAAAATACAGAAGAAGAAAAATAAAATAGGCATAACACTCACGGGGGAGGGTTATGCCTTTCTTTGTATGATTCAATCATTGCTTTGATTAAAAGATATATAAATATAAAGGACGCTGCTCTAAATGTCCAAATAGGGTTAGATCCAACTGGACCATCAACAAATACACTACTTGTGTCAATTGAAGCAAAAAAATTAAAAAACAAATTTATCATAATCCAAAGAATTTATTTCTTAATTATTATAGAATATTTAATTTTATTTGTCAATTGCTGCGAGACTAGGATTCGAACCTAGATAAACGGTGCCAGAAACCGTTGTCCTACCATTAGACGATCTCGCAATATATTAAAACAATATTATAAATATTATTTTTTATCAAATATAAGCAAATTTGTTATAATATACCTATGCGAAAAATACAAATAACTTTGTTAGTTTTAATAGTTTTAGGATTGGTAGCTTTAGCGACTCAAAAGATTTGGGTACCGAAATTAGTAGATAAAATTTTAGAAAGTGAGAATTCTAAAGTTGAAGTTAGTGATGAAGAGAAATTAGATTTAGAATTTAAACTCGTAGGAGAGAATTGCTATACTTACGATCAACTCGCTACTAACCTCGCTCCTTATGAAGTTCACGAAACTTTAATTTTAAATATCGAAAATGAAAAAGTTACAGGTGAGAAAAAGGGAACTCAAAAAGGTCCAGATTTAACTAACGGATATTCGGGTAGTATAAGTGGAGAAATTAAAGAAAATAAAATTGAAAGTATTTTCTCTTATATAGTTGAAGGTTCTAAGGGGCAAGAAAAAGAAATTTACGAAATACAAAAAGATAAATTAGTAAAACTTCGCTACGTACTCAAAGACGAGAAAGGAATATTAGTTCCTGATACTACCGTAGAGCCGAATTTGTTAGATTATAAAAAAGTAGATTGTAATACTTTACCGAAACAATAAATTAAATATATAATATTTATATGTATAATATTCATCCAATTTTAGTTCATTTTCCGATAGCTTTATTTTTTATTTATTCAGTTATTAAAATCTTTCCATTTAAGAAATGGTTCCCGAATATTGCTTGGCGAGATATTGAGAGATTTTTGCTCGTGTTCGGAGTATTAGGAGCCTTCGGAGCTTTATCTAGTGGAGAGACTGCTGAGGATTTAAGTGGAGGTAATGAGAGGTTAATAGAAACTCATGCGTTTTTTGCTTCTTTCTCAAGTAGAGTTTATATGATTTTACTTTTAGGAGAAATAGTTGCGTATCTCAATACTAAGAATTATGCATTTATGCAAATTGATTTTATTAAGAGGATTGCTACTTGGCTTGAAAAATTAATTTTAAATAAAAATATTTCTTTAATCTTAGTTATTTTAGGATTTTTATCTTTGTTTATAACTGGAGTTTTAGGAGGAGTTTTAGTTTACGGTACTACTGCGGATCCTCTCGCTCCATTTATTTTGAAAATATTAGGTTTAAATATTTAAAATGGAAACTAATATCAAAACAATATATTTAGGGGGAGGGTGCTTTTGGGGACTTGAAGATATGTTTAGGAATTTTAAAGGAGTAGTTGATACCAAAGTAGGTTATGCTGGCGGAGAAGTCGAAAACCCTACTTATGAGAATCATAAAGGTCACGCTGAAGTTATCAAAGTAGATTACGATTCTAATATAGTTTCATTTAAAGAACTTTTAGATTTATTTTTCCGAGTTCATAATCCAACTACCTTAAATAGGCAAGGCAACGATATCGGGGATTCTTATCGTTCAGTTATTTTTTATCAAAACGAAGAAGAATTAAACGAAGCGAAAGAAATCATAGATTTAGTGAATCGTAGCGGTAAATGGGAAAATCCAGTCGTGACTACTTTAGAGAAATTCGAGAAATTTAATCTTGCCGAAGAATATCATCAAGATTATTTAGTCAAAAATCCCGGAGGTTATACTTGTCACGAATTATATTTTAATGATAGTTTTATTTAAAATTTATGAATGAAGAAGAAATAAAAAATAAATTAAGTGAAGATGAATATAAAGTTCTAAGAGAAAAGGGAACTGAGGCTCCTTTTACGGGGAGTTATTTATATGAGAAAAGTAGCGGGACTTATAATTGTAAAGTTTGCGGGAATCCGCTTTTTAATTCCGATGCGAAATTTGATTCGGGGACTGGTTGGCCTTCTTTTGATAAAGCTATCGAAGGAAGTATAAAATATATTAATGATAATTCTCACGGTATGATCCGTACCGAGATAGTTTGCGCAAAATGCGATTCGCATCTAGGTCATGTATTTGAAGACGGTCCGACGGAAACCGGTAAACGTTATTGTCTGAACTCTATTTGCTTGGATTTAGAGAAAAAATAATATTTTGTTATAATACTTTTGTGGAAAAAGAGGAATTAAAACCGGATATGAGAATAGGGAGGAGTACAGCTAAAAAAATATTTTATATTTTTTTAGCTGTATTTTTAATTTTATTTATCTTATTTTTAATTTATTCTTTGAATTCTAAAACTGAAAATTATAATTCTAAAAATACCGCTTCGGTTTTAGATATTTTTACTGAGCAAGTAGAACCGAAATATAAACCTTTAGATAAAGAAGACTACGATAGGCGTATGAATCTACTTGCAAATAATCCAATACCAAAGCCAATAATCAAAAAGGTTAAAGACGAAAACGGCAATATTACTGAAGTTTCAGAAATACCTAAAACTCACTATATTTGGCCTGTTTCAGCGCCTTATCCTCGTGATGGTGCAATACTACCTTTTAACCGTATAATCGCGTATTACGGCAATTTATACTCTAAAAAGATGGGTATTTTAGGCGAATATAACGAAGACGTAGTTTTAGAAAAGCTTCAAAACGAAGTCGAAGCTTGGACTAAAGCCGACCCTGAAACCCCAGCTATTCCAGCCCTCCACTATATCGTAACCGTCGCTCAAGGTAGCCCTATGAAAGATAATACTTATCGAGCGAGAATGCCGGAAAGTGAAGTAGGGAAAGTTTTGAAAATGGCGGAGAAGATAAATGGGATAGTTTTTCTAGATATTCAAGTAGGACTTTCGAATGTAGAAAAAGAATTACCAATTATTAAAAAATATTTAGAATTACCGAACGTGCATTTAGGACTTGATCCGGAATTCGCTATGAGTAAAAGTGGTAAAAAACCGGGAACTGTTATCGGAACTATGGACGCGAGCGAGATTAATTATGCTATCGATTATTTATCTAATATTGTTAAAGATCATGATCTGCCCCCAAAGATTTTGATGATTCATAGATTTACTCAAAATATGGTTACAAATTCTAAAAATATTAAAACTACTCCCGAGACTCAAGTTGTCTTAAATATGGACGGTTGGGGAGGTAAAGCTCACAAGATTACAACTTATAAGAGATTTGTATATCCTGAACCAATTCAATTTACTGGTTTTAAAATATTCTATAAAAACGATACTAAAGAAAAAGGTACTACTGTTTTCACGCCTGCTGAACTACTCAAATTAAATCCAATACCGATTTATATTCAATATCAATAAATTTATTTTTTTGTTATAATTTAAATATGAATTTTTTTAAGAAATTAAAAAAAATATTTACTTTATTTTTAATATTTTCATTTTTATTTATACCTATCAATGGTCGTGCTGTTGATGGTGATTTTATCTGGGTTAAAAAACTTAGTGAAACAAATACCAACTCTTATTTTTATGTAACAATAGATTCATCAGATTTTATTTACGCAACCGGAGATTTTTCTGACACAATAGATATTGATCCAGATCCAGTCGATACTTTTGAATTAACTTCAAATGGAGTTAAAGATATTTTTGTATCCAAAATTGATTCTTCTGGGGATTTTATATGGGCGAAAAGTATAGGTGGAATATCAAATGATTACGGTTATTCTATAACTACAGATTCATCAAATAATGTTTATATTGTAGGATCTTTTGCCGATACGGTAGACTTTGATCCAGATCCAGTCGATACTTTTGAATTAACTTCAAACGGAGTTGGTGATATTTTTATTTTAAAACTCGATTCTACTGGAGACTTTGTCTGGGCGAAAAATATAGGTGGTATAGGCAATGATCAAGTTGTTTCTGTTTCTAAAGATGATCAAAATAATATTTATTTTAGTGGAACCTATGCAGATACAGTAGACTTTGATCCAGATCCAGTCGATACTTTTGAATTAACTTCAAGCGGAGATAAAGATATTTTTATTTCTAAGCTCGATTCTACTGGAGACTTTGTTTGGGCTCGTTCTATTGGTAATGCTAATCAAGATAATGTCAAAAATATTTCTTTAGATTCTGATAATAATTTGTATATAACAGGATCTTTTGCTGATACTATAGACTTTGATCCAGATCTAGTTGATACTTTTGAGTTAACTTCAAATGGAGGAGATGATATGTTTATCGCTAAACTTAACTCTTCTGGAGACTTTGTTTGGGCGAAAAGTATAGGTGGAATAAGTGGTGAGTTTGCTTATGCTTTAACAGTAGATATAAACAAGAATGTTTATGTTGTTGGATATTTTGAAACTGATACAGTAGACTTCGATCCAAATATTGGAGAACAGTTAGTAACTTCTGTTGGCTCCTCAGATACTTTTATTTTAAAACTTAACTCTTCTGGAGACTTTGTTTGGGTAAAAAATATAGGACAAAGTAATTTAGAAGGTTATAACTTGAGTACTGATTCAGGGGGGAATGTCTATATGACCGGACTAGTTTATGGTACCGCAGATGTTGATCCAAGTGAAGAAGTTTACAATTTAACTACTACAGGAAGCAACAATACTTTTATTTTAAAACTCGATTCAAGTGGTGATTTTATTTTAGCTAAAATTGTTGCTAGTGCATCATATAATCAAGGCTCTTCACTGTTTAATGATTCATCAGATAATATTTATATTTCTGGAAATTTTGTTGGTACAGCAGATTTTGACCCAAGCGGCGTAGTTTATAATTTAACTTCTGATGGTTCTCAAGATATTTATATTTTAAAATTAGAGGGGTCTTCGCTAGTAGACGGAACCGCTCCTGTTTTAAGTGAGTCTATACCAATTTCAGCTACAGTTAACACAACTCCATTTTATACTTTTTATACAGATGAAGCCGGTACTATTACTTATGGAGGAGACTGTACTTCGTCTACTACTAACGCTGTGGTAGGTAATAATACAATAAATTTTGCATATTTAGCTCCAGGTACTCATAATAATTGTACTATTACTGTGACTGATGCAAATTCTAATGCGAGTTTACCCTTAGCAGTTTCTTCTTTTGATATTGTGGTTCATGGTGGAGGAGGTGTGCTTGTATATACTACTGAAACTCCTACCCAAACTAACGAAGAGATAATCAATGAGCCAGCAGTCACAATTACAGAAAATGAAAATACTGAAAACAAAAATATTTCCGTAGCAGAAGTTTCAGATACCGAAATTTCAAAGAAAGAATGTGCGAAAGAAGAATTATTGACTCAAAATATGAGCTTAGGAGCAGTAGATGGTCTTTATAATCTTTATACTAAAGCTATTGTAAAAGAAGTTAAAATTTTACAAGCTTATTTAAACAAGAAAGGTTTTGATGCAGGGAACGTAGATGGAATCATAGGGCCTATTACACAAGGAGCTATTAAAAGATTGCAATCTTTTTTAGGGATTAAGAGTGATGGCTTTGCTGGAGAACTTACAAGATCTCTAGTTTATAAATCTTGTGATTAAATAATTTCAATTAAATCTTTATAATCTTTTCGAATTTTTGGTTTTTTCATATATTCATCATCACCCCTATAACCTAGAGCGAGTATAGTTACTGATTTTAAATTCTTTTCTTTGAGATTTAGTATTTCATCTATTTTTTCATTTTGAAATCCTTCCATTGGGCAATTGTCTATTTCTAGCAAAGAAGCTGTTTGAGTCATTATGCCTAAAGGTATATAAGTTTGAGCTTTAAGCCAAGAATCTAATTCCTCGGGAGTTTTGTTTTTTGTTGCGCCTTCTAAGAATTCTTTATATGTATTAAGTTCTTCTATTTTTTGGTTTTGAATTTTAGCTGTGCGTTCTAATCTTTCTTTTATTATTTCATCTATATTTGTTTTATAAGTTAAGACAATTAGATGAGAAGCATCTAAGATTTTTGGTTGCTTACTGTATTCATAAATAGCTTCCCGAGTTTTTGTATCGTTGATTACAAAAAATTTCCAAGGCTCTAAACCAAGTGATGAAGGGGATAATCTACCAGCTTCTAGTATAGTTTCTAAATCCTCATCTTTAATTTTTTTATTTTTATCAAAAATTTTTACAGCGTAACGCCAATTTAAGAATTTTAATATTTCTTCATTTTTCATATATTTATTCTATTTATTTTATAATTTTTTTTATTTATCCACAATTTTATATTTGACTTCTATACGTTATGGGTATATATTCATAATATACTAGGTCGAAATTAAAAGCAAATTTTTAAAAAAATGGTTAGACCAAAATGTGAAAAGAAAATGGGTATTTGCCCTAAATACGAAGAGTTTAAACCTGAAGGTTGTAAGAAAAATGCAGATTGCATTAATCTTGCGCGAGAAGAAGCTGAAGCTTTACGCTTAAAAAATATTTCAGGATTATCTCAAATTAATTCAGCTAAACAAATGGGAATTTCTCAAAGTACTTTTCAACGTATACTTGCTAGTGCTTACAAAAAAGTTTCAATTGCTTTAATAGAAGGAAAAATTATAAAAATAAATAAAAAATAAAATTATGGAAAATTTAAAAAATGATGTAGAAAATTTAGCAAAAATGATAAAGGAAGGTAAAATCCTCGAGGGTTTTGAGATGTATTATGCAGATGATGTTATTATGGAAGAAGTAGGAGATACTCCACGCATAGGTAAAGAAGCAAATCGCGCATACGAAGAAGCTTTCGTAAATGGTATTACCGAAGTTCGTGATATGCAAATTTTAGGTATTGCATACGGTGATAATGGATATGTAACTATGGAGTCATCTATGGATGCTACTCATAAAGATTGGGGAGTTATGAAGATGTCTCAAGTTGCTGTGCAGCAATGGAAAGATGGTAAAATAGTTCACGAAAAGTTTTATCATAAATAATTTCGACTTTTTATTTAACTAAATAATTGCCCCGGCGTCCAAAGGACGCCGGGGCAATTTCTGTTGTGTTATAATATATTTATGAAAGAAAATAAAAGATTTAGTATTGTTGCGCGTATTAAAAGCTCGACTCACGCATTTCGAGGATTAGGAATTATGATTAAGACTACTCATAATTTCTGGGGGCATTTATTTTTTGCTTTTTTAGCTATTTATTTAGGATTTTTAGTTAATCTAAATACTACCGAATGGCTTTTTATAATTTTCTCTATAGGTTTAGTCTTAATTACTGAAACTTTAAATACAGCCTTTGAAATAGATATAGATTTAACTAGTCCCGAATATCATCCTTACGCTCGAGATACGAAAGATATCGCTGCGGGGGCAGTATTGCTCTCTGTTATCTTTGCTATTATTGTCGGACTAATTATTTTCTTGCCTAAAATTTTACCCTTAATAAATTTGTAATTTGTGATACAATATAGCTATGGATAAAAGACAAAAGATTTTTATAGGTGTTATTTCTTTAGTAGTAATTATTTTAATTTTAGTTGCAGTTTTTAGTAAAGAAAAGGTAGTGGGGCCTGGTAAACTCGATACTTTTGCTCAATGTTTAACTGATAAAGGAGCTACTTTTTATGGTGCCTTTTGGTGCCCTCATTGTAATAGTCAAAAGAAATTATTTGGTAGTTCAAAAACTTTACTTCCTTATGTAGAATGTTCTTTGCCTAATGGATCTGGCCAAACTCAAATTTGTATTGATAAAGGTATTACCGGATACCCGACTTGGGAATTCGCTGACGGGACTCGTCCTTTTTCAGGAGAAGTTAGTTTAGAAGATTTATCAGCTAAGACTGGTTGTCCTTTGCCAGAAGGTGAGAATGCTCAATTAGAAGAAACTGGAGGCACAAGTAGTGCTAACCCTGTATCTGAAAGAAATACAGAAATAGAATAATATGAATTTCGAAGCAATAAATAATTTAAATATTTTTTTGGGTTTAGGTGCAATTGTACTGCAAATAATTTCAATTTTAGTTCTTCTAGTTTTGTTTTTTGGTGCTAAAAGCATTTTTAGAAAAAATTTGGTTTTAGATTTTATTGATAAAAACTTTTTAGTTTTAGGATTTGTATTATCTTTAATCGGAACTATTTTTTCTTTAGTTTATTCTGAAATAATAAATTTCGCGCCTTGTTATCTTTGCTGGTGGGCGAGAGTATTTTTGTACCCTCAAGTTGTGTTGTTTGGTTTAGCTCTTTGGGATAATGATCGTAAAATAATCAAATATGTAATACCATTACTAAGTTTAGGATTTTTAGTAGTTGTGTATCACAATTTAATGTATTATTTTGCTGAAACTTCAAATTTGCCTTGTGATGCTTCCGGAGTTTCTTGTTATCAGCAATTAGTTTCTGTTTTTAATGGTTATATATCTATACCAATGCTAGCTTTAACTAACTTTTTTGCAATGGTAGTTATAGTTGTTGTAGCTCATTTTTATGGTAAAAGAGATTAATGAATACTAACTCAGAAAAGATAATGATTTTTGGTACCTTTGATGGGGTGCACGAAGGTCATTTGAATATGTTTAAACAAGCTCGCAAATTATCTAAAAATCCTTTTTTAATAGTTTCTATCGCTCGCGATCAAAACGTTTTAAAAATTAAAAATAAACTTCCTTACAACAATGAAAAACAAAGAGCGAATTTAGTTAAAAAAACTAAACTTGCCGATAGGGTAGTATTAGGAAGTTTGAAAAATCATCTAGAGCATATCGTTAAAGAATCGCCAGACATTATAGGTCTCGGTTATGATCAAATCCACTATACCGAAAACCTTAAAAAAGATTTAAAATCTCTAGGCCTAATTCCTAAAATTCTTCGACTAAAACCTTACAAAGAAACTATCTATAAAAATAGTTTATTAAATAAAAATAAAAAAGCCTGATTTATTCAGGCTTTAATAATTTAGAATTTAGCAAATAATCTTATAGGAGCTTCGGTAGCGTTTTTGATTTTTATTGGAGCTATAAAAATTTCTGCGCCTATTTTTGGTAAGAGTGAGGCATTCTTAATATTTTCCACTAAAAATTTATTATTTTTCAATATTTCTATATGCACAGGGAATCCATCCTTACCAGTATCAACAGACAAAGTATCAGTTCCAATTCCTGCAATATTCCTCTCTAAAAGTATTTTTGCAACGGAAATATCTAAACTCGGGAATTGATGATCATTAATATATTTTTCTTTATCATTCCAATATTTTTCCCAACCAGTATAAAAAATCACAAAAGATTTTTCCGGTATTAAACCGTTTTCTTTTTCAAAATTTATTATATCTTGTTCAGTAACAATATAATTTGCATTTATTTTTTCACTTAAATCTATAACTACGCAAGATAAAATTAGATTTTCTATTTCTAGTTCGTCAATATTTTTTCCACCCGGAATTATATGAGAAGGAGCATCTATATGAGTACCGATACCCGCATTCATTTCCAACTTATTAATTTGAAAAGTATTCGGTTCTATGCAATTGGCATAATTACAGCTAATAGAAATATTAAATCCTTTAGTTTTGTCCCAAGTAGGAATATTTTCTTCTAAACTATGTGTTAAGTCTACTATCTTAGAATTTATTTTCATTATTTTATATCCTCTATTCTTAGGCTTATTAACAATCCTATTAAAAGTATTACACCCAAAACATAGAATAAATATTCTATAGATGGCACAAAGAATAATACTAGAGTTGCTAAAAGGGGAGCTATTAAGAAAGAAAGCGGTCTAGTGTTTCTGAAAAATGCTATTTCGTCAGCGTCTTCTTCTTTAACTATTTTAAAGAAATAACTTTCACTCATAACCTCGATAGTCGCAGCTCCGACTCGAGTGAAGAATAATAATATTGCAAATAAATAAGCAATAGGTGCATTTATAAAAGGTATTAAGACTGTTGCTAAAGCTCCTATTATAAATCCTATAATTAATATTTTTTTCTCACCGATTTTATCAGAAAGACGCCCTAGTGGATAAGATAGTAAAACGAAAGGTAAAAGCATAAAAGCATATATAGAACCAATACTTTGCCAAGAGAATTTCATAGTATCATGCAAGTATAGGGTCGTATAAATTATCATCCAAGAAAAGAAAAAATTTAAAATAAAATTAACTAAATATATTTTTAATAATCTTTTATCAGCAAGGAAAGATTTTATAGTTTTGAGTATTTTTACTTTGTTATATTTCGGATCTTTAAAATTATGAAAAGTATTTAAAAAAATAATACTAACAAGTATCATAAATAAACTAGAGAAAAGATAGATTCCTAAGAAAGAGTTTTTAGCAATTATACTACCTGAGATTAGTTGAGCGATAACCCAAGAACTATTGATAATAGATAAGTAAAGTCCTCTGAAAGTACCAACTTTTTTATTTTTTGAAAAGTCTTCTATAAATATATCCAAGCAGGCTACTATAAAATAATTTGTTAAGTTATAAATAATAAAAGCAAAGATAACTAAAGTATTATTTTTAGAAAACGCTAAGAGTAAAAGAGCTATAGTTGAAACTATACTAAAATAAATAGAGCTTTTTCTAAGCCCGTATTTATTTAGTAAATTAGGCATTTGACTCATGCCTAATATCGCTAGAATAGATGAAAATACATAAACTAAACCAACTAAATTAGGTTGTATATATAATTCAAGTACACTAGAATTTATATAAGAAGTTAGTGCAAGCGGAATGCTAAAAAGAAAGCCTAGCAAGTAAACTATTTTTATATTTGGAGTCATTAATTCTTATTATACGGCAAGTATAACAGGTATTACAAGCGGTCTTTTGCCGGTTTTTTGGAATAAGAATTTTGATATAGTTTCTCCGATATGAGCTTTGATTGGATCTAAGCCGTTGTTGTCCTCATTAATTTTTATTTTATTTGAATTATCTTCTACTCCTTTTTTGATCAAGATTCTAACTTGTCTTAAGAGTTCTTGATTTTCTTTAAGATATACGAAACCTCTAGAAATCAAATCTGGAGACTTTTTAAGTTTACCGGTCTTTTGATCTAAGATAGCGATAATTACGAACATACCGTCAGCCGCAAGCATTTGACGATCGCGGATAACGACTTCTTGTAAGTCTGAAACTGCAAGTCCGTCTACAAGCATTAAAGCACTAGGAGCTTTTTCTTTTCTTTTAATTATTTTTTCTCCATCTTTAGATATTTCAATAATAGATCCGTTATCAGGCACCACTACGTTTTCCTCCGGCATACCAAGTTCAACTGCTAGGTCTTTGTGAGCTTGCAGACGATAATGATTACCGTGAATAGGGATAAAGAATTTTGCATTGATTTTTCTATGTAACCAACGTACGTCTTCTTTGTTTCCGTGACCTGTAGCGTGCACGAAATCTTCTCCAGCAGTACGATAAGATATAACGTGTACTCCTTGACGAGCGAGGCCGTCCTTCATGCGTTCTACTTGTCTTTCGTTTCCTGGTACTACAGAAGCTGAGAGGATAATAGTATCTCCTTTATGTAATTCGAATTTTGCATGAGATTTATTTGCAGCTCGATTAAGTGCAGCAAATTCTTCGCCTTGAGCTCCAGTCATCAAGATAACAACTTTATTAGGAGGATATTTGCCTGCATCTTCTATCGGGATAATAGTATCTTTTTTAGGTTTAAAGTATTCTGCTTCTATCGCTACTTCGATATTAGTTTTCATACTACGACCATCTAAGGCTACTTTTTTACCCAAAGATTCAGCCATTTGTACTACGTGAGCGAGACGAGTGATGTGCGAAGCGAAAGCTGCAATAATAATTCGCCCATTTATTTTTTTGAGTAAGTTTTCTAAACCTTGATGAACTTTTATTTCTGGTAAAGAATAACCTTCGTTTTCGATATTTGTCGAATCTGTCATCAAAAGTAAAGTTTTTCTTTTTTCAAAAATTGAATATTCAGCTTCTTCTTCTTTTGAAACTATTCCGTCTACGTGATCAAGTTTGTAATCTCCTGGAGTTACGATATCGCCGTGTGGAGTTTCGATAATAATACCCATAGAGTCGGGAATAGTATGAGTTACTCCAAAGAAACGAACTTTAATATTTCCGCACATTATCACTGAATCTTTCTCAACAATATTTTCTTTCATTTTTGGAAGTTGAGGAAATTCGGCTTGTCTTTTTCTCATCAATAATATTGAAAGATTACGAGAATAAACTGGAGGATTTCCAATACGAGATAATACTACCGGCACGCCCCCGATATGATCCAAGTGACCGTGAGTTACTATCAGAGCACGTATTTTATCTTTACGTTCTTCTAGATAAGTAGTATTAGGGATAACGTAGTCTACTCCTGGAGTTTCATCGTTCGAAAAATACATACCAGCATCGATCACGATAATATCGTTGCCGATTTCTATAGCTGTCATATTTTTACCAATTTCTTCTACTCCTCCTAAAGGTATTATACGGATTACGCCTTCTTCAGGTGGTGGAATTACCACGTTTTCTTTCTTAGCAAAAGATTTGTTGTTTTTATTTGGAAATCTTTTTTTAGAATATTGAAAAGTAGAAGCTTTGTTGTTTTTCTTCTTTTCGTTAGTTTTTGTTTGTTTCATGTTGTTTTCTTTCGTTGCTTTATTTTCTTCTTTTTTCTCATCGATACTGAAAGTAGAAAAGGGAACTCTGTTTTTCTTCATCATTTGTTTTTTAATTAATTGTTAATAATTTTTAGCGAAGATTTTCCAAACTTTTTCAGTTTGAACTCTCCAAGAGTAAACTTGAGAGAATCTCTCTTCTGTGTTTACTATATTACGAGTATCAAATCCTTCTAATTCTTTTGACACTGCATATATGAAATTTGGACTATATATAAAGACAGCAGGAATGTCTTTTTTAATTTCTTCTCCAAATTGGGCATATTTCTTTAATCTATCTTTATCATTTATTGTTTTAAAAGCATCTTCTAATATTTTGTCTACTTTTGAATTAGTATACATAGCAATATTTAGTCCAGGATCATTTCTTTGAGATGAGTGCCAAAAAGCAAATAAATCTCCTTCGTTTTTAACTATTTGTCCGAATAGTAATGCATCGTATTTACGAGGGCGAATTACTATTTGGTTTAAATTACCGATATCAAAAGTTTTTATTTCAACCTTCATTCCAATACTTTCTAAATCTGCTTTTATTAATTCTCCAGCTTTTTTTAGTTCAGGTGCATTGCTAGTTGAAATAGAAAATTCTAATATTTTGTTTACCTTTTTATTGTTCTCAGTAATAGTTTTATTTAAATAACCTGAGTCATTCAAAGTCCAACCATTTTTGATTAAAATTTCTTTTGCTTTTTTTAAACTCTCTTCATGATCAATAACTTTCTTTTGTTCTAAAGTTTGATAAGAGAAATTATCAGGCAAAATAGGATCATCAATAGCTATTCCGTAACCAAGCAAGACTTCTTTTACTATTTTATCTTTATCAATAGCCATATCTATAGCTCGTAATACACTTTTGTCTGTGAAGATTTGATTTTGATTATGATTAAAGAAAAGAGCAAAGATTCTAGGTAATACAGTGGTTTCTATTTTGTAATTTTTTTCTTTTAATTTATTAGCATTTTCTGCAGATATTGAAGATGCGTTATCAATATCACCTTTTAATAAAGCTTGAATAATTTCATTTTCATTATTATAGAATTTTAAAGTAATTTTCTTGATGTATGGTTCGCCTAAAGCAAAATCAGAAAAACTTTTTAATTCATAATAGGAAGCTACACCTGAATTATTTTTCTTTAATTTTGTAACTTTATAAGGTCCAGATCCGATAGGATTTTCGTTAAGAGGGGATAGCTCCATTGGATTTTCATCAAAAAGATAATGAGGTAATATTCCTACGGTTGTGTTATCTATAAAAGATGCAAAAGGTTCTACTAAATTAAATACTACTGTTTTGTTATCAATTTTTTCCACCTTAACTCCATCCCAAGCACTTTTCTTAGGACTACGTACTAGAGGGTCTTTAACTTTGTTGATTGTAAAGATTATATCATCTGCTGTAACTTCTTCTCCGTCATGAAAATAGATATCGTTTTTAAGGTAAAAAGTATACTTTAAACCATCATTAGAAATAGTATAATTTAAAGCTAAATCGGGGATTATATTGCCTTCGCCATCTTTACGAGTTAGTCCGCTATATACTAGCATACTCAAATCTTTATCTTGATCGGTATTTGCTAAAACTGGATTAATAAAGCGAGGTGAACCTATGATTCCTTCAGAAATTTCTCCACCTCTTTTAGGTACTGAAACCATAAAAGCATTATTTAGGTTTACTAAAAGCCAAACAGTACTAATAATCAAAGTTAATAATAATATTAAGAAAATTTTCCATTCTGTTTTAGAAAAATGAAAAATTGCTTGCTTAGTTTTTTGTAGCAATTCTAAACTACTTATTTTATTATAGATTTTTTTCATATTTAAAAAGTTTTATATTTTGGAAAATATAAATTAAACTTTGATGAGCACAGATAAGAGAGCAGTAGCTACGAATAGTATCGCACAGATTATAGACAATATAAATAGGAATTTTTCGAAACCGCGTCTTGTGCTGTGGAAACTTGATCCATCACCACCTCCTAATGCCCCACCAACGTTAGAGCCAGTTTGTTGCAGTAAAATCGCCAGGATTAGGACAACCCCAAGGATTATCTCTATATAAGGTAAAATTTTGATTACTAAACTCATAGGTCTATTCTTGCATATTTTTGTCAAAATTGCAATTTATTTTGGATAAAGCTTTATTTTATAAGCTTAAATACTATATAATATAAATATGGATAAACTTATAATTAAAGAAGTTACTAAATTGCGAGATAAAGATAAAGGGGCATTTTCTCATAGGTTTTTTCGGACTGGGAAGGGTGAATACGGAGAAGGAGATATTTTCTATGGACTCACCGTACCTAATTCTCGAAAAATTGCTAAAAAGTATGTAGATATAAATTTGTTAGATTTAGAGAAAATAATCAAGAATAAAGTTCATGAGATTAGACTTATCGCTCTAATTATTTTAAATACGAAATACAAGAATGCGAAAGAGGAAAAAGAGAAAGAAAAGTTAGTGAAGTTTTATTTGAAAAATATTTCTTATATTAATAATTGGGATTTGGTAGACGTATCGGCTTATAATATTCTCGGAGCGTATTTAAAAGACAAAGAGCTTGCCCGAACTGCACCAGCAGGCGGGGATAAAAGTATTTTGATTAAACTTTCTAAATCTGGAAAACTTTGGAGCGAGCGTATCGCTATCGTTTCAACTTTTGCATTTATTAAAAATAATGACCTCGATTTGATATTTCAATTCGGAGAATATTTTTTGAATCATAAGCACGACCTAATTCATAAAGCTCTCGGTTGGATGTTACGCGAAGCAGGCAAAAGAGATGAGAAAAGACTAAAAGAATTTTTAGAAAAAAATAAAACTAAAATGCCCCGCACCATGCTCCGCTACGCTATCGAAAAGTTTAGTGAAAAGGAGAGGAAATACTTTTTAGGGAAATAAAATATAAACTTTTTATTTCTTGTCTTTTATTTTTAAATTACTATATAATATATATAAGATTATTAATTAATTATATTAACGGAATGAATACATTAGATTTATTTAAAAAGTTATTTCATAACTTCAATGCGCGTTCTATGAAAGACGCGACTATCGCTTATAAGGATCATTTAGCAAAGGGAGGTAAGATGATGCTCGCTATGGGTGGAGCGATGAGTTCAGCTCAAATGGGCGTAACCCTAGCGCCGATGATTAAAGAAGGTAAAATTCACGCTATTTCTTGCACCGGAGCAAACTTAGAAGAATCAGTTTTCCGTCTAGTAGCGCATAGCCATTATAAAGATTATCCTGACTATAGATACTTTACTAAAGAAGATGATTCTAAAATTTTAGAAAACGGTGAACGTAGAGTTACTGATACTTCTATACCCGAAGAAGAAGCTTTTCGTGTGATAGAACCTATCATATTAAAAAAATGGAAAGAAGCACAGGAGAAAGGCGAGAGATATTTTCCTCATGAATATTTTTATCAAATCTTGCTCGACGGTTCTGTAGATCCGCATCATGACGGAGATCCGAATGCTTGCTGGTTACTCGAAGCTGCGAAGAAGAATTTACCTATAGTAGTTCCAGGTTGGGAAGATTCTACTTTAGGAAATATTTTTGCTGGATATTGTAAAGCTGGAGAAATTTCTCCGAGTGTTATGAAGTCTGGGGTTGAATATATGATGTATCTTTATGATCAATATAAAGAACTTTCTAAAGACGGAGAAGGTTTAGGATTTTTCCAAATCGGAGGAGGTATTTCAGGAGATTTTCCTATCTGTGTAGTTCCAAGTATTAAATATGATCTCAAAGAGCCTGTACGTCCTTGGGGATATTTCTGCCAAATTTCTGATTCGACTACTTCATACGGTTCATATTCCGGTGCAACTCCAAACGAGAAAATCACTTGGGATAAACTTACGAAAGATACTCCTATGTTCGTTATCGAATCTGATGCTACTATCGTCGCTCCGCTAATCTTCGAAGCGATTCTAGATAGGTATAATATAGAAGAGAAATAAGAAAATTTTAAACTTTAAAAACCCTTAGAAAATAAGGGTTTTTAGTTTGTTTATAAAGGATTAAATAATACTTGACTTATATTTTGCTTTAGTATATACTCTTTTTACGTCATTATCGTATAGATAGGGCGTTTTACTTTGACAAAGGAATAGTTTTAAATCTCGTCATTTACATCAAGTGACGAGATCAAGAGAACCCCTGATTTTCAAATTAATCAGGGAGCAAGTCTCTATATATTTTTTAGGAAAATAATTCATATAAAAGTAATTTATATCGAGCAGTTTCAAACTCTAAACAATGTAAAAAGCAATGCTGTTTTTTATTTTGTTTCGTTCTAATTAAATTAAATATTTTTTAGTTAGAGTTTGATCCTAGCTCAGGATGAACGCTGGCGGCGTGGATAAGGCATGCAAGTCGAACGGAGAAGTCCCATGAACGTATGAGAAACTGAAAGTAGCAATACGATTGGAATCAAGTATTGGATTGGGTTTGCTTCTTAGTGGCGAACGAGGTAGTAATGTATAGGAACATCCCCCAAAGTCTTGAATAATTCATCGAAAGGTGGACTAATACAAGATGGTCTCGCAAGAGTAAAGATTTATCGCTTTGGGAATGGCCTGTATGATATCAGCTAGTTGGTAGTGTAATGGACTACCAAGGCTATGACGTCTAGGGGAGGTGAGAGCCTGACCCCCACCGATGGTACTGAGACACGGACCATACACCTACGGGTGGCTGCAGTCGAGAATCTTCCGCAATGGACGAAAGTCTGACGGAGCGACGCCGCGTGATTGATGAAGTCCCTCTGGGACGTAAAGATCTTTTATGAGGGAAGAAGTTTATTGACGGTACCTCATGAATAAGAGGCTCCTAATCTCGTGCCAGCAGGAGCGGTAATACGAGAGCCTCGAGCGTTATCCGGAATTATTGGGCGTAAAGGGTGCGTAGGTTGTTCTGTTAGTCTTTTGTGAAAGACCCGGGCTTAACTTGGGGAACGCAAAAGAAACGGCAGAACTTGAAAGTGTGAGAGGTGTACAGAACTCATGGTGTAGGGGTGAAATCCGTTGATATCATGGGGAATACCAAAAGCGAAGGCAGTACACTGGCACATATTTGACACTGAAGCACGAAAGCGTGGGTAGCGAATGGGATTAGATACCCCAGTAGTCCACGCCCTAAACGATGATTTCTAGTCTTTCGGAGTATCGACCCTCTGAGAGACGTAGCTAACGCGTTAAGAGATCCGCCTGGGAAGTACGGCCGCAAGGCTAAAACTCAAAGGAATAGACGGGGACTTGCACAAGCAGTGGATTATGTGGTTTAATTCGATGGTAAACGAAGAACCTTACCAGGGCTAGAAATCAACGTGAAATCTCTAGGAAACTAGAGCCCTCGCAAGACTAGTTGACAGGTGCTGCATGGCCGTCGTCAGTTCGTGGTTTGAATTGTACCCTTAAGTGGGCTAACGAACGCAACCCTCGTTGTGTGTTACAAGTGTCACACGATACTGCCCCCGCCTAAGTTTTTAATCTTTATAGATTGAAATTTTAGGCGGGGGAGGAAGGAGAGGATGACGCCAGGTCAGCATGGCCCTTGATGCCCTGGGCTACACACATAATACAATGGCCATTACAACGCGCAGCGACGAGGCGACTCTGAGCTAATCGTCAAAAATGGCCCCAGTTCGGATTGAAGTCTGCAACTCGACTTCATGAAGCCGGAATTGCTAGTAATCGCAGGTCAGACATACTGCGGTGAATACGTTCTCAAGTCTTGTACTCACCGCCCGTCAATTCAAGGGAGCCGGGAGTACCCGAAGTATCTTCAGAAGGAGGTCCTACGGTAAGCTCGGTGACAGGGAATAAGTCGTAACAAGGCACGGGTAGCGGAAGCTGCTCGTGGAATAATTCAATTTGA
>CAYNLU010000003.1:0-64501 GCA_964398205.1 uncultured Candidatus Saccharibacteria bacterium | reverse complement strand
ATGCTCGGGAGGTAGGGATCGAACCTACGACCAATCGCTTAACAGGCGACCGCTCTACCGCTGAGCTACTCCCGAATATAATATATATTATCAGATTTTAGATAAAAAACAACTATTTAAATAAACAACCTGGCAAGCCTTATTTCTTCGAAAGTCATTTTGTGACCTTCTTTATCTAGTATTGATTTTAAAGGAGAAAGTTTGCCTATTTGGTCTTCTTTAAGTTTTTTATTCGCTTTTGCAACTCTTTCGATGTCTTGTTTCTTTGGCTTTATATGATCTATCTTGACTTCGATTCCCTTCTCTACTAATTCTTCTATATGCGAGGTTATAGTTGAAAATACGAGCTTACGAGTTTCAATAATCTCTTCTAAACTTTTACCTTCATCGAGTAATTCTTTGGTAAGCATAATACTTGAAACTTTTTTAAATTTATTTTTCTCATCTTTGACTTTTACTTTTTTAAGATTGCCTCCGGTGCGGATTATAAAATCTTCTTCTAATTTCCTCTGTTCGAAATCTGCAAGCTTACTGAAAAGCTCGATATTATTATCGCTTTCCTTTTGCAATTTTTTATCTAACTCTAAAATCACCGGATCAACTTTAAGTGCATTCGGATTAATACCAAGTAGATGAATACCTTTGAGAGTTCTTACTCTCGATAATGCGACGTAGCCCATACCGTAACTAAAAGATTTCGAGAGGTCGATAATAGCCGAATCGAGACTCATACCCTGACTCTTGTGGATAGTGATAGCCCAAGCGAGACGTATAGGTAGCTGAATTATAGAAGCTTTCTTCTTGCCGTTCTCTTCTATAATCCATTCTTCTTTTTTAACGTAAACCCTTCGTCCGTTATAAAGCTCGACTATTGGTAAAGTCGTATTAATATCTTCATTATAAAAATCTACCACTTTCCCTCTACTACCGTTTACATAAGCTCCTTCGAGATTGTTTTTAATGAACATAACTTCTGCCCCCTTTTTAAGATATAAAGTTTCTTGCGCAAGGCAACTTTTTTTAAGAATTCCTACTAAAACTTCGTTACCAATAGTTTCCATAGGGTAAATTTTAGTCTCGCCTTCTATTTTACTTAGTTCTAAATTATTAAGATTATCTACGTCGAGATTATGAGTGTATAACTTAGTCCAATTTTGAGATTCTTCGATATCTAAATTCATCCTTTTTTGAATTTCTTCAAAATGCATTTCTTCTAAATCATCTTGCCTTATTTTATTTAATATTTCAGTAAAGATTTCATCTTCTTGTCTATATTGCTCGGTAATATAGCAAATAGCGAGTCGCATACTTTTCCAAGCATTCGAATTAAAAATCATCTCTTTGGAAGAGAAGTTAATATCATTATCTAGATTCCTATTTTTATTT
The DNA here is from genome assembly GCA_964398205.1 of uncultured Candidatus Saccharibacteria bacterium. Taxonomy (GTDB): domain Bacteria; phylum Patescibacteriota; class Minisyncoccia; order Phycocordibacterales; family UBA9973; genus UBA9973. Next base: position 63,115 of record CAYNLU010000003.1, on the reverse strand, counting down.
ATTGGTGGAAGCTGAAAGAAATCCCCTGAGAGTATAACTTGCAATCCTCCGAAAGGAGCTTCTTTGCCTTTAAACCTACGCAAAACTTTATCTACCATATCGAGTCGAGAAGCGTGAAGCATCGAGACCTCATCTATGATTAAAACTTTAGTTTTTTCAAATCTATTCCAAAGATATTTTTTACTTTCGAGATCGTCCAAATCTCTCTCAGTTAAAGTTTCGCGAATTCCTATACCTGACCAACCGTGGATAGTCATCCCGTTCATATGCGTCGCAGCGATACCTGTCGAAGCGGTGATTGCAACTTCTATATCATGCTCTTTGAGATAATCTATATATTGATTAAGTAAAAAGGTTTTACCGGATCCAGCACTACCAGTAAGGTATACGTTAACTCCAGTTTTCATTATTTTGAGAGCTTGTTCTTGGGTCATTATTTTAATTATACTAAATTAAATAAGACTTTAAAAATAAAACAGTTGCATTTTTAAGATAATAGTATAAAATAGATTTTATTGGGCCCTTAGCTCATCTGGCTAGAGCGCCTCATTTGCAATGAGGAGGTGGCAGGTTCGAGTCCTGTAGGGTCCACATAAACATAATAAAAAACCTCTCAATGAGAGGTTTTTTATATTGAACTTTTTATTGCATTTGTGGAGGATTTGTATTTCCCATTTGAGTATTCATACTCATTCCATCAGTTTGCATTTTATTTTGTCCTTTATATAGGATACCTACTAACAACAAAAAGAAACCTACAACTGACAAACCACCTACTAACAAGTATGCAGTTTGCACAGATACAGTAGAAGCAGAAAGTAAACGGAAAGCCCATGTAAATGATATTAGAAGTAATCCAATAGCAAATACCAAAGATCTAAATCTTACAATATTACTTTCTGAAGTCAAAGCAACATAAATCAAAACTAAAGCACTAGGAACCCAAACAGCATACATAAGCCATGCATCAAGTTGAGAAAGCACGTAAAGTGTAGTTTCTCCTAAACCTGATAAATCCATACCTACAATACCTGCAAGTTGGAATAAAGATCGAGCAAGTGCAAAGATACCGAAAGCTAACATCATCATTCCCTTTCCTGTACCCTTAGTATCAGCGTACATAAGTAAAATGAAAATAAATAAAGATACCCAAAGCACAAGATCAGATATCAAAAACATAACTTGTTGAGTTACGCCTTCTGTACGCAAAATAGTAAAGGCAATTAATACTAAGAAAGCAAAAGTTGCTACGAAGTACTGAGAAAGATAATTATTCTTTGCTCCAACTTCTTCACCTTTTGGTTTACGAGAGAAAAGCACAACCCAAGATAGAACTACTATAACAGCATCAATAAGAGCTGTATTTCCTATAAATTCCATAATGATTAATAAATATTAATAAATTAATAACAATTATATGACTTCGACTTTTTGCATATAACATATATATTATATATAATGTAGAAAAGGCAAGCAAATAAAAATATGGAAAAAGATAACACAAACTCAAAAAAGAATATAATATCTTCTGTCGAAAGACCAAAGTTAAGTATTTTAATGAAGCTTTTTATGGCTTTTATATTTTTTAGTATTTTTACTATTATTGCGATCTCCTTGATCGCTTTATGGACTTTTCAAAGTACTCATCTAGATTTGACAACAGAAGAATTAAATATTTTATATACAAGTTTTAAAAATAATTTTATCTTTGTAGTACTTTTGGTTATTGTACCGGCTGTTTTTCTTGCGGTTAACGTAGCTGAACATATCGCATCCCCTATTAGATTATTGAAGCAAAGTATTAAAGGCGTCGCTGAAGGTAATCTAGAGATTGAACTTGTTGCAGACCGAAGAGATGAATTTGGTAATCTTATAAGTCTTTTTAACGAAATGACACAAAAACTAAAAGAGGTCAAAGATAGAAATGATGAGATTTCAAAAATGAAATCAAACTTCATAACCGTAGCTTCTCATCAACTAAGAACTCCAGTAACTGGGGTACGCTTTGGACTCGACGCACTCGCTTCTGAGGTAAAGGGTCCCTTAAACAAAGATCAAAAAGAAATTTTAGATAAATGCATAGAGCGTAATACAGAAACCATTCGTAATATCGACGACCTCTTGAAGGTGTCTCAAATCGAGGAAGATAATTTCCCTTACAATCTACAGCAAGTAGATATTCGTAATGTTTTAGAAAAATCAATTCAAGATTTTAATGTAGAAGTTAAAATAAAAAACAAAAAGATAAATTATATAAATAAATTATCTAAAAATATTAAAATTATTGCTGACCCAGAAAGAATTAATACAGTTTTTTCTAACTTAATAGAAAATGCAATAGATTATGGCACCAAAGATACAGATATCGAAGTATCTATCCAAACCGAAGGTGAATATATTTTAGTCCAAGTTGAGAATTATGGTATTGGAATAAATAAATTAGACGAAGAAAAAATCTTTGCAAAATTCTTTAGAGCAGAAAATGCTATATCTACCAAACCAAACGGTATAGGCTTAGGTCTTTATATTTCTAGAAAAATTATCGAATATCATAAAGGTAAAATTATAGCTTTCTCCTCAGCTGACAAAAATAAAACAGTATTTTCTGTATACTTACCTATACCTAAATCTCTGATCACTGAAAAACAAGAAGTAGAAAACTTCTTAGAAAGTATTTAAAAGATTTTAATATCTTTTTCTACTCCACCTTTTAATATATAATCTGCGACTTTATTTTCTACTAATTCTTCGATAGATCGTTTTATAGGACGAGCTCCAAAAAGAGGATCAAATCCAGCTTCTGCTACTTTATTAACAAGCATATCATCTACTAAGAGGTTGAAACCTTTATCTTCATAAAGTCTCTCTTTAAATTCGTTTAGTAATAACAAGGTAACTTTTTTAATCCCTTCTTTGGTGAGGGGTTTAAATAAAATAATATCAGAAAAACGATTCAAAAACTCTGGAGCAAAAATATTTAGAGATATTATTAAATTAATCAAAGATTTTTTACCAATATTTGGATTCTCTATCAAATTTGCACTACCGGCATTAGTAGTCGCAATAATTATTGAGTTTTTAAAATTAGCTTCTCGTCCGTTTTTACGAGTAAGTCTACCTTCGTCGAGTACTTGAAGCAATAGCTGGTGAATCACTCGATGAGCTTTTTCAAGCTCATCTAAGAATACTAAAGATAAAGGCATCTCTTCGATAACTCCGGCTAATCTATCAGCAAAATTATCAAGAGAATCCGGCAAAGAAAATTCACTCATATCGAATCTAATCATCGCGTCCTTACGTCCAAAATAACTTTCAGCTAAAATCTTCGCAGTATAAGTCTTACCTACTCCAGTCGTACCTAAAAACATAAAACTTGCAGGCTTATCAGGATCCCCAATACCTGCGCGTAGACGTTTGAGAGCATTTGCGACGTCACGCACTCCTTCTTCTTGATCGATGATTTTTGAAAGCATATTTTTCTCTAAATCAAGGAGTAAAGATTTCTCGTCAGAACCTAATTCTCCAATAGACATATTAGTTTTATCAGAAATCAAAGCTTGCACATCAGAAATAGTTATTTCTTTACCTAAAGTTTTAAGTTCATCTAAAAGTAAAATCGATTTGAGCGGTTGAGGCTCATTACCTACGTAGCGATTAGTTAATCTGATTATTTCAAGCACAGCGTCTTCATTGATTTTCAAACTTTTTAAATAAATATGATTTTTCAAAATAGCGAGAGTTTCTTCGTCATTAGTTTCTCCTATATCTACTTTTAAAAATTTAGATAGAAATTCTGGGTAATTCTTTAATACTCTATCAAGTCCAGCGAAATCAGTAGTCGCCACTATACCTAAATGAGGCATATCTAAATAAGGTATAAACTTATCATAAATATTTGCATATTCATAAATATTTTCAATCGCTAAGATAACGTTACCCGCACTAGAAGCTTCATTCATCGCACCTTCAAATTCTTCACTAGTGATATCTTCGGGAGCAAAACTTACTATTCTGTGATGGGCGATTCCAGGGAAAGAAAGTCCGGATTTTCCTAATCTGCCTAAATAAGAAATCAAAGTACTTTTCCCTACTCCAGTCTCACCTACAAGCAAAATATTTCGAGATTCTTCTTTCGAAAGTCCACGCTCAATAACTCGAAGTGCTTTTTCTTTACCATAAATAGCTATACCGTCTAGACTAAGTAAATCGTGACTATATTTATTAAGATAAAAAGTTTTACCATAAGACAACTCACTACCAAAACTTCCAAAATCTCTAAGCGTTTCTCGTGAGATTGATATCGGAAAGAAAAAGAAAATCGGAAAAGTTAAGATAGCTAATAAAGTTAAAACTAAACCGAGGATTATTAAAATAATTCTAAAAAGAAATCCTAAAATTCTAGAAAAAATAGCAAAGACTACAGTCTCTAAAATATCGAAACTTTTATCAGCTTTATCGTTTTGAAAAGGATTAAATAAAGTTTTCGCAAGTAGCGGAATTGAAAAAAAATTATAAGCAAAACTAACTAAGTTATTCCAAGATTTTATACCATTATGCATAGATATATTTTAGCACGAAAAAAGCAAATCAATGAAATTTTAAGAATCGCGGGTCCCCTGTCCTTTTGACTCCGAGGGCGAGGATTCAGAAATTTCATTGATTTGCTTTTCCGTACTATTTAAAATAATGTTTTTGTATACTATATAAAACAAAAAGCCCCTTGCGGGGCTTTTTGCGGCACATATATTGTTTCGAATAATGTAAGTCCTAAGGATTGCTCCGGGCCTCACACTCACAAATAGAGTATAGCATACTAGAAGTTATAAGTCAATAGCAAAATAGAAAAATCCCTCTTGCGAGGGATTTTTCATTTGTATTTTGTACCTATAAGCCGAATTCTGTATCTTTTATTTTCATAAAAGAGATAACAATTTATCTAGGATATTGATTACTCAATACCTCAAGCGATTCTTCCCTCACTTGCGCTCGGGACACGATCTTGCATTCATGTAAGGATTTAGCCGTTTCACTTTCGTATTACTACGAAACTCTTCCTATAAGGAAGCCTAGCCTTTCGGCCCGCCTACCAAACTTACGTCGGGTAAACATCAGCGTCTCTGCTCGCACCTCGCACCTTGCGGTGGATGGGTATTACCCACTACACTTTTCAATTTAATGAATGAATGTTCGGACTTTCCTCACGAGTCGAAACTCGCGTAGTTATCACAATACAAAACTTTTATAGTATACAATACTCTCAAAAAATTGCAAACCCAGTCAGTCTAGACCGACTGGGTAAAATAAAAAAGCCTTGGCTACACTTAAGTAGCTCAAGGCTTTATTTCGATACCAAGCAAACTTTTATTGCTTGATTACTTTTTTGGTCACCGTTTGGCCAGATTGACTAATTACATTAATCAAGTATTGGCCTCCAGGTAACCCTGAAAGATCTAATTCAACGGGTCCGGAAGTCGGATTAGGATATACATTAATATCCTTATCACTATTACTGGACCTGTTCTCGGCTTCTTCGTTAGTACCGGTAATACCGCCACCTAAGATTTCGTAATCAAATACTGAGCATTGCTTCTTATTGTTTACGAAATAAGACACATAAAAATGATGTCTTCCAACACCAGTTTTCACCAGTGACCAATCGGTAGCTTGACCAGTTGGGCTCCAAGACCAATTATTGGCATTTGGGTGCTCTAAAACCAGTTTTGTCTGGCTTGTAATCTGATAAGGCAAGATTGCCTCACCGTTTTTCATGCCATTGCTAGCCTTGATCAGTAAACTATCACAAACGGTCCCATTCAAAACGTTCTGATCAATAATCCAAACATTTTGTGATGCCGAAATTAATCCGTTCGGTGTATTTACATACAGAGTTACTTTGTAACTTTTGTATTGTGAATACTTATGGACTGGATTTTTTTCAGTACTTGAGGTTCCGTCTCCAAAATCCCAAAGATAACTTAGCAGTCCATCTCCGGATGAAGTATTTCTAAAATCTACTTCCATACCATCAACTTCATACATAAATGAAGCCATAGCTGGACAAGTCGCATTTCCACCTCCACCGTTTCCAGTTTTAGTATTAATGAAAACTTTTCCCATAATCATGCTTTGATCAACACCTTTGAAAGTGAAGAGTTTCACTTCGTAGGTTCCGTCCTGTGCATAGTCGTGCATTGGATTTACTTCTGTAGAAGTAGTGCCGTCGCCAAACATCCACAAGTAGCCCACAGGCTCTCCAGATGAAGTATTTTTGAAATTTACTTTCTTTAAATTTACTTCATGCATGAAAGATGCGGTTAGTGGACACGAAAGTGGTGAGTTTACTATCACCGTATCATGAACTTCAACAATCTCTGTTTTTTTAATTACAGAAACTGCTGAAGGGCAACTGGATGCTGAGTAGCATCCATTACTATCTTTCACTTTTAAAGTATACACCCCTGAAACTTCAGGCTTGATACTTTGAGAAGTTGCTCCATTACTCCACATATTACCCGAAGGCATAGATGAAGTTAAGGTTACTGATCCATCAGCGTTTATCGATGGTGTGACCATAGGTGCTGGTGAAGGTAAGAATTCTTTTACTTCTCCCTGAGCTACGTTTGCACATCCTTGTGCATTGGTAGCTGTTACGGAGTACATTCCTTTTGGAACTTGAATACTACTTGTCGTAGCTCCGTTGCTCCATGCAAAAGAGACTAGTGGTTCTGAGAACGAAGCCACTCTCAATGTTCCTTTTTCACCGGAACAAGCTTTTGTGCTCTCAACAGAAAACTCAGGCTTGTTACCCACTTTTGCAATATTCATGCTTGAAGAACTTTGGCAATTAGGCCCAAACACAGTTGCTGTGTAAAGTCCTGGATTTAATACCAAAATTGCATTCTGATACAAAGTTCCGTTCCAACATGTTTGCTGGCAATCACTGCAATCAACAATTGTTAAAACATTGAAATCACAGTAAACATCAACTTTAATGCTGAATGAACAGCCTTCTCTGTTCAGAGAAATATCTTCCCATTCGAAGTAAGGGTTTCTTTCCCCATACTTCACGGTAACCGAATACAAAGGTGGCGTAGTTTTCACTACTTCCATTGCGTTCAGATACTTCTCTGTTGTCTCGTAATCAAAGCCCTTCAAAAAATTTTGGGCGTTTACAATTTGGCTCAATCCGAAGAGAACCAATAAAAGAAAAAATATTTTTTTCATTATGAGAAATTTTAATTTTGACGACATTGTCTTTTTAGGCACTAAAATTTTAAAATTAATGCGCAAAAAGACAATTTCGTCTCAAAAATTTTCTTTTTCAATGAACTATTTTACTAAATATATGATAGCATATAAAAATAGAAAAGTCAATATAGGCACTTGACTTATTTTTTAAAATATGCTAGGATATTGGAGTCAATTATAAGTTTATAAGTTAAGTTAATTATCAATATTAATACCGCATAGCGGAAAAAATTATGAAAAATATAGTCAAAAAATTAGCGTCAGTGGTTTTTGTGTTTGGACTATTACTTTCTGGAGGACTGAATGCATTCGCTGCAACACCAGCCTACGGAGGAGTAACAGCTACAAATATAACTTCTACAACTGCGACATTAACAAATACTTTCAATCCAAAAGGTTTGAATACAAACGCTTGGTTTGAAATGCAAAATAATCAAGGAGTAAAACTTGGTCAGCAAAATCTAGGTAGTGGTAACAGCAACGTTACTAGTTATTATTATGCTACTAATTTAACTCCGGGTACTACTTATTATTACCGTGGTGTAGCAGAAAATACTACTACAGAAGCTGGAGTAACTTCAGGTACAACTTGGGGTTCTTGGCAAAGTTTTACAACTTTAGGTAATAATAACGGAGGAGGAACTTGTACTAGTGGTTGTAATAACACTTGTACTTACAACTGTAATCCTAATCCTTGTAATTACAATTGTAACCCTACCCCTACCCCAGCTCCAGCAGTAAACGTAACAGCAAGTCCAACTTCTATCAATGTAGGCTCTTCTTCAGTTATTTCTTGGACTTCAACAAACGCAACTTACTGTTCAAATAATTTCGGTGGTACTACAAGTACTAGTGGTTCTAAAGTAGTTTATCCAAACTATTCTACTACTTATACTGTAACTTGTACTGGTAACGGAGGTTCAGGTTCTGATTCAGCGATGGTTTACGTAACCGCAATCCCTGATCCAGATCCAGTTTATACTCCGACTGTTAACTTGGTAGCAAATCCAACTTCTGTAGCATACAACGGAAATTCAACTTTAACTTGGACTTCAACTCATGCAAACTCTTGTTATGCTACAGGTGGATGGACAGGTACAAAAACTACAAACGGAAGTTATTCTCTAGGTGGCCTAACAACTACAAAGACTTATACTATTACTTGTAGTGGTAACGGTGGAACTGCATCTGACAGCGTATCTGTATACGTAAGTTCTATGCCTGATCCAGATCCAGTTTATACTCCGACTGTTAACTTAACTGTAAACGATAACTCTATTCCTTATAACGGAAATGCAACCTTGTCTTGGTCTTCTACTAATGCGAATTACTGTACTGCTTCAAACGGTTGGTCAGGTACTAAAAATACAAGTGGTAACGAAACTAAATACAACTTAACAAGCTCCAAAACTTATACTCTAACTTGTACTGGAAACGGTGGAAGTGCTTCTGATTCTGTTTACGTAGCAGTAGAAGATAATAATCAAAATATTACTCCTAGTGTAACTACTAATTCCCCTTCTGGATTAGGTACTAACTACGCAACTCTAAACGGTACTGTATCTGCAAACGGAGGTAGTAATGTGAAAGCTTGGTTTGATTGGGGTACTAATTCTAGTATGGGTAATCAAACTAATCAATCAAATTACGGTAGTTCAAATAACGTAAATTATTCATACAACTTAGGAGGCTTACAATCAAATACAACTTATTACTATCGTGCAGTAGCTCAAAACGAAAACGGTCAAACTGTTTACGGAAATCAAATGAGCTTTACTACAAGCGGAAACGGTGGTTGTACTTATAATTGTTACAATAACAATGCTCCGAGTGTAACTACTTATAATCCAACAGAAGTTTATGCAACTTCAGCTGTATTAAACGGCTACGTAGAAACAAATGGTAATTATACTACTCGTTGGTTTGAATACGGTACAAGTACTAACTACTTAGCAACTCAAACTAATAAGTTAAATCAAGGAATTTCAAGCGGAAACTTTAACCAAATCGTAACAGGTTTACAACAAAACGTAACTTATTACTATCGTGCAGTAGCGCAAGGTAACGGTCAAACTGTTTACGGTAACGTACTTACTTTCTCTACAACAGGCTACAATAATAACAATACTTGTGTATTCGGAAATTGTTCTCCAACAGCAGTAACCACTCTCGCAACTAACGTTGATAATAACTCGGCTCGTCTAAACGGTTTAGGTTTAGTGAATGGAAATATTAATACAAACGGTTACTTTGAATACGGTACAAATCCAAACTACTTAGACAGAACTACAAATAACGGATATATCGGAAATTCTGCTTCATCTCCTTTCTACTCAAGTCTATTTGGCTTAACTCCAAACACAACTTATTATTTCCGTGCAGTAGTAACTAATCAATATGGAACTTCTCGTGGAGATATTCAAAACTTCAGAACAAGAGGAAATACAATAGTAAACGGTACAAGTACAGTAAATACAACTACTACAAATACAAGAATCATCTATCGTGAAGTTATACCTGTAACTAACGTAGTAACTACAAATACCGAAGTAGGAATTTCAAAACCTTCACTAGTATTCTTAACTATCAACAGAGATAACGAAACTATCGGATTAGGAAACGAAATCGAATACACAGTAAACTACAAAAACGTATCTGGAGAATTATTAAGAGATCTAGTATTACGCGTAGTATTACCAAAAGAATTAACTTTCTTAGATTCTAGTCGTGGAGTTTTCTCAGAAGAGAACAATACTCTAGTAGTAAATATCGAAAACTTGTATCCACAAGAAGAAGGTAGTGTGTTCTTAAAAGTTAGAGTAGAACGTGGTGCAGAAGTAGGTAAAATTATCGTAACTACTGCAAATATGGTTTATACTATCGCAAGTAGTAATATTCAAGAAGAAGTATTTGCTTACTCAAAAAATACCTTAACAAATAATGGAAACGTATTAGGAGCAGCAAGTATTTTCGGAGGAAGCTTCTTGCCTACTACTTTACTTGGCTGGTTATTACTTATCTTAATTATTTTACTTATAATCCTTGCTATCAGAATGGCGTATTATAATCACAGAAATAAAACAGTAATAAATCACAACTATACAGCAAATACTGATCACACAATGCATCATTAATTCATTAATATAATAAGCTTCAAGCCCCGTCAGTCGCGACTGACGGGGCTTGACTTTTTTATAATAAAATGCTATAATATACGGTATAATAATATGAAAAATTTAATGAAAAAATTAATAGTTTTAGCTCTGCCAATAGCCTTTGCTATTTCCCCTTTTGCTACTTTTGCGGGTGTAATCAACGTGAATACTGTTTATAGTACAACAGGCACCAAAGAAGCAACAGTCTACGGTAGCGTAAACCCAGGCGGAGTAATGACTACTGCGTGGTTCGAATACAGTGAGGATATGAATTTCTTGAACTATTCTGAAACTAATCACATCTTTGTCGGATCTCAAGGTAACGAATTCCCTGTACGTGCAACTATTAAAAACCTAAAACCAGATAGTATTTATTATGTGAGAATTGTAGCTGATAATACTATGGGAACTGTTCGCGGAAATACTATAATGATAACAACAAATCCGATTATTAATAATCAAGTAGTAAATATAGTAAACACAAATACTACCGGTACAGTAGCGAGCGTGAATACTAAAAAAGTAGTAGAAACTAAAATCGTTTACGTAAATACAAATAGTAATTTAAATACAGGGACTCTAAATCAAAATATTAATTCAAACTATAACAAAGACTATTATTCTAATAGTAATTATAATCAAAGTGCGAATGCTTTATTTAGTGGAGATTTTCTACCGAATACTTTCTTTGGTTGGTTAATATTATTGTTAGTATTCTTAGCAGTTTTAAGTATACTCCGCAGACTCTTGTTCTACTACTAGAAAAAAGAAGCTTGATCCCCTAATTTAATATTGTGTTTTTTAGCAAAACCACTATTAACTTCAAGCACATACATAGTATAAGCTTCAGGCCCGAAAACTTCAGGATAAGTTTTCGGGCTTAAGTTTTCTTTAATATAAACTATCTTTTTATTTTCATCTAGCCAAATTATATCTATCGGGAAATTCATATCTTTCATCCAAAACATATTGCGACTTAATTTATCAAATATAAAAAGCATACCAGAGTATTCTCTTAGGTTTGCTCTACCTGAAAGTCCTTTCGCTCGCTCAACATCATTCGATGCGATATCAACTTCAACAATAGTATCGTTTATCTTTACATAATTGATAGACGCTTTTTCTTCTTTTATAGTTTTAGGATTTTCACGAGACAAAACAAATAAAGCTCCAAATCCAATCAACACTAAAAAAACAAGCCAAATAAAAATAGATCTCATAGTTTATATTATAACTTATTTATTGTACCAACCCAATTGTCTACCGATTTCATCAGGACTCAATCTCTTGCGAGCAAGGACTATATGACCGTTCTCAACTATGATTCTTTGAGGGCGAGCTACTAGACAATGATTCATCGCTAAAGCGTCTTGATACGCTCCGGTATCTAAAACTGCTATATACATAGGATTATTATTTATTTCACTATAATCATATTTTGGGAAACGAACTGAACCATCTTTACCTTTATAAAAATCATCACTATCACAAGTAGATCCAGCAAACCAAACTTCTCCTAAATCATCATCGTTTTTATTATTCACCGGTACAATAGACCACTTTTGATCAACAGACCAAGTATCGCAAAGATCGTTCATAAAAGAACCGTCAATCACGTACCACTTCTTGTCGTCTTTTTTAGTTTTATGAACTTTTTTAGTATCAATAACTTTAAAAATAGTCATTTGAGCAGGAGCTACTACGTAACGCCCCCATTCACAAATCAAATTTGGATGAGGCATCTCGTGCTTCTCTGCTTCAGTTTTAAGTAAAGTAAAAATCTTTTCCATTAATTTATCAATATTAAAACCTCTCTCACGAGTATAAGGAATAGGCATACCTCCTCCGATATCTAAAGTATCGAGTGAAGGATTAGTTTTCTTTAATTTAAAATACACATCAAGAGCGTATTTGATAGGGGTTAAAATATCTCCAGATTTTTCGATTTGAGAACCGATATGATAGTGCAAAATTTTTAAATTTTTAAATGATCCCATATCATAAATTTCTTTTGCGGAAAAACCAAAACGATCAACTTGCTTGTTCCAATATGAACTAGCTTTCACAGGCATATCTAAACGAATACCTACGTTGTATTTAGAATGTTGAAGCATTTTAAGCTCACTAGGACCTTCAATAAGAGGAAATATTTTTACCCCCTTGTGTTGTAATTCATCTATCAAACTTAAATATGCATCATTTTTGGGACCACTACAAAGTATGCGAATATCAGGATTAAATTTATCTTGCTCAAGCATTTTTTTAACCAAATAAAGTTCAGTATAAGAAGAAGTCTCAAGATGAGCACCTTCTCCCACAAGAGCCATAACCACTTCGCGAGTTTGATTCACTTTCATTGGATAGTGATAAAGGAATTTACCTTGATAGTTTACTTTCTTGATAGTATTATTCGCGAGATCCATCAAGTCTTCTAAACGCTCTTCAATAATAAAAGGCATCAAGATTTGAAGAGAGGTTCCAAACTTTTCAACTAAATAGCGAACATTATAAATATTGTGACCTTCTTTGATATTTAGGTCGCCGTCTTTGTTCCAATCAAAATATTGAGTGTTAAATTCATTAATACCTAACTTCCATAATTTTTTTGAAACCGAATTTTTCTTTTTTGTGGTCATTTAATTTAAAAATTTTTTAAATAAATAATATATTTTTGTTAAAAAATTATACCAAATAAGTTTGTAAATGTAAAGGGTTTAAAGCCTTATCTTAATTATATAATATTATCCTTACCAATACTATATTTCTCTAGAAAAGAATCGCGGAATTCATAAAAAGTATCATTCAAAATAGATTCTCGAATTTGATGAACAAGGTTCACAATAAAATGAAGATTATGAATCGAGGCTAAAGTTCCAGCAAGCATTTCTTTGCCATGAAAAAGATGCGCAATATAAGCTCTCGTATGATTGCGACAAGTATAGCATTCGCAATCCTCTTCTATCGGAGTATGATCGTTACGATATTTAGTATTAGTAATAGTTATCTTTCCATTTTTAGTATAAATAGTACCGTTACGTCCTAAACGAGTTGGTAAGACACAATCAAATAAATCTACACCGTTTTCGATACCCATAAATAAATCTTCAGGTTCCCCTATTCCTAAAAGATGACGAGGTTTATCTTCGGGAAGCACTCCATTTACCCAAGCTACCGCAGTCGACATATCTTCTTTTGCAAAACTTCCTCCAATTCCAAATCCATCAAAACCAATATCATCAACACGCATTTCCGAAATAACTTGAGCTGATTTTTTCCGCAAAATTTCTTCTCTACCACCTTGCACAATACCAAAAAGCGCTTGAGGCAAAGAATCATACTTTGCCGAAAGTTTAAAATTTTCAAGTTCAATATGCCTTTTTAAGGATCTCTTTGCCCAAGCATGAGTACGCTCGAGAGCTTCTTCTTGATATTTAAAATCTTCAGCCGGACTCGTGCATTCATCAAAAGCAAAAATAATATCAGCACCTAAATTATGCTGAATCTCTATCGATTTCTCGGGAGTAATATAATGCAAACTTCCATCTAAGTGAGATTTGAAAGATACTCCATCTTGCCCTATTTTCGCAAGTCTCGGAGCACTCGAGTCGTCAAAACGTTCCGGTATCATGAGAGATGGATCAGTAATTTTTACAACTTTCGAAATATCTTTACCGTACGCAGCCCCTAGAGAGAAAACTTGAAATCCTCCAGAGTCAGTCATCGTCGGACCTTTCCAATTCATAAACTTGCCTATACCTCCAGCATCACGAACTATCTCGTCTCCAGGTTGCAAATATAAATGATAAGTATTTCCTAAGACTACTTGAGTATTAGCTTCTTTAATATGATTTGGATCAAGGGATTTCACAGTCGCCTTCGTGCCAACCGCGACAAAAGACGGAGTCAAAATATCTCCGTGGGGAGTACTCAAAACCCCTACTCTCCCTAACTTCCCTTCTAATTTTTTCTGTATTTTGAATTGCATATTACTTTCTAATTTGGACGAATTTTAGTTCTTGAATATTAATTGGACTTATGAGTAAAGCTTTTTGATAAGAATCACGTGCATCGGAAATAGTAGAAACAACTTTTGCAATTACATAATTTTTCAAATCAGGAAATAAGACACTTTCACCTTCTTCTAAGGTAAAATCTCTCGGTAAAATAATTTCGAAGTTTCCACCTCCCCGCCCGATAAGATCAATATAAGTATTAGTACTACTGATAATAGCGTTTGTTTTTTCTCCGCTACTTGAAAATAAAGTAACTTTCGAATTTTTAGCATACACTTCACTAACTTTACCTAAAGGTATATTTCCATAAGCAAATACAATATCACCTACTAAAATACCGTCTTTGCTACCGACATCTAAGACTAAAGTATCATACAAGGTAGTATTAGGTTTAGCTAAAATAGTAGCGAGAATATATGTATGATTTTCTCCTAGACGACCGAGAAGTTCTTTGAGATTTAGATTTTCATTTTCGAGACTTTGATAATTCACTAATTTGGATTCAAGTTCTAGATTTTTATTTTTTAAAATATCATTTTCTTTTAATAAAGTGTTCTTGGAAATAAAATAAGAACTAAAGTTATGTAAACGAGTTTTAGTATTATTCCCAAATACTAAAAACGGCTTGCCTAGGTTTAGGCTAAGATTGCTGATTGTTTGAAAGATAGGTTTATTAAAATAAATAATTATTAAGAAAATTAAAATAACAAAAATTAAATTTTTAATTTTCTTATTTTTTCTTTGTTTATCTAGAGTATAGCTCATCTTGATTATTGATTAATACATCTTTAAAATTTTCAAAGTCTTCAAGCACAACTCCGCAACCTCTCGCTACCGCAGAAAGCGGATCATCAACGACATAGATAGGTATTTTCAGAGATTCAGAAAGAAGTCTATCAAGCCCCATTATAAGAGCTCCTCCTCCAGAAAGAGTGATTCCTTTTTTCATAATATCTGAAAGTATTTCAGGCGGAGTGGATTCTAATAAATCCTTGACGCCGTCAACGAATTCACGGATAGAAGCTCCAATTGCTTCCCTAATATCAGAATCAGTAACTATAACTTCACGAGGTAAGCCTGTAAGTAAATCTCTACCACGAACTTCGGTTTCCATATAACCCATGGGTAATACGGTCCCTATACTCATCTTTACAATCTCAGCAGTTTTCTCACCAATTAAAATTTTAAATTCACTACGCATATAAGAGATAATATCGTTATTAAGTTTATCTCCTGCTATTTTTAAATTTTTAGAACGTACAATACCACCTAGTGATATAACTGCGATATCGGTAGTACCTCCTCCTATATCGATAATCATAGAACCTACGGGGTCCTTCACTGGTAAACGAATACCAACAGCCGCTGCCATAGGCTCTTCGATCAGATAAACTTCTCGCGCACCTGCACTACGAGCAGCGTCATAAACAGCTCGAGATTCTACGTTGGTAGTACCTGAAGGTATACCGACTACAACTCTCGGACGGAAAAGTTTTGGATTCATTTTGTCTGCTTTATTTATCAAATAAGAAAGCATTTCTTCGGTAACTTCGAAGTCAGAAATAACTCCGTCTACTAAAGGACGCACAGCCTTGATATGCCCTGGAGTACGTCCAAGCATTTCTTTAGCTTTAATTCCCACAGCTAAAACTTGATTTGTCTTGACGTTTAGAGCAACTACTGAAGGTTCGTTGATAACTATACCTTTACCTTTAAGATATACGAGAGTATTAGCGGTACCTAAATCGATACCGATATCATTGGAAAATAATTTGTAAAGTTTATCGAACATATTTATAATTCTTTATTTAAAAATGAAACTAAATCCGTAGCTTTAATAATTGCGCCTTTTTCTTCGATTCTTTTCTTGACTTCGACTCCTCCTTCTTTGATACTTCTACTAGATACTACTATACGTATAGGCATACCGAGCAGATCAGCTTCAGCAAATTTTTCACCCGCGCTTAAACCTTCGCGATCATCAAATAGAACTTCGATTTTATTTTCTAAAAGCATTGCGTAAACTTGATTTGCTTCTTTAATCACATCTTCATCATTACCTAACAAAAGTAAATGCGCACGAAAAGGAGCTATCGATGAAGGCCAAATAATTCCTCTATCATCAGACAAAGTTTCAACTACAGTTCCCATAAGGCGACCTAGTCCGATTCCATAAGATCCCATAATTACAGGTTTATTCTCTCCTTTTTCATCGGTATAATTTAAATCAAAAGGTGTAGAGAATTTAGTTCCGAGGGAAAAGATATTCCCTACCTCGACTGCTGTTTTAGAAACTAATTTGTCTTTCTCTAAATTCAAACTTGCTAAAACTTCATCATTAAAAACTTCTTGATTTAAAGCGAGTCCTTTATCTTCTTCGATATAAATAGTATCTTCTCCAGCTTCGGTTAGGGTTTGAAATTCATGAGAGAATTTAGAAAAAGTCCCCCCTGACGCAAAAGTTAAATAAGTTAAATGCCCAATACCAACGCGCTTGAAAATATTGATATAAGCTTGCTTAATCTTCTCATAAAAAGTATTGTGCTCTTCTTCGTCTTTAGAGAAAGAATAAAGTGCTTTCCAATAAAATTCTCTACCTCGCATAATGCCGGATTTACTACGAACTTCGTTACGGAAAATACTTTTGAAATCATAAGGATAAATAGGTAAATCTTTATAAGAAGAAACGTATTGCTTCATAATATTAGAAAAGGCTTCTTCGTTAGTGAAAGATAATCCGATATCACCTCCATTTTTAAGTTTAGTTTTAAACCAATTATCGACAACTTCATCATCCCAACGTCCAGATTTTTCCCAAACTTCTTTATTCTGCAAAATCGAAGTACGCATCTCTATGCCTCCAATACTATCCATCTCTTCACGAATTATATTTTCAATCTTTTTTATCACCTTTAAACCAAGTGGTAAGAAATCATAAACCCCAGCCATCTCTTTATAAATATAACCAGCTCGCATTAAAAGTTCAGCATTTTTTGAGACTTCGTCTGCAGGAGCTTCTTTGCGAGTTTTTGTAAAAAGTTGTGATTGTTTCATTCTTTCATATTAACCGAAAAAGCGATTTTTAGCAAAAAAGTACTTTTATTTAAAAAGGCTTATACTCTTGCAAAAATTGAAATATTTTGATACAATACAGGAATGCAAAAAAGTAAAGTAACAGAAAATAATGACAGTCAATTAATAGCGGAAATGGTAAAAGCTGGGGTTCAATACGGCTATTCAAAGTCAAAAAGAAATCCTTCAGTTTCACCTTATATACACACAACAAAAAACCGCGTTGATATCATAAACTTAGAAAAAACTAGTGAATTATTAGCCAAAGCTACAGAATTCGTAGCTCATTTAGGTTCTTTAAATAAGACTATTTTATTTGTTGGTACAAAGCCAGAAGCTAAAGAAACTATCATGAATGCTGCAAATTCATTAAATATGCCTTATGTTAACGAACGTTGGATTGGAGGGACTCTTTCTAATTACCCTGAAATCAAGAAAAGAATCGCTGAATTAGAAAAATACCAAAAAGAATCAAAAACTGGAGAACTTGAAAAATACACAAAGAAAGAAAGATTAGTTTTAAAGAAAAAAATGGAAAGATTAGAAAAGTATTACACAGGCTTATTGAGTCTTAAAAAGGCTCCTGACGCCCTATTGGTAATCGATCCTAAAAAAGAAAGTATTGCTGTAACTGAAGCAAGAGATCTAGGTATACCTGTAATCGGAATTTTAAACACAGATTCTAATATCAAGGGTATCGACTTCCCTGTTGTTGGAAATGATGGAGCTATGGCTTCTATCAAATTCTTTGTAAATCATTTCAAAAATGCTTACGGAGAAAGTAAGAAATCTTAATAATATAATTTAAATAAAAATATATGTCTATAGAAATAACAACTGAGTTAGTTAAGGAACTTAGAAATGCTACTGGAATTTCTGTTATGCAATGCCGTAAAGCCCTAGAAGAGGCTGAAGGAGATATGGAAAAAGCTATTGCAATCTTGAAGAAAACAAGTGCAAATATCGCTCTTAAAAAAGCTGATAGAGAAGCTAATGATGGTGCAGTTACCGTAAAGACTCAAGGTTCAAAAAGCCTTTTACTTGCACTTCACTGCGAAACAGACTTCGTATCAAAGAACGAGGACTTTGTTAATCTATTAAATACTTTAGCAGATAAAGCTCTAAATGAAGGTATAGATGCTATGAAAAATTCTTCTAAAGAATTAATCGATGAAGTTATTCAAAAAACTGGAGAAAAGATAGAATTAGGAGAAGTTTATGAAATAAACGGAGATATTGTTTCAAATTATGTTCACAATAACAAAACTGCAGTAGTTGTATCTTTAGAAGGAGGTAATACTGAAGTAGCGAAAGATGTTGCTATGCATATCGCTGCTATGAAGCCGGAATTTATTTCTAAAGAAGAAATTGATGAGAACTCAAAGCAAACTATGATGGAAGTATTTGAAAAAGAAGTATCGTCTCTAGACAAACCAGAAGACATCAAAAAGAAAATGTTAGAAGGTAAAATAAATACTTATTTCAAAGAAAGAACTTTGTTAGAACAAGAGTTTATCAAAGACCCTAGTTTAACAATCGAAGCTTTACTTAATAAAAATAACGCTAAAATTAAAGAAGTAAAAAGATACGCAATCTAAATATGTACACTTCCCTACTATTATTTATAATAGCTATGCTTGGAATTGTGATCTTAATCACAAGAAAGATTTTTGCTTTAAATAGTAGTGGAGAAGTATATCATAAAAATAAAGATGTAGATTTAGAATTTGAATTACCAGATCTAGATGAAGTTAAAGAATTCACTAATAAGAGATTAAAGAAATACGGTTATGCTTTATTGATAGTAACTTTAAGGTTATATGTATTAGGATCAAGTAAATTTAAAAAAGGTGCTATCGCTTTATACAATAAAATTGAGCAAAGAGTAAAAAAGTTAACAGGTAAAAAAACAACTCAAGAAGAGAACAAAGAAGCATCAGGTTTTATCAAAACTATGAGTGAATACAAGAAAAAAATCAACAAAATCACTCATAAAATTAAACAAGAAGAAGGCATAAAATAACTTGAAATTATCTTTGAAATAAGTATAATAGATAGATAAGTGAATATACAGGCCGCTTTAGCTCAGTTGGTAGAGCAACGCTTTTGTAAAGCGAAGGTCCTCAGTTCAAGTCTGAGAAGCGGCTCCAGAAACTAAAAAGACTAGCAAACGCTAGTCTTTTTAGTTAATTATTTTCTATTTTCTTCTCCCCTTCTGTTTTAACTTCTGCCTCTTTGAGGTCAAAGGCTTTGGTGATTTTTGATTCTAGAGATTCTTTATCTTGAAAACCTGTAAGTACTTCGTCATCTAATACTAATGCTGGGAGTTTAGTATCTTCGATTTTATAGATATCGAGCATAGAGCGAACCGGAGAAAGATCAATACTATAATCAAAAGAATAAATACGCAAGTCTGGGTATTTATCTTTGAGGTTAGATAATACTAAACCTTGCTTTTCACATTCACTACAATTCTCAGCTGTAGTATAGAAATAAAGTATGAAAGCAGATTTAACTCCGCAACGAGCTGTGATTTTCTTCATCAAAAGATAATCTTTGATTTCTAAAATAGAATAATATTTCTTAAGATATTTAACTTCATCAGTCTTACCGAGGTTTTCTTCTCCCCAAGCGAGCTTCCCTCCTAATTCGTGAAGCTCGCTAGAAAGTCCGGAAGTGTCTACGTTCTTGCAAGATAATTCTGAGAGCAAAGAAAATTGAGTTTCTGAAGATAGTATATCGATAGCGATATTATCTTGAATAGTTTTAAGCTCATTTACCTTTCTTGTACTAAAATAACTACTTAAATAAGAAGCAGTTAAAAATAAACCTAAGGTTACAAAGAAAACTATTAAATATTTTTTCCAATCTACACTATTGTTTGTATTATTTGTATTCATATTGTTGTAATAATTATTATTTTAATTAACGTATTAACGCCAAGAAGGCTTCTTTGAAACTAAAGTATTATAAACCGCTCTCATTAACCAAAACGGAGCAATAACACTATAGATAAAAAAGAAATAAAACATATTAACCGATAAAGACCACTTATCTTTTGCAATTCTACTACCTAATAACATCGAAGATATAACTAAAGCATAGAGAATAATCGTGATAAAAATAAATGCTTTAGTACTAATAAAGAAAGAATCGAATTCTAAACTTTTATTCAAATTAAATCCTAAACCTACGGTTTGATATTCTATAAACTTATCATAAATAAATTTCGAGATATTATAAAGTAATCTAAAAAACAAATAACTCGCCGCAAAAATAGAGATAATCCCAGCCGGTACCGTAAACAAAGAAAAATTACCGTATTTGCTCTTAAATAAGAAATGCTTGTAATCAATAGTATTATTTATAAAACCATAAATCCAACGTAGTCTTTGCTTATATAATTTATATACGGTATTCGGAGTATTAGTATAAACAAAAGCATCATTGCATTGCTCTATCTTGTAGCCATTAACTTGCATTCTATATGCTATCTCCATATCTTCTGTGTTATGAGCGTGACGATAAGGTCCGAGATCATCAAAAACTTTTTTCTTAAAAATTGTTAGAGGTCCAGGTGTAACATGAATAGCACCTAAAAATCCGAGCATTTTCTTAATATAGACAGCCATATAATATTCTGCACTTTGAGCATTTTGAATAATGCTTTTATCATTAACAACAATAATCGAAGGCGCTACTGCTGATAGAGTATTATCCTCTTCAAAATAACTCATGAGTCTATTAACTGCATCAGGATGCGCAACAGAATCAGCATCTAAACATCCAATATAAGGAGTTTCTAATCTCTCTAATCCGAAATTTAAGGCTGTGTGTTTGCCTCCATTTTCTTTTTTGAAAATTGAAATATTTGGTATATCTTTGTATTTTTCTATCTCTGCCCAAGTATTATCAGTTGATCCGTCATCAATTAAAAAGATTTTTAATTTATCTTTTGGGTAATTTAATTCTAATAAAGATTTTACGGTTTTATCTATGGTGGTTTCTTCATTCCAACAAGGCACAATAATAGTTACAGGAGGGTAATTTTTAAGTTTAACTTTGCCTTTACGAATTTCTATTTTTTTACGATTTTCTAAAAAAGTAATAAGAAAAAATACCTGCACGTACAGGGCTAAAAAGCTTAAAATATAAAAAATAATACTTGATAAACTTTCCATTTTATCCTTTAAATATAACACATTTTAGACAAAAAGTAAAACACCTCTTAGGAGGTGTTTTACTTTAAAAAACAGACTTATTACATAGGCTTGTTTTCTTTCTTTTCTTCTACAGAGCAAGAAGCACAAGAAGACATACAAGTTTTACATCGACAACCCCACAAAGTACCTAAAGCCGCAATACCTACTACTAGATATACAGCTCCTTCAGCGTAAGGAGTGCTGCCGAAAAGGATATTTACTGCATTTAAAGGAGAGCCTGTAAGTATACCAATACCTACTAATCCCCAGTTAAGCGCACCTACTATAACTAAAACTTTCATAAGTTTAGATACAGAACATCCACACCATCCATGATTACATTTATTGCAATTTGTACACATAATTTTATAAAATTTCCTAATAAATATGCTGTCGACAAAGCATACAATAACTTTCTATATAATTATACTATTTGTATTAAAAAATGCTATTATATAAGTATTAACAGGTAAATATAAATATATGGAAAATAATACAAACGAAAATAATATCGAACAAATAGAAATCAAAGAAACTATAACTATTACAAAGGAAAACAACAAAAAAGAAGTTTTTAAAACAATAGCTAGTGCAATAATCGTTATCGGATTCTTAATAGCCGGAGCTATTTTATTAAAAGATTCAAAAGGAAACGTATCTGTAAAATCTAACTCCAACAAAGAATTAACTGGGCAAGATATCGAGCTTGCTCCTATAACTAGCGAGGATCATATTTTAGGTAATCCGAATGCAAAGATAAAAATAGTAGAATATTCTGATACTGGATGTCCTTTTTGTAGAATGTTTCATATTACTATGCATAAAATCGTAGAAGAATCAGATGGAAAAGTAGCTTGGGTATATAGACACTTCCCTATAGAATCTTTACACCCTAATGCTTTCTCTGAAGCTATCGCTACTGAATGTGCATACGAACAAGGTGGCAATCAACTTTTCTGGGCATTTACAGATGAAATCTATAAAAGAACAAAGTCGAATAATACTTTTACAAGTGAAGACATAAATCAAATAGCAGAAGATCTCGACCTAACTATGTATGCTTTCAATGATTGTGTAGAGAATAAAGTTTACGAAGAAAAAATACAAGCTCAAATCTTAAGTGGCCAAATCGCTGGAGTTCGAGGCACCCCAGCAAGCTTTATAGTAATCGACGGTAAAGTTATAGACAATATCGAAGGCGCCGCTCCCTACGAAAGTCTAAAACAAGCTTTAGACATCTTAAGTAAAAATTACTAAATTAAAAAACTCCCATTTAGGGAGTTTTTTAATTTAGTCAAAATAGTTTTTAAGTCTTGCGATTTTTTCATGAGAGCGAAGTTTATCGTGAACCTTAGCTTCGATTTGACGAATACGTTCTCGGGTAACTCCGAATTCTTCCCCTACTTTTTCTAAAGTATGTTGAATGCCATCTATTAAACCATAACGCATTTCTAAAATCTTTCTTTCTTTTGGATTAAGTTCATCTAAAACTTCACGAATTTGATCAGATAAAATACGGCGTGAAGATTCTTGATCAGGACGCAATATTTTATCATCTGAAATGAAATTTTCTAAAGTAGATTTATCGTCATCATCTCCAATAGGTTGCTCTAAAGATACTGTATCTTGAGAAATATTTTCAATAACGTGAATCTTCTCTACCGGTATACCCATCTCAGTTGCTATTTCTTCAGCTAAAGGCTCACGACCTAAATCTTGACTGAGTTTACGATGAATTTGCTTGTATTTAGAAATAGTTTCAACCATGTGTACAGGAATACGAATAGTACGAGATTGATCAGCGAGGGCACGAGTTATAGATTGACGAATCCACCAAGTCGCATAAGTGGAGAATTTAAAACCTTTATTCCAATCAAATTTTTCTACAGCTTTAAAAAGACCTAAATTCCCTTCTTGAATTAAATCAAGCAAAGATAAATTAGCACTACGGCCTACGTATTTTTTAGCAATAGAAACCACCAAACGTAAGTTTGCGCGAGCAAGCAAGTTTTTAGCTTCTTCGTCACCTTGTTCTATTCTTTTTGCTAAATCTTTTTCTTCTTGAGCATAAATAAGAGGATATTGACCTATTTCTTTAAGATACATTTGGATAGAATCATGATTCGCATTTTTCAATAAATCTTTAACGTCTTGATCTGCATCTAGATTTAATAAATTACCCCCCTCCAATACATCGATACCGGAAGTAGCAAAACTTTCATAAAGCTCATCTAAGAAAAAAATATTATTTTCAATATCAGGAAAAGCTTTTAAGATTTCATCATAAGTAATAAAACCTCTCTTCTTCCCTTTTTCTATTAAAACTTGTTTCTTGTTTTCTAATTCTTCTTGCTTTCTTTCAGCAGCAGTTAATTTCTTTGGTGTTTCTTTAACTTCTTTTTTCAAAGTATTAACTTTAGTTTTTTTAGAAACAACTTTTTTAACTTTGCTAGGTTTTATTTTTTTAGCTTTTTTTACAGGCTTAGCTTTTTTGATAACTTTCTTAACAAGCTTTTTAGCTACCTTTGCTTTAGGTTTTGCTTTTTTAGCTACTACTTTAGCAACTTTTTTAATTACCTTAGCTGTTTTTGTTTTTTGAATATTTTTTTTCTTCATATGTCTTAATAAAAATTAAAGCGACCGTTTTTAATATCTTCTATTTGAATTTTAATCTGATTATATGCTGTTAATATTTCTATATTATTTAAATCATTTTCCATATCTTTAGCTTTTTGCTCTAATGATAATATCTTTAACTCTTTAATCAATTCTTGTATATCCATTTCTATGAACCCGGTATCCTTATTACTATAGAATTCTTCTACTTTAAACACAAGTTCTTCTTTATTAATTTGTCTATTTTCTAAGATATTTTCTAATTTATTGTTTAAAATATCTTCAACAATTTTAATAAATTTATCTAAATTTGGAATATTATCTTTGATTTCTTTTTGCCAAAAAACTATACCTATCAACCAACCTATAATTCTTTTCTCTCGACTAATATAGTCATCTGTTTCAGTATTTAAAAACGGATTTACTTTATTATCATTTATAAATATACTTTGATTTGTATTTTTAATTTTTTCTAAATCATTCTTTAAAGCTTCAATTGGAATTAAAGTTTTCTTAGAAATTAAATTCAAGAAATGATTTTTATCAATATCGCTACTTAATAATAATAAATAAGGCAATAGTTCTTCATTAATATTTTTACCAATTTTGCGACTATCATTACCAAAATTCTTTAAAATACTATCTAATATAGATTCTATAATGTGTTTAGAATTCCGAATCACATTCTTCCATTCATCTTTACCGTATTTTAAAATAAAATCGGCAGGATCTAAACCGTCTTTAATATCAGTAACTTTAATATCCATCCCTAGTTCTAAAGCAATCTTACTTGCCCTTTTGGTAGCATTAATACCAGCTTTATCTCCATCAAAAGCAACTACGATATTATTAGCCAATCGTTTAACTAAACCTAAATTAGAAACGTTATTAGCCTTATCTAAAATCTCTCCAGACATAGCTGTACCTGAAGTTGCTACTGTATTTTTAAATCCATTTTGATGAGAAAGAATTAAATCCATTTGACCTTCAACTAAAATCGAAAAGGTATTCTTGCGAATAAATTCTTTAGCAAAATTTAACCCGTACAAAACTCTACTTTTATTAAAAATTGGAGTTTCGGGGCTATTTAAATATTTTGCAATCTTATCATCTTGACCTAAATATCTTCCAGAAAAAGCAATCACTCTACCACTACTATCCATAATCGGAAACATTATACGAAAACGAAAACGATCATAAGCTTTAGAATAGTCTTTATCATTTTCATCTTTTTTCTTTATAAGTCCGGCTTTAGCAACGATTTCATATTTAAAATTTTTAGTTAGAAGATAATTTACTAAATCTCTCCAAGCATCATTAGCAAATCCTAATCTAAAATTTAAAATAGTTTCATTGGTCAAACCTCTTTTGTTTAGATAATCTAAAGCATTTTTGTTATTTTTCAAATTATTTTCAAAATACAAAGTCGCTTCTTCCATTACAGTATAAAGTTCATCTTTTTCATCTTTATTTTCATCTTTAAAATCATACAAAGATACGTTGGCTTTATCTGCAAGTAATTTTAGCGCACCTTTAAAATCTAAACCTTCGAACTCTTCTACGAAATTAAAAATGTCTCCACCTTTACCGCAACCGAAACAATAATAACTACTTCTTTCATTAGAAACAAAGAAAGAAGGGGTCTTTTCATTGTGAAAAGGACACTTTGCTTTCAAAGTATTCCCCACCTTAACTAAAGGTATATATGAAGAGACCACTTCTTCTATTGTTAGTCTCTCCTTGATTTGATTTACAGGAGAGTTCATATTATTTTATTGTTCGTTTTCTGCTTCGAAAACTACTTCGCTTTTATTTCTAAAGCCTGTTCCCGCAGGAATCAAGCGACCGATAATAACATTTTCTTTAAGTCCACGTAGAGAATCAACTCCTCCTTTAACAGCGTTTTCAATAAGCACACGATTTGTGTTTTGGAAAGAAGCTGCAGAAAGCCAACTCTTAGTACGCAAAGAAACTTCAGTAATACCTAGAACAATAGTTTCAGCTTTTGCTTCGATGTTACTTAAAGCTTTCATGCGATTATTTTCTTCGATAAATGCTGTATTTTCTACAATATCACCAATAGAGAAATTAGTTTCGCCAGCTTCTTTAATTCTCTTTCTTGAGAACATTTGACGAACTATGATTTCAGTATGTTTACGAGAAATAGAAGCACTTTGTAATTCATAAACTTTATTTATTTCACGAATTATATATTCTTCAACTTTATCTTTTCCTCCATATTTAAATACTTCAGAAATATCAGCAGAACCATCAGTCAATAATTCACCTTCTACTACTTTGTCGCCTACTTTTACTACTGGAATTCTATAAGGAGGGATAACGTATTCGATTTCACTTGAAGAAGATTTCAAAGAATCAGCTTTAACATCGGATAAAACTTTAATGATTCTAGCTTCCCCTTCTTTATCTTTAACTTCGATTACTTCTCCTTTAGTTTGAGAAACTACAGCTCCATTCTTAGGAGTTCTCTTTTCAAAAATTTCTTCAATACGAGGCAAACCTTGAGTAATATCAGTACCTGCAACACCTCCAGCGTGGAAAGTACGAAGTGTAAGCTGAGTACCCGGTTCACCAATAGCTTGAGCAGCAATAATACCTACAGCTTCACCAAGTTTTACTAAATTATTACGTCCTAAATCAAGACCGTAACAAGTTTGGCAAAGTCCGTGCGCAGTTTTACAAGCAAGAGGAGAACGTACAAATACTTCTTTGATTCCTTTTGATTCGATCAAAACTGCTTCTTCTTTAGTTATTAAGAATCCTTTTTTATAAAGAACATTACCGTTTTCGTCTTTAAGATCTCCTGCTAATACACGTCCACGAATATTTTTAGATAATGGAATTTCAATACCAGAAATATTTTCTGAAGAAACCATTTTGCCTTCTTTTGTACCACAATCCTCTTCAGTTACAACCACATCTTGCGCAACGTCAACCAATCTACGAGTCAAATAACCAGCTTTTGCGGTATTAAGAGCAGTATCAGAAGCACCCTTACGAGCACCGTGAGTAGCAACGAAATATTCAATCGGAGATAATCCTTCTTGATATGAAGGGATGATTGGAAATTCCAAAGTTTTACCTTGGTTATTTTGAATAAGCCCTTTCATACCTGTCATTTGAGAAAGAGAAGTCATAGTACCTCTTGCTCCAGAAGTAAACAAATCATAAGTAGATCCGTTTTTATCCAAAGTATTAGGTAATATTTTTTCTAAATCTTTTTTAGCACGAGTCCAGATTTCAATAATCTTTTGATATTTTTCATTGTCAGAAAGCAAACCATCATTCCATTCACTGCGAACTTGTTCTTCAGCAGCTTTCGCAGATTTAATAATTTCTTTCTTTTCTTCTGGCACAGTAACATTATCAAGACCCCAAGTTGTACCTGAAATTGTAGCGTACTTATAACCGAAAGCCTTAATCGCATCGAGGACTTTTGGAGTTTCATCAATACCGTAATGCATAATCATTTCATCAACTAAAAGAGACAATCTCTTTTGACTCATTTCCTCACCAACATAAAGGAAATCATTTGGTAAAATACTATTGAAAAGCAACTTACCTACAGTAGTTTCAAAAATTTGTCCTCCTAGGTTTTTATATTTTGGAGTATCAGTTGCTAAAACTTTGATTTTAGCACGTAATGACACTACTCCGTATTCATAAGCAGTGATCGCAGCATTTGGGCTTGAGAAATATTTTCCTTCTCCAGTTTCACCATCAACCCCTTTAGTCATCCAGAATGCTCCTAATACCATATCCATGCGAGGGTTAGCGATCGGATCTCCGTTTTGAGGCTTAAGCAAGTTTTTATTTGCAGCCATCAATTCACGAGCTTCATCTTGAGCTTCAACTGATAAAGGAAGATACACAGCCATTTGGTCTCCGTCGAAGTCAGCGTTGAAAGCCTGACAAACAAGCGGATGAACTTGAATTGCATTACCTTCAATCAAAATTGGGTTAAAAGCTTGAATACCTAGACGGTGCAAAGTTGGTGCACGGTTAAGAAGTACATATTTGCCTTCAATAACTTCTTCTAACATTGCCCAAACTTCAGGAGTTCTTTCTTCAATCAATTTATTTGCTCCACGAATATTGAAAGCAAGTTCAGCTTGCAGAATTTTTGAAATTACAAAAGGTTTAAATAATTCCAAAGCCATATGTTTAGGTAAACCACATTGATTTAACTTTAATTGAGGTCCTCCAACAATTACAGAACGAGCAGAATAGTCTACACGCTTACCAAGTAAGTTTGCACGGAAAAGACCTTGCTTTGATTTTAAGTTATCAGCCAAAGACTTAAGAGGTCTCTTTTGAGATTGACTAACAGCTTGAGAATCATTTTGCTTGGCAATTGAGTTATCAATAAGAGCATCTACAGCTTCTTGAATAATTCTTTTTTCATTTCTAAGAATAACGTCTGGAGCATTAATTTCTTTTAATTTCTTTAGACGATTATTTCTATTGATAACACGACGATAAAGATCGTTTAGATCACTTGTAGCATGACGCCCTCCATCTAAAGCAACCATAGGGCGTAATACTGGAGGTATAACTGGAATTACAGATAAGAACATCCATTCTGGACGCAAATCTGCGTAAAGCATAGCACGAATAAGAGAAAGTCTCTTTTGCAATTTCTCTTTTTCAAGAGGACTTGCCTTTTTGATCATTTCTTCAGTATGAGCTTTTAATTTATTTAAATCTAAATTTTTAAAAATAGAATAAATAGCTTCAGCTCCAATATTTGCTTCAAAGCAAGGACCGTATTTCAAAGAATAATGATGGAAAGAAATTTCATTCAAAACTTTACCTTCATAAATTTCATTGATTTCTTTTTTAGTAACAGCAAGTAAGTTTTTTAACTTTTCACGAGTTTCTTCATCTTGAGAAGTTTTTAGTTTACTCTTGTATTCTTTTTCTAATTCTGAAATAACATTTTGTTTTTCTTCTTCGTGAACTTTAGTGATAATATATCCTGCAAAATAGATAACTTTTTCTAAATCAGATACTGAAATATTAAGCAATATACTCATACGAGAAGGAACTCCACGCAAGAACCAAATATGCGCAACTGGAGTAGCAAGCTCTATGTGACCCATTCTTTCACGACGTACAATAGAACGAGTTACTTCAACTCCACATTTTTCACAGATAATATCTTTGTAACGAATACGGCGATACTTTCCACAGTAACATTCATAATCTTTTTCTGGACCGAAAATCTTTTCGTCAAAAAGACCTCCGCGTTCACTGCGACCTGTACGATAATTTATCGTTTCAGGTTTAGTAACTTCTCCATAAGACCATTCTTTGATTTGCTCTGGAGAGGCTATCTTTAACTCTATTTCATTAAAATCAGTTGTGTTTAATGTTTTCATATTTTATTTCTTTAGATTAACGTCTAATGCAAGACCTCTTAAATAATTGAGCATAACATTGAATGATGCAGGAGAATTTGGAGCCTTGATTGTTTCGTTTTTAATAATAGAATCGAATGTCATAGATCGACCTTGTATATCGTCAGACTTGATTGTAAGCATTTCACGAAGTGAATAAGCCGCACCGTAACCTTCTAAAGCCCACACTTCCATTTCTCCAAATCTTTGTCCTCCACCTTGAGCTTTACCTCCTAATGGTTGTTGAGTGATTAGAGAGTACGGACCAATAGAACGCATATGAATCTTGTCTTCTACCATGTGGTGCAGTTTAAGCATATGCATATAACCTACAGCTACGTCTTGTTCAAATGGTTCACCTGTTCTTCCATCATAAAGAGTTAAACGTCCGTTTTCTGGATAACCAGCTTTTTTCAATTCTTCTTGAATTTCTTCTCTTTTTGCTCCCAAGAAAGGAGGAATAATTGCTTGATAACCTAAAGTATTAGCAGCAAGTCCGAGATGAATTTCTAAAATTTGTCCTAAGTTCATACGAGAAGGAACACCAAGCGGTGAAAGTATCACATCGATAGGAGTTCCATCTGCCATGTATGGCATATCTTCTTCTGGTAATATTAGAGAAATAACACCTTTGTTACCGTGACGTCCTGAAAGCTTATCTCCAACAGAAATATTTCTAACTTGAGCAACCTCAATCACTATTTTCTTAATAATACCTGCTTCTAATTGATGACCCATTTCACGAGAGAAAATCTTTACTCCGATAACACGTCCTCTTTTACCGTGTTCTACGCGCAGTGAAGTATCTTTTACGTCACGAGCTTTATCAGCAAATATAGAACGTAACAATCTTTCTTCTGGAGTTAATTCTGTTTCACCTTTTGGAGTAATTTTACCTACTAAAATATCATTTTCACGAACCTCTGCTCCAATACGGATAATACCGTCTTCATCCAAATCTTTAAGTTTTAATTCTCCAACGTTAGGTATATCACGAGTAGTTACTTCTGGACCAAGTTTAGTATCACGCACAATAGCAATAAATTCTTCAACATAAATACTTGTAAATTTACTATTTTTAACCATTCTTTCAGAAAGGATGATCGCGTCTTCGTAGTTTGCTCCAGACCAAGAAAGAAAAGCTACGCGCACGTTTTGACCAAGTGCTGCTTCCCCACCTTTTGTACTTGAAGTATCAGCAAGCACATCTCCTTTTTTAACTTTATCACCAACGTTGACGATTGGTCTTTGATGAAATACTGAGAAGTTGTTATTTCTTAAATAATTTATCAATTCATAAGTATGTTCTTTTTTACCTTCAACAATTATTTTTCTACCATCAACGTATTTTACAACTCCGTCTTCTGTAGCAATAACTATTCTACCTCCATCACGAGCAACTAGTGCTTCAATACCAGTTGCAACTAAAGGTTGATCAGGTAATACACAAGGCACAGCTTGCTTTTGCATGTTACTTCCCATCAGTGCACGGTTAGCATCGTTATGTTCCAAGAAAGGAATCATAGAAGTCGCAAGAGAGAAAGCTTGATTCGGCGCAACATCAATGAAATCTATCTCATCACGAGAAACTTCACCTGGCTCTGTTTTAATACGAGCAGCAACTTTTTCTACTGTGATTTTACCATTATCATCATAAGGAGTTGCAGCATGAGCGATGTTGTGTTTTTCTTCTTCAAGAGCATTCAAATAAACCATTTCTCCTGTAATTTTACCGTTTTTAACTTTAATATAAGGAGTTTCAATAATACCGAAATCATTAATCTTTGCATAAGTAGACAAGTGAACAATCAAACCGATATTCGGTCCTTCAGGAGTATGAATAGGACAAACACGTCCGTAGTGAGAAGGATGCACGTCACGAACTTCTAGACCTGCACGTTCACGAGTAAGACCTCCAGGTCCTAGAGCTGAAAGCAAACGAATATGCTCCATTTCTGCAAGTACGTTTTCTTGACTCATAAATTGAGAAAGTTGGTTGGTTGTGAAAAATTCTTTAATACGAGCTTGTAGAGGTCTTTGGTTGATGATATGAATAGGCAAAGCACTATCTACATCAATAATAGACATACGGTCTTGAATATTTCTCTTGATTTGCATCATACCTGTACGAATCTTTTGTTGTAACATTTCTCCAACAAAACGTACACGACGTTGACCTAAGTGATCGATATCGTCAGCTTTTGCAAAAGCATCATTGTTCAAAGTTAAAATATGACGAACAATAGAAAACATATCGTCTAAAGATAAAGTTCTTCTTTCTAATTCAGCCTTATCCATATTTTTACCAAATCTTTGATTGAAACGATAACGTCCAACAGGAGAAAGGTCATATCTGTCTTTTATAAATAGAGAATCTACGAATTCACGTGCATTTTCAGGACTTGCCATATCTCCATCACGAAGTCTCTTGTAAATTTCAATATAATTTTCATCTAAAGTTTTAGTATTATCTTTAGCTAAAGCTTCTTTAATACCAGCTAACAAAACTTCATTATCAGAAAAAGCTTTTAATATTTTTTCATTAGAGTCTGCTCCTAAAGCACGCAACAATAATGAAACTGGGAATTTTCTTTTTTTATCAATACGAACATAAATACCTCCGTCAGATTCAGATTCTATTTCAATCCAAACTCCACGAGCAGGTATAACTTTAGCACCAAAATATCTTTTACCTTTACTCTCACTTTCAGTGAAAAATACTCCGAAACTACGAGCTAATTGCGGAACTATCACTCTTTCTACACCATTAATAATAAAAGTACCGTGACTAGTCATCATCGGTAAATCAGACATAAAAATCTCCTGCTCTTTTACAGAGTTTAGGATTTTATTTGTAAGCTTAACACGAGCTTTTAATTGCCCTTGATAAGATACCTTATTTATCTTTGTATAGTTTTCATCTTCTTTAGGATCACTTAAAGAAAAAGAAGTGAACTCTAAATCAAATTTTTTACCTGAATAATCAGATATCGGAGAGAACTCTTTAAAAACTTCTTTTATTCCCTCTTCTACTAGCCATTTGAATGACTTTAGTTGAGATTCTATTAATTGAGGATAAGGTACCAAAGGATCCTTATACCTTGCAAAATACTTTTTTGGTCGTTTTGTATCTTTTTGCATATATATTATTACCCGGCTCGTAACGGGAGTATCCGCAAAAAACAAAAAGAAATAAAAGGTATACTTTTATTTTACGTCTATTTAATTCGGATACTATTAAAACTTTTAAAGGCTTATAATAAGAGATTGCATCCGAAACTCAATCATTCAATCTAGAAAGAGTTTATCATAAAATCTAAAAAATTGCAAATTTAAAATTAAAAACTGGATGCTTATAAAGCACCCAGCTAATACTCTGCTAATAAACAGAGTTTTTCTTATTCCTTATGCTGTTAAAATGAAGTACAGCATAAAAAAATAGACATAAAACAAGAAACCCTACAACACCTCTCACGAAGTATTCTGGGGTAATAACAAAATAAGTTAAAATCATAATGTACAATTTTTATTAAAACAAATATACAATAATGTAGTATAAAAGTAAACCCCGTCGGTCGCGACTGACTGGGTAAAGATTCTATTTTTTAGATTTTTTCCATTCTTCTATAAGTTTGTGGTTCCCTGAAAGCAAAACTTTTGGAACTTTATAATTTTTAGTACCCCATTTTAAAACTTCGGGCCTAGTATAAACTTCACTAATTGAAATTCTCTCTTCTTCAAGAGATTCATATTTACCTAATACTCCTTTTACCTGACGAGAAATAGAATCTATTAATACTAATGCTGGCAATTCGCCTCCAGTTAATACGTAATCCCCTATAGATAATTTTTTTGTTTTTAATATTTTATCTACCCGAGCATCAATACCTTCATACCTACCACAAATCAAAATTATGTCAGTATATTTTTTAGAAAAAGTTTTAGCGTGACTCGTAGTAAATTTCTCTGCGCTTGGGATAAAATTAATCACTAAGGTTTTTGCTTTAGGGTTTTTATTTATTTTTTTAATAGCTTTTTCTACTGCCTTTAAAACCGGCTCTGCTCTCATAACCATACCCGGACCCCCTCCGTACGGTCTATCATCTACTGGCTTATAATTATTATCTTTTTT
The DNA here is from genome assembly GCA_964398205.1 of uncultured Candidatus Saccharibacteria bacterium. Lineage (GTDB taxonomy): Bacteria > Patescibacteriota > Minisyncoccia > Phycocordibacterales > UBA9973 > UBA9973. The sequence goes on along the minus strand of CAYNLU010000003.1, from coordinate 29,257 downwards.
AGGTAAAAAATCTCTCGGATTATAGAAATCTGTGTGGATTAATTTGTCTTTGATTGCACGCGCAAGTATAGATTCTCCGAGATAAGAATCAAAGCTTTCTTTAAATAAAGTTACAATATGAAAATTCATAAAACTATCATAACATAAAAAGCCCCATTTGGGGCTTTTTAGTTTTTATATTCCTTTCAAATCTTCCATTGCTTGATCAACAGTTTTCAAAGTTGGAGAAGTATGAGTACTTGCACCTCCTTCTGGCTCATTGATCTTTAGATTCACACGAGCATTGTTTTTCATGCCGATGATTCTAAGAAGTGTTCTAATTGCTTTTGCAGTATTTCCCATTCTTCCGATAATTTTACCCATATCAGCAGGGTTAACGGAAAGAGAAATAAGAACTCCCATCTCATCAACAGTACGATCGATTTTTACATCGTTCGGATTATCAACAAGAGCTTTAACTACATATTCTAGAAATTGTCTGTCAGTATCCATAATAAAGAGAGTTAAGTTTTTAATTTAAGCAGTATACGACCATATAAATAATAAAGTACTGCTATTTTTATATTATACAAAATAAAATTTTCTCTTTCAACTAAAAAATAAAATCCCTTTTGGGATTTTATTTTTTAGCTTCTTTTCTTTTTAGAGTTATTTTTTTCTTAGGTAAAACATTTTTCTTTTTACCTTCGATAACTTTTTGTGATACCAAGAAGTTGTGAACAGTATCAGAAATTTGAGCTCCATTTTTTATCCAATGCTTGATTCTATCTGCTTTAAAGATAGTCTCTCCTGCTTTCGGATTATATGAACCAACTATCTCTAAGAATTTACCACTTTTAGCAGCATTCTTTGAATCAGTTAATACAACGCGAAATGAAGGTTCGTTCTTTCTTCCTATTCTTTGTAATCTAATTTTTAACATAAAGTTAGTTTAACATAAAATTGTAAAAACGCAAATTTATCCACTAGTAGTATAACCTCCGCTACTTTTAACAGAACCTTTAGTATTATAGCTACCAGTAGTATTATAATTCCCTTTAGTATTTATTGAACCTTTAGAATTATAAGAAGCTGTAGAATTATAACTCGCAGTTGAATTATAAGAAGCGTTAATATTTGTTGCTCCTTTAGTATTATAAGAACTTTGAGAATTATAGCCTCCTAAAGTAGAATAACTTCCATTTGTATTAACCGCTCCAGAAGTATTGTATGAACCATTAGTATTATATGATCCTTGAGTATTAACTCCTCCGTTAACTAAAACAGCTCCGTTGGTATTATATGCTCCGTTTGTGTTGTATGAGCCTGGAGTATAATAACCTCCGTTTGTGTAATAACCAGCATTAGTATTATAACTACCAGGAGCATAGTAACCTCCGTTTGTAATATAGTTTCCATTCGCATCGTAAGATCCAGAAGTAAAGTAACCTCCGTTTGTATCGTAACTACCACTTCCTAGATATGCTCCGTTTGTGTTGTATGAGCCTGGAGTATAATAACCTCCGTTTGTGTAATAACCAGCATTAGTATTATAACTACCAGGAGCATAGTAACCTCCGTTTGTAATATAGTTTCCATTCGCATCGTAAGATCCAGAAGTAAAGTAACCTCCGTTTGTATCGTAACTACCACTTCCTAGATATGCTCCGTTTGTGTTGTAACTTCCGCTTGCAACAAAGCTACCATTTACAAAGTATCCTCCATTTACATAGTAAGCACCGTTTGTATGATATGCACCCAAAGCAATATAGTCCGCGTTATCTAAATACGAACCTAAAACTTGATAGTCACCTGCGTCTAGATAGGATCCTAAAACTTTATAGTCAGCAGGAGTAAGGTAACTTCCAAGTACTTGATAATCGGCTGGAGTAAGATAACTTGCTAATACTTTGTAATCTGCCGGAGTTAGATAGCTTCCAAGAATTTGATAATCGGCTGGAGTTAGATATGCGCCGAGCACTTTATAATCTGCACTATCTAAATATGAAGCAAGGGCTTTATAGTCGCCTTGAGTCAGATAAGAAGCAAGAATTTGGTAATCTGCTGGAGTTAAGTATGAACCGATAACTTGATAGTCCGCCGGAGTTAGATAGCTTCCAAGAATTTGGTAATCGGCTGGAGTTAAGTAACTTCCAATAACTTTGTAATCTGATGGAGTTAAATATGATGCTAAAGTTTGATAATCACCTGCGTCTAGATAGGATCCTAAAACTTTATAGTCAGCAGGAGTAAGGTAACTTCCAAGTACTTGATAATCTGCTGGAGTTAAGTAACTTCCAATAACTTTGTAATCTGCTGGAGTTAAGTATGATGCTAAAGTTTGATAATCACCTGCATCTAAATATGAAGCAAGAGCTTTATAGTCTGCTGGTTCTAAGTAAGAACCAATCACTTTGTAATCGGCTGGAGTAAGATATGAACCTAATTCTTTGTAATCAGCAGGAGTAAGATAACTTCCAAGCACTTTATAGTCTGCGCTATCTAAATATGAAGCAAGAGCTTTATAGTCTGCGGGTTCTAAGTAAGAACCTAAAGTCGCATAATTAGCAGGAGTTAGATATGAACCTAATTCTTTGTAATCGGCTGGAGTTAAGTAATTACCAAGAGTTTTATATTGAGCATTAGTAAAATAGCCTCCATTTTCTAGATAAGAAGCCAAGGTTGTAAAATCAGCTGTATTTAAACCGCTTGCAGTTGCTTTATAAGAGCCGTTGATAATATAACCACCTCCAGGCAAAACAATATTACAACCATTACAAGCGAAAGCACTTGAAAAAGGCAATAAAAATAAGGCTAAAACTATTAAATTTAAGAAAACTCCTTTTATTTTCATACTAATAGTATATCATACTTTATATAAAAAGTCAAGTCATTCAATTGCCTATTTTATGCTATATTTATAATAATGAAATCTAAAAAAACAAAGGAATATAAGGATAAAAAAACTAAAATTAAACAAAACAAGGAATTTTCTTTCAAAAACTTTCAAAGAGAAATAGTGGGTAATATATCGGTATCCCCTAAAGGTATCGGTTACCTGAAAATCGATGACAAAAAAGAAATTGAAATTGACTACAAGCACCTAAATACAGCACTCAACCAAGATAAAGTTCGAGTTATTATTTTAAATAAAAAAGATAATAAATTTACAGGAAAAGTTGAAGAAATTATCAGTAGATATAAACTTGGATTCTCGGGAGTAATTGAAAAAGAAAACGGGATATACTTTTTGCATCCTGATGATACTAAAATGTATACCGATATTTTAATCCCGCAAGAATCTCTAAACGGAGCTCTCGAAGGAGATAAAGTTTATGGTAAAATCGTTAGCTTCAAAGATCCTCTCAAAAGTCCTATCGGTGAAATAGTAAAAGTTCTCGGTAAAAAAGGAGATCATAATGCCGAAATGCATTCTATCGTACTTGAAAGAGGGTTTGATATGGAGCTTAAAGAGATAACTCACGATGAAGCAAATAAAATCAAAGCTCGCGGTATACAAAAAGAAGATTATCAAAACCGTAAAGATTTCAGAGAAGTTTTAACTTTTACCATAGATCCTCATGATGCTAAAGATTTCGATGATGCGATTTCTTTTCGTGAATTAAGCAAAGATAAATACGAAATAGGTATTCATATTGCTGACGTTAGTCATTATGTACTACCGCAAAGTCACATAGATAGTGAAGCTAAAGAAAGAGCAACTTCGATTTATCTAGTAGATAGAACTATACCTATGCTACCAGAAGTTTTATCAAATGATTTATGCTCTCTAGTACCGAACCAAGATCGCTTAACTATGAGTGCGGTTTTTGAATTAAATAAAAATGGTGAAGTTTTAAAAGAATGGTACGGAAAAACTGTAATTCATTCTGATAAAAGATTTACTTACGAAGAAGCTTATCAAAATATCTTGGACGACAAATCGTATTTACACAAAGAACTAAGTATTTTAAATCAAATCGCAAAAAACTTGACTAAAGCTCGCTTTAAAGACGGAGCGATTTCTCTCGATCAAGAAGAAGTAAAATTTATCTTAGATGAAAATAATAAACCTATTAAAGTTATCAAAAAGGAACGGACTGATGCCAATAAAATGATAGAAGAATTTATGCTACTCGCAAATCGTAAGGTAGCCGAGAGAGTTTCTAAAGATAAAAATATGAAAGATATTTTTATCTATCGTATTCACGACAAACCAGACCCAGATAAAAGTTATGATCTTTTCTTATTCCTAAAAAGTCTTAAATATAACGTCAAAATGAAAGACGGAATTATTCCCTATTACGAGATAAATCGTATAGTAGAAAGTATTAAAAATAAAGATGAACGCGATACTATTAACCGCGCTATCGTTCGTAGTATGCAAAAAGCAATTTACTCTACAAAAAATATAGGACATTACGGACTTGCGTTCAAATATTATACTCACTTCACTTCACCTATTCGTCGATATCCAGATATCATAGTTCATCGTTTACTTCAAAATCATCTACTAAAAGATAAAAATAAATTCAATAAAGAAGAATATAAAGATATTGCAATGGTTGCGAGTGATCAAGAGAAAAAGGCTTCTGAAGCTGAACGTTCTTCTATTAAATATAAACAAATCGAATATATGTCCTCACGTATTGGTGAAGTGTTTACAGGTATTATAAGCGGTATGAATGAATGGGGACTTTATGTAGAAGAAATAGAAACTAAGACTGACGGTATGATAAGAATGCGAGATCTTAATGATGATTTTTATTTCTTAGATGAAAAGAAAATGGAACTCGTAGGTAAGAAAAAAGGCAAGAAATATAAATTCGGAGATAAAATAAAAATTAAAGTTAAAAAAGTAGATCTTGAAAGAAAAATTATCGATTACGATTTAGTAAAATAATATAAATGAGAAATAATAAAAAAATCAAAACTTTTATATTTGCACTATTCCCTATTTTAGTTGGTGTATTTTTTGTAAATTTTCTTTTAGCAGACTTCCCCTACCGTAAACTAGAAAACAATATAGTTCCTCTCGAAGAGAACTTGACAGCTAGCGCAATTTTAAATAATCAAATAGTTAAAGAAGAAAAACAAAAATATTTTTATTTTAATAAAACTGAAGATTCAAATCTTAAGGTTTCCTCACTTAGTTATGTAGTTGGAGATCTTCATACTGGAGAAATAATACTTTCTAAAAACGCTGATAAAGTTTACCCTATCGCTTCAGTTTCTAAACTAATGACAGCTCTGGTGGCAGACGAAATTTCTCAAAAAGAAGACACAGCCAAAGTAAGTACTGAAGCTTTAAAAACTTATGGAACTAACGGCGGACTCTACAAGGGAGAACAAATCAAAGTTAAAGATTTATTATATCCTCTACTTTTGCAATCTAGTAATGATGCTTCAGAAGTATTAGCGAGAAACTACGAACGAGAAAGTTTTCTCAAGAAAATGAATCAACAAGCTTCCATCTTAAAGATGGATAATACTTTTTATGATGATCCGAGTGGACTCTCTAGCAAGAATCAATCGACAGTATTGGATTTATTTAAACTTACTGGTTATATTTATAAAAATAAGAAAAATCTTTTAGATATTTCAAAAACTCGTAGCTATACTACTAAAAAGCATTCTTGGTACAGTACGAATCAGTTTCTAAGAAATCCAAATTACGTAGGAGGTAAAAGTGGCTTTACAAATCCAGCAAAGCAAACTGTAGTTTCAGTATTCGAATTACCTTTAGGTAAAGATATCAAAAGACCTATCGGGATAGTTTTACTCCAATCCAAAGACAGAGCTCGAGATATAAATACTATTTTAAAATATTTAGACAAAAACGTATATTATGGAGGAGGAGCAACAGCCTACTCTGATTGGATAAAAGAAAAGTTAAATATTCCAAGTATTAAAGATCCAGATTACGTAAGCTTGTCGTTCTTAGGAGATATTATGCTTGATCGCGGAGTTCGAAGTTCAGTAAATAAAAATTTCTCAGGAGATTATTCTAAACTTTTTGACAAAATGGATATCTTAGAGAAATCCGATATTGTCTTTGCAAATCTCGAGGGTCCAGCTTCTGATCAAGGTAAAGATTTACGAAATCTATATTCTTTCCGTATGGATCCAAACGCAATTCCGGCTCTTAAAGGAGCAGGATTTAATATTTTATCAGTTGCGAATAATCATGCGGGAGATTGGGGCCCTCTCGCCTTCTCGGATACCTTGGACAGACTTACTGAAAATGAAATCCTTTATACTGGAGGCGGATATAGTAATGAAATTGAAAAACCAACAATCATCGAGCAATACGACATGAAAATCGGATTCTTAGGATTTTCGGACGTTGGGCCTCAAAACTTAAAACCGACTTTAGACAAAAGAGGTATTTTGCTCGCAAATAATCCTCGTATTAAAGAAATAATTAATAATGCGTCTAAAGAAGTAGATTACCTAATAGTATCTTTTCATTTCGGAGACGAATATAAAACTACTAATAATAAAAGGCAACAAACTCTCGCTCATCTCGCTATCGATAACGGAGCGAAAATAGTTATCGGGCATCATCCTCACGTAGTTCAAAATACTGAAATTTATAAAAACGGATTTATTGCTTATTCACTCGGAAACTTTATATTTGATCAAAAATTTAGTAAAAATACTATGGAAGGAATGCTACTGCAAATGAAAATTTGGAGAGACGGTAATCTAACTATTTCTAAAGATACGGTAAAGTTAAATAGCGTATTCCAACCTGATAAAATCACAAAAGGTAAAGAAGAAAAAATAGATTTTAGTAAAATAAAAAGATAATAAAAAAGCCCTTAATTACTTAAGGGCTCCTGCATTAATTTCTCGAATATTTTTATTATTTTCTTCTTCTCTTGCCTTTCTTTCTTGCATTTTAAGTTGAGTTAAAATTCCACCAAATAAATTATCTTGCTCTAGGGCGAGAGCACTATGTAAGTCTTTTTCATTTAGCGCAAAATTATTTACACTCTTTTTACGCGAAAGACTAGCAACTAGTTCAAGATATTCAAGATATGATTGATGTTCTTTGTCTAATATTTCAAGAAGGGAAGATTTATCCTTATTTCCTTCTCCAACAAAATTAGTGTAAGTATTAACGCCTACACCACAACTTGAATTTTGGTATTCTGTTTCTTCACATAAGCTACACATGAGTAAATTATTTAAAAGTTAAAGGACAAAATTGTCATCTAAAATTAGAATACAACTTTAAAATTTATTTTGCAATAGCTTGCGCTTCTTCGAATTTAATAGATAGGAGTTTTGATGCTCCATCTCCCCCTACGGTTACTCCATAAAGTATACCTGCGCGAGACATAGTCTCACGATTATGAGTAACTACTATAAGTTGAGATTTCTCTCCTAAGCGTTCTAGCATATCTCCATAACGGCGGGAATTCGCTTCGTCGAGCGCAGCGTCGGTCTCATCAAGGATTAAAAAAGGAGGCGGATTCACGGAAGACATAGCGAAAAGCAGTGCGATAGAAGTCAAAGACCTTTCTCCTCCTGAAAGAGAATGAAGTTCTTTAACTTTTTTATGAGGCAAAGATACGTCTATATCAATACCCTCTTCGATTTCCTCCTCTTCTTCTGTATTTTCTAATCCTTCTTCATCGTCTTTAATCTTTTTCTTTTTTACTTCTTCAGTGATAGCTAGTTTTGCATAACCTCCGCCGAACATAATAGCGAAAAACTCATTAAACTTTTCATTAATTTTTGAAACTCCGGATTTAAATTCAATATCAATTTTATTTTTCAAATCTAAAATCAATTGCTCAAGTGAAGTAATACTAGTAGAAATATCTTCAATTTCACGAGCCAAGAATAAATCGCGATTATTAACTTCTTCATATTCTTTTTCAATATCAGCCATATTAGAAAGCCCGCTATCCTCAAGCTTGATTTTGATTCTCTCAATACTTCGTTTTAATTCTTCTTGATGCTCTTTATTAACAGGTAAAGAGGCTTCAATATTTTTATACTCATGAATAATTTCCCCTATTAGAGCTTCACCTTCTCTTATTTCTTCATTAAAAATATCTATCTCTCGACTTAAGTTTTCGAGTTTTACATTAATCAAAGATAATTTAGAATTCACTTCTTGGTGAGATACTCGTAGAGAAAATCTTTCTCGTTCTTTGTCGCGACTTTGTTCTACTTCGAGGGCTAACTCTTTTTTCAATATTTGAATTTGAGCTAAAAGTCTTTCTTCTTCTTCTAAAACAGAAGTCATTTGTAAGCTTATTTCTTCTTTGCTCTTTTCTAATGCTTCGGTTTCATTCTCAAAATTAATATCTACTTTAGGATTTTCATCACTGTTTAAAAACTTATGTAAAATATCTTTAATATTTATTAAATTATTTTTAATTCTACTTAAATCATCTAATTTAAGAATTTCATCAATAGAATTATCAACTTGATTTACAAGAACAGTTAGTTCTTTTTCATCAAAAATTCTAACTTCTTCTCTTTTATCAACTTTCCATTTGCGAGCTTCAATGATACCTTCAATTCTACCTAATTTTCTATCGATTTCTCCTTTAAGCCGACGTAAATTAGAAATATCATTTTCATATTTATTTAATTCTATAAGTTTCGGATTATTTTCATTATTATCTTCTACAGTATTTTCGCGAATTAATATATCTAATCTTTCTAATTCTCTTTTCAAATTTTCACGTTCGGGCAAAAGAGCATTTTTCTCCTCTTCTAGATAAATACTTTGATTTTTTAAATATTGATTATATAAATTAGTAAGCTCAATTTTAAGCTCTTTCATTTTTTCAAATTTTTCTATCTGACGTTTCAAGAAGCTTAAGTGAGGTAAATTCTCACGTTTAAGCATTATAACTTCTTTTAGGTTCTCGTTAGCACGAAGCATTTTACGCTCTGCTTCACGAATCTTATATTGAAAAACTTTAAGCCCTAGAGCGTCTTCTATCATTTCTCTTTTTTCTCTAAGATTTGCATTCAAAATTCTATCTGCTTCACCTTGAGAAATTATATGATGTCCCGAAGAACCAATATTAAGAGAAGACAAAAGATTATTTATATCTTTTAACCGTACTTCAGAATTATTTAATAAATATTTATTAAGACCGTCAGAATAAACACTACGGGTTATAGAAATAGTATCGAAGTTTAGATTAATATCTTCACCATTATCATTACTTAATTTAAAAACTCTATCTTTATTATCAAAATAAATAGTTACGCTTGCGATACTACCTTTTGGTAAATTTTTAGAACCTTTAAAAATCAAATCCGAACCTCCTTTACCACGCATAGATTTCATACTTTGCTCACCAAGTACAAAACGAAAAGCTTCTACTACGTTACTTTTACCTGAGCCATTAGGTCCAACAATAGAAACGATTCTATGATGAAATTCTAAATTTGTTTTTTTGGCGAAAGATTTGAAACCATTAATTTCTAAATTAAGTAGTCGCATATTAATCTATCCAACGATTATTTTTTAAAGCAGACAATGCAGCAGCTTGCTCGGCTTCTTGTTTAGATCCACCTTTACCTTGCCCAGCCAATTCTCCACCGAAATAAATTCCTATAGTAAAATATTTATCATGATCAGGACCTGATTCACTGATAACCTTATAAGAAGGCGTAACTGCTAAAAATTCTTGAGCTTTTTCTTGAACTAAACTTTTCGCATCACGCCAAAGCTTTTTGTTTACGATTTCATCAGTATGGATAAGCAAAGTATCTTCGATAAAAGTTTTAGTTTTATCATAACCTTGATCTAAGTATAATGCTCCAAGATAAGCTTCGTAAGTATTCGCTAATATATATTGACGAGCTTTACCAGTATCTTTCATTTCACCTTTAGATAAAAGAAGGAAATCATTCATACCAATACGGCTCGCAACGTCAGCAATAATAACAGCATTCACTAAAGCACTACGGATTGCAGTAAGTTCACCTTCATTGTGATTAATATATTTTTTATACAAAAAATCTGTAACTACTAATTCGAGCACAGCATCTCCTAAAAATTCTAGTCTTTCATTGTGAGAAAGTCCGATTTTAGGATTTTCATTAATATAAGAGCGATGAATAAAAGCCTGCATAAGCAAATCTTTATTCAAAAAATTTATTTTTGTTTTTTCTTCAAATAAATTAAAATCAATCATTATTTCATATCTTTATTTATAATTTCTACAGCTTTTGCAAGTAAAGGCACAATATCATTGTAAATTCTAAGTTCAGGAATTTCAGTTAAACGAAACCATTTCGCACCGTCCAAACCACCTGATTTTTCTAAAACCAATTCTTTGTATTCTGATTTAGCTAAAAAATAAGAAACATTTTTAACGGTTTTCCCTCGTTCTGGATGAGTAGCAATATATTCATTCTCACCCAACTTGGTAATAATATCTATATCAAGCCCTATTTCTTCTTTTATTTCTCTTTTAGTGCCTTCTTCTACGTTTTCTTCTGCCTCGATCTTGCCTTTAGATAGCGTCCAATATCCAAAAACGTCATGAACTAAACCAAAATAAATTTGACCATCTTTGATAGAATAAACTAAAGCTCCACCTAATTTTTCTTTAGGTAAAGTACTTGGGTCTATTGGTTCTTCAACCTTTTTCTTTTTACTGACTTCTTCTTTTCCAGGCTCGCCTATTTCTTTATAAACTGCACCTAATACTCCGTTCACAAATTTAGAAGAATTCTCTCCACCAAAAGTCTTTGCGAGTTCTATAGATTCATTTATCGCAACCTTGGGAGGTACGTCGCGTCTATCTCCAAACAAAAGTTCAGAAAGACCGATACGTAAAATATTACGATCTACTAATGATATTTTCTCAACCGGCCATTCAGGGGCAGCTTTAGTAATAATTTCATCTAAAACAACTTTTTTCTTAAAAATAGAATCAAGTAAAGAGGCCACGAAAATATCATCTTCGAGCCCAGGAGCAAATTCATTTAGGTTTCTTTTCAAAATAGCATCAACTTCTTCTCGAGAAAATTCCTTACCTTCTTTGGTCAGATTAAAATCCCACTCAAAGAGAGTTTGAAGAACTATTGATCTTGAAAGGTGCCTGTTTGCCATAATATTTAAAATTAAGCTAAATTCAGAAAATTAGCAAAAAAATTACTCTAAAAATAATATTAAAATTAATTCTTAGCTTTCTTTTGTTTCTTTTCTATTTTTGATACTTTACTTACTACTTTTTTACCACGATACATTCCGCAGTTTTTACAAACTGTATGAGGAAGCTTCGCAGAATTACAATTACTGCATTTTGTAAATTTAGTACCTTTTAGAGCATGGTGACTTCGGCGGTTACCTGTATGCCCTTTTGTGTGTCTCATTCTTATAACCATAATGATTAATACTATCATAATTAGCTAAAAATTGCAAAAATATACTAGTCATAAAGCAAAAATGTGCTAATATTTAAAGTATGGAAAACAAAATCAATTTAGAACACAAAAGGCACACTTTAGCTCACTTGCTCGCAAGTGCAGTATTAGAACTTTATCCAAATACTAAGAACACAATAGGTCCAGCGATAGAAAACGGGTTTTATTATGATTTTGAATTTACCTCCCCTCTTTCCGAAAACGAGCTTTCAAAAATTGAGAAAAAAATGCATGAGAATTTAAAATCCTGGAATGAATTTACTCATAGAGAAGTCACTAAAGAAGAAGCAAAAGAGTATTTTAAAGATAATCCTTATAAATTAGAACTTATAGATGAAATAGTTGAGAAAGGTGAGAAAATTACTTTTTATACTTGCGGAAATTTTACTGATCTTTGTCGCGGAGGTCATTTAGAAAACCCAAACAAAGAAATCAATATCGATTCATTTAAACTAGATAGAGTTGCGGGAGCATACTGGAGAGGAGATGAAAAAAACAAAATGCTTACTCGTATATACGGACTCGCATTCGAAACTAGCGAAGAATTAGAAAGTTATACAAATATGAGAGAAGAAGCACGAAAAAGAGATCATAAAAAAATCGGTAAAGAATTAGGGCTTTTTACTTTTTCAGAATTAGTTGGACCAGGACTTCCCCTCTGGACTCCAAAGGGTACTATTTTGCGCGAGCTTTTAAATGATTACGTTTGGGAACTACGTAAGGCTCGCGGATATGAAAAAGTTTTTATTCCTCATATTACTAAAAAGGAACTATACGAAACTTCTGGACACTGGGCAAAATACGCCGAAGATCTTTTTAAAATTGAAACTCGTGAAAAGCACCTTTATGCTATGAAGCCTATGAATTGCCCTCATCATACTCAAATCTTTGACTCGGAGCCTCGTAGTTATCGTGATATGCCTCAACGTTACGCTGAGACTACTACTGTATATAGAGACGAGCAATCCGGAGAACTTTCAGGACTTTCTAGAGTTTTATCAATAACTCAAGATGACGCTCACGTATTTTGTCGCGAGAATCAAATCGAAACTGAAGCACTCGCTATTTGGGATATTATTGAAAAATTCTATTCTACTTTTGGATTCAAACTAGAAGTTCGTTTCTCTACTCACGACCCTAAACAAAGAGAAAAGTATTTAGGTACTGACGAAATGTGGAGTAAAGCTGAAGGCGCACTAGAGAATCTAATGAAGCAAAAAGGTATAACTTGGCTCGACGGTACAGGTGAAGCAGCTTTCTATGGACCAAAGATAGACTTCATATCTCACGATTCTATCGGTAGAGTATTACAAGTCGCAACTATCCAACTTGATTTTAATCAACCTAAAAACTTCGGGTTAGTTTGTACTAATGAACGTGGAGAAAAAGAACAAGTAGTTATGATTCACGCAGCAATAATGGGTTCCATTGAACGTTTTAGCGCTACTTTAATAGAACACCTTGCAGGAGCTTTTCCGCTTTGGCTTTCCCCTATTCAAATCGCACTCGTACCAGTGAGAGAGAATCACGAAGAAGAAGCAAATAAATTTAAGGAAGAATTAAAAACTCTAGGCATAAGAGTTAAAGTCCTTAGAGCGGATTCGAATTCTCTAGGTAAAAGAATTCATGAAGCTAAAAAAGAATTAATACCTTATACAATAGTTCTCGGTGATAAGGAAATCGAAACTGGAAACTTAACTATCGAAAAACGTGACAACTCAAAAGAAGTTATAAGTAAAACTGACTTTACCCTAAAACTCGAAACAGAAATAAAAGAAAAGATTTTGAATTAAAAAAGGGTGGAAATAAATTCCACCCTCAACATTCACATTTTTTCAATCAAATCTTTTTTCTTTTATTTTTTACCAAAAAAAACTTTGCACAATGCGTGAGTTTTTTTCTTTTTCTTTTTTTCTTTGAAGTCTTTTTATTTCTTCAATACCGAACTTTACGGCATCTTCAGGACTAACCAGGACCCAGTGAATCCTCTTTTTTTCTTCCTCTGAAACCTTAGAATGTTTACAATTATATTTACCACAAAGATAAACTTCTTTGCAAACAGTTCTTACGATATTATCAGAAATCTTATCAATTTCTGCTTCAAAATCTGAAATATTATTTAATCCTTTATTATATGCTTCAAGAAACAAATTTTCTAAAAAGAGCTGATTCTCAATACTATTATCCATAATCTGAATTTTTAGGTTAACAAATATTCCCTAAAACAATAACATTTTTCTAAAAAATAGCAAGAATTAAAAAAGAGAGCTAATTGCTCTCTTTTTTAATTTATCTAGATATCAATCTCAGCTAATTTTGCATTTGATTGTATGAAGGATTTACGAGGTGGGACTTCGCTACCCATAAGGATATCGAAAACTTTATTTGCTTCTTCGGCGTCGGTAATATCTACTCTCTTTAATACACGACGTTTAGGATCCATAGTGGTTTCCCATAATTCTTCAGGGTTCATCTCTCCGAGACCTTTATATCTTTGGATGTGGAATTTAGTTGATTTCTTCTTTGTTTCCTCTTCATTCTCTTCTTCGCCTTCTTTTTCTTCTCCATCTGGTTCATCTTGGATTTCTGTAATATCTACTTCTTTACCGATGATTTTATTTCTCTCTTCATCTGAATAAGCATAATGAGTTTCTTTACCTTTTTTAATTTTATAAAGTGGAGGTTGAGCAATATATACGTATCCTGCTTCTAAAACCGGACGGAAATAACGGTAAAATAAAGTAAGTAATAAAGTACGAATATGACTTCCGTCAACGTCGGCATCAGTTGCGATAATTATTTTGTGATAACGGATTTTCTCAATATCAAAAGTATCTCCAATAGAAGTTCCCATAGCAACGACTAGGGCACGAACTTCTTTTGAGGCTAGCATTTTATCAATACGAGCACGTTCTACGTTTAGGATTTTACCACGAAGAGGTAGTATAGCTTGAGTACGACGATCGCGACCTTGTTTACCGGAACCTCCCGCAGAGTCTCCCTCTACGATGAATATCTCGGACTCTTCTGCGCTTTTACTTTGACAATCAGCAAGCTTTCCAGGTAGCGTCATACCTTCGAGCGCTCCTTTACGCAAAACTGAATCTTTCGCAGCTTTAGCAGCTTTACGAGCCTTCAGAGCAAGGATTGATTTGTTGATTATGATTTTAGCTTCATCAGGATTCTCTTCGAGAAAAGCAGCGAAAGCTTCTCCGAATACGGTTGCAGTCGCACCTTGAGCTTCCATACTACCGAGCTTAGCTTTAGTTTGACCTTCGAATTGAATTTCAGGTAGTTTAACTGAGATAACCGCAGTTAAGCCTTCGAGTACGTCTTCACCTGTAAATCCACCTTCGGATTCTTTAAGCATTTCGTTTTTCTTGCAATAAGTATTGAGTGTACGAGTGAGTGCAGTCTTAAAACCTGTAACATGAGTACCGCCTTGAGGAGTATAAATGTTGTTAGCAAAAGCTAAGATACGATCTACGATATCATCTACGTATTGCAAAGCTATCTCTACCATCACGCCATCAACTTCTTTTTCAATATAGAAAATATTATTTTGAACTGCTTTTTGAAACTTGTTGTAATATTTTACAAGAGAAACTAAACCTCCTTCGAAATAGTAAGTAATAGAAGGAACTTCGAGCCCAAGTTCGCGGAAATAAAATACGTCCTCTAAATCCATTGAACTACCCTTTTTATTAAATATATCTTCCGCATCCATTTCTCGAGCATCGATCACAGAAATTCTAAGTCCTCGTACAAGGTACGCTTGCTGACGAAGATGATTTATAATCGTACTCCAATCAAAAACTATTTTTCCGAAAATTTCTTCATCAGGAGTAAAAGTGATAATAGTACCGTGAGCTTTAGAATTTCCTACTTTTTTCACAGCACCCTTTTTCTTACCTTGAGAATACTCTTGTATAAATTTACCTCCGTCACGATGAACTTCGGCTTTACAATAAATAGAAAGTGCGTTCACAACAGAAGCACCTACTCCGTGCAAACCTCCAGAAACTTTATACCCCGAACCCTCACCTCCGAATTTACCTCCAGCGTGCAAAGTAGTCATAACAGTTTCAAGAGCAGAAACTTTAGTTTTAGGGTGAACATCAGTCGGAATTCCACGACCATTATCAACTACGCGAATAGTATTACCAGGCAAAACAGTAATCTCAATATCGTTACAATACCCTCCCATAGCTTCGTCACGAGAGTTATCAAATATTTCCCAAACCAAGTGATGCATACCATCTGGACCAGTCGTACCGATATACATACCCGGGCGCTTACGAACCGGTTCTAATCCTTCAAGAACAGAGATCTGCTCTGCGCCATAACCTCCCTTTTTAGTTTCTTTTTCTTTTGCCATATTGGTATATTATAGCAAAAATCTATAGCACGAGCAAAGCCAAATCTCTTTACTTTTACCTTATTTTTCATTATATTTTATATATGAATTATGAAATAAAATTAGATAAAGAAAGTGAACTTTTAGCAAGTTTAGAAAATAAAAATGATACCGAATCATTAAGAATGAAAAGGTATTTATCTATGCCGGATTTATCTAGAACCGAAGGCTCCCCTATACGAGAAATCGTAAATCGTATTTTAAATATCGAGGACTTTAAAGATTTCGATATTATCAAAGCTCCTGAAGTAGTACCTACAGACGTAACTTTTGATTTATATAACTTTGCACCTGATCACCCTGCTCGCTCTCGTTCTGACACTTATTTCTTTGACGATAAATATATACTTCGCCCTCATACTACTGTGATGTGGTATTACTATTTAACTCAAGATGAGATCAAGAAGAAAATCGAGAACAAAGAAACTTTAGGTTTCTTCTCTTTTGGTAAAGTTTATCGTAAAGACGAAATCGATAGAAATCATATGAACGTCTTTCATCAAATGGACGGAGGATTCCTAATACCAAAAAGTAAAAAAGAAGTAACTATCGAGGATTTGCAAAACGTACTTTCTGGAATCGCGAAGGCTGTATTCGGACCTGATATCAAATATCGTTTCAATAAAGATACTTTCCCTTATACTGATCCTTCACTCGAGATGGAAGTCGAGATAGGAGGTAGATGGATCGAAGTACTCGGTTGCGGAATTATGACTGACACAATCATTAAAAATCTTGGGCTTGATCCTAACGAATGGAGCAATTGGGCTTTCGGATTCGGACTCGAAAGACTCGCGATAATCAGTATGGATTTACCAGATATTCGCCTACTTTGGTCTGACGACGAAAGAGTTAAAAAGCAACTTCATTTAGGTCAAAAATTTATTGAAGTATCTAAATTCCCTCCTATCACTCGAGATATTTCATTTATTGTTCCGAAAACTTTTGTGCCAAATGATTACTTTGATTTAGTTCGCGAACTTGCGGGAGATTTGATAGAAGAAATTTCGTTGATGGATAAATATGAAAACGACGCAAAATTTGGAAATGATAAAATGAGTTATGCTTTCCATATAGTATATCGTTCAATCGAAAGAACGCTAACTAGTGAAGAAATAGAAATACTTCACAAAAAAGTAGAAGAAGAAACTGTCTCAAAATTTAATGCAGTAATCAGATAATACAAACTAAAAAATCTCTTATTAAAGAGATTTTTTAGTTTAGGGTTTTAATTCTTTTGTAATTCTTTTTGAATTGATTTTTGTGACTTTGTCTATTTTTACCTACTATGAACTGATTTACTTTTTTAGGGAATTTATCGCAAATATGACAAATCTTGCTACAATATCCAGCTAATTTAGTTTTACAATTCTCACAACAAATAAACAAAACGTGACAAGAAGTATTCTTGCAATGCATATAATCGTCGCATTTTACTTTCTCGCAAACCTGGCAATCTGAGATAATCTCGTCCCCTATCTTCTCTCCCATACGTTCATCGAAAACGAAATTCTTACCTTTAAATTTATTTTGTAAACCTTTCTCTTTGACTTGATGAGCGTAATCTATAATTCCTCCTTTGATATGCTTTACGTTTTGAAAACCGTTATGCTTCATCCAAGCTGAAGCTTTCTCACAACGAATTCCCCCAGTACAATAAAGTAAAACTTCTTCATCTTTTTTATCTTTGAACATATCGGTAACCTTTTTTAATTGCTCACGAAAAGTATCTACGTTCATAAGTTTGGCATTTTCAAAATGCCCGATAGCAGCTTCGTAAATATTACGCATATCGATAACTGTCACTCCTCTATCTATCATATTATTTACCTCTTCCGCAGTAGCGTATGCTCCGGTATTGGAAGGATCAAAAGTAGAGTCATCAAGTCCGTCGGCAACAATCTTAGGGCGAACTTTCACTATCAATTTCAAGAAACTAGATTTACCTTTTTCTTCTACCGCTACCTTATAAGGCACACCGGCAAATTCTTTAGTATTTTGAATAAAGTTATCAAATGCTTCCCAATTATGCTCCGGAACGTTCATCTGAGCATTTATACCTTCACTCGCAATATAAATTCTCCCGAGACAATTTAAACTTTCAAATTTATCAAATAAAAAATCCCGCATCTCTTTCGGATTCTCGATTTTCACGTATTTATAAAAAGATATAGTTTTACGTCGAAAATTCTCATTTTCTATATCTTTTATAAGTTCTTCTTTAGATTTTGTATTTACTTTCTTATGCATATTAATATATAAAATATACTACAAAATAAGTGATTTGCAAATTATTTCAAAAATATATTTTTAGCTAAAGTGCAGTGAGGGCAAGGTTCGTTTTTGCCTCCGAAAGATTTGAATTTGCATTCCCTTTCCATCCAATCTCCACCCTCTAAAGCTTCTACGTAATCCTTGATATCTCTACGCAATAAATCTATCTTTTCATTATCGATATGACTTTGATAAATTTTATTTTTATCATTAATCTCAGCTTCAAGGAAAAGCAATCTCGAAATATCTACTCCTCCTTTTTGAGATTCGGAAACTAAATAAGAATACATAGCGAGTTGACGCATATAAGGAGACATGCGTCCTTCTTCATCTATCTTCTCGATTTCAGTTTTAGTTTTCGGTTTACCTGTTTTAAAATCCGTAATTATTATCCTTCCGTCTTCGGTATTTTCAGTAAGATCAAGTTTACCATAAATATTAATACCGAGTTCTTTATCAGATAAAGATACAGATCGCTCAGAAGAAAAATCGACAGATATAGTTTTATAAAAATCTTTCAAGAAATCTTCTATTATAGAATTTGCATCTTTACTCAAACGTGCGAGTTCTCGAGTATCACTCACTCCCTCTTTTCGTAGAGATTTATCTATAAAAACTTTTAGACTTTCAGCGTCGAAATTATTTTTATTCTTCAAAATAAATTCAATAGTATTATGAACGGTACTACCTAGAGCGAGAGATACGCTTTTAACTTCAGGCAATTTCAAGAAATTTCTAAAATACCATTTGAAAGGACATTCGAAGAAATTATTTAGTAAAGAGACTGAAACCTTAGTGTCTTTATAATTTTCTTTCACAAAATTATTAATCTCATTTAAAATCTCGGATTCACCTTTCTCTTTTGCTTCCTCTATAAAGCTTCCAGTAAATATTTTAGGACCGTTGATAGAATTTTCTAATAATTCACGCTCATTTTCTTCTTGAGATTTTTTAATAAAATGCATATCTGGTAATTCTTCTATAATCGAAGCGAGACTTAATTCACTACCTGTATAATTAAGATTAGCGTAAGATAAAGTACAATATTCTCGAGCTCGAGTAATCGCTACGTACAACTCTCTCTTCGCGTCTTCTTGGCTACGTTTTGCTAAACGATCTTTGACGTACTCGGGTAGAGTAAAAGCGCTCCTCTTCTCGGACATCAGGGTTTCTTCATTCATATGCGCGATCCAAACGTATTTATATTCTAAACCTTTAGATTTATGCAAGGTCATAACTTCGATACCTTTATTTTTACCTAAAGTTGCTACGTCGATATGATTACCATAAATTTTAAGTCTTTCTATATAATTCAAAAATTCACCAATAGTTGGATTTAGATTTTTAGTTTCGAACATCATAGCTAGATGAATAAAAGTTCTAACAAATTCTACGTTTTCTAATAAATCCGAATTATCTTCCGAATTATTAATATATATAATATTTCCAATTTCACTAACCAAGAAAGAAAGCTTTTCGTCTTTTTTATCTAAAAGCGATTTCAATAATTTACCCCATTTAAAAATATTGTTTTCGTTTACAAATAAACCGGTGCCTTGATTTTCAAGTAAATTATCCAAACTCAAATCCTCTCTTTTCTTCTCTTCTAAATAACGGTGAGCTTCGAGTTTATCTATACCGGAATATTTATCTAAAAGTGAATAAGAGATAGATACAGAGTCAAAAGGATTATCGATAATTTTTAAAATTCTAAGGAAAGAATCAGTTTTATTTAGTGAAAAAAGTGAAAGATTACTTTGATCTAAAACTGGTAAATTTAAATTCCTTAATATCGAATTCGCCATCCTAACTTGATAATTCTTCGGTACTAAAATCGCCATCTCGTTTAAACTCTCGCCTTGCTCGATTAGGCTTTTGAAATAAAGCCCGGCTCCGAGTATTTCATCTCTAGGATATTCATAAGCTCGCAAAGTAACGTCGTCACCGATTTCTTTATTGCTCCTTAGTTTTTCTTTTGAGATAGAACTCTCTAATAGAGAATGAGCTAAGTCAAGGATTTTAGAAGTCGAACGATAATTCTCAACGAGAGTGATAAGTTTCGCACGACCGAAATAATTTGCAAATTCTTCAAAATAAGAAAGATTTGCACCAGAAAAAGCATAGATAAGTTGCCTATCATCTCCCACTACAAAAATATTAGGATTCTCGACTTCTCCCCAAACAGCTTTCAAAAAACTATTTTGCACTCCGCTTGAATCTTGATGCTCATCGACTAATATGTATTGATAATTTTCATAAATTGTAGCTCTAGCATCTTCAGAATTTGAAACTATAGATAGGGCAAACTCTAAAACGTCATCATAATCTATAAGGAATAATTCTCTTTTCCGCTCTTCATAAACACGATAAAATTCTACAACTTCTAAAGTACGAGAAAGGCTTTCTATTTTTTTCTCAATTTCTTTTTTAATCTTACCTTTACTCTCTCCTCTCGTAGAGATAGATTCAGGATCATTTTCTAAAAATTCTATATCTTTCCGAATCTGATTCTCGAATTCTTCTACGGTGATACGTTCCCTTTTCAAAATAGAGATTAAACTTTTAAGATCATTGAAATACATTTGCGGATTAGTACGGGGTCGCAAATATTCCCAAGAATAATTTTCTAAAATATCATCAACTAAAAATACTGCTTCGTCTTCTTCGATAAGCTTAGGCATTTGAGGAAAATCTAAAAAGGTATAATATTTCTCGATTATTTCTATAGCAAAAGAGTGAAAAGTAGAAACCTTTACTTTATTTGCTTCATTTCCGATATATTGCAAAAGACGGTTTTTCATCGCTTGCACTCCTGAACGAGTGAAAGTTAGACAAAGTATAGAATCTGCATTCGTATCGGTATTCTTTAAAATATTCCCAATACGTAAAGCGAGGATTTGAGTTTTCCCAGTTCCCGGCCCCGCAACTACCATTACCGGACCTTCTATAGTATCGACGGCTTCTTTTTGAAGTTTATTTAAATTTTTATATTGTTCATCAAATAAAGACATATTTAAATTTTCTTAGGAAAAATAAAAGATAACATTATTGAAAATAATAAAGCAAACATAATAACTCCGAAAGAAATAAGAGAAGAAATATGTAAACCTAAAATACCTATGAGCATCTTAATTCCAATAAAAATCAATATCACCGCTAAGCCTTTTTGCAAATGATGAAAACGATGCAGTACGTGCTCGAGTAGAAAGAATAAAGCTCGAAGTCCGAGGATAGCAAAAATATTTGAAGTAAAAACTACGAAAAGATTTTGAGAGATAGAGAATACTGCGGGAATAGAATCAACCGCAAAAATAATATCAGTTATCTCAACTAGGGCAACTATCATAAACAAAGAGGTAAAGAAAAACTTTCCATTTTGCCTTAAAAAGAATTTACCTCCATGATGACTATCTGTGAAAGGAAAAATTTTATGCAAGAATTTAATAACTCCGCTATGCTTAAAATCAATATGCTCTTCTTTCTTAACCCACAATAACTTTATACCGGTATATAATAAAATCGCTCCAAAAATATAAAGGACAAAGTGGAATTGATTTATAATATAAGATCCGGTTAAAATAAATAAAGCTCGAAAAATAATCGCCCCTAAAATTCCCCAAAATAAAACTCGATGATGATATTTCTCCTCTAATTTAAAATAATTAAAGATAAGCATTATCACGAAAAGATTATCTACTGAGAGCATCTTTTCGGTGACATAAGCACTAAAATATTCGATTGCGGTATTCTTATCTATAAAAAAGAAAATCAATCCTCCGAATATCAAAGATACTAAAATCCAAAAGATTGATTGGTATAAGGCTGGTTTAAATCCAATTTTATGACTCTTTTTATTAAAAAATCCTAAATCAGCTATCAAAAAGCCTAAAACTAGAACCCCGAATACAATACCCAATATCGTTTGCATTTCCATAATCTATATTTTAGCATATCTTCCAACCTTTATCCTATTGATACTATAAGCTAAAGCTGGTATGCCTATATTCTCACCTAAATCATTAGCAATCGTACGTACGTAGGTTCCCGAGGTACATTTCACCTTAAAATCCGCAATATAGAAACTATTATTTAAATTTAAATTTTTATCCCAAAGCTTAAGTATTTCTTTTTGACGAAAATCACCTTTCACCTTACCTACTCTTGTATTTATTTTATTCAAAAGACTTTTAGCAGAAATTTTCTTTAAACCTAAATAATTTAAAGATTTAATATATACTTCGCGTTCTGGAATTTCTATTTCTTTACCCTCTCTCGCATAAGAAAAGAGAGGTTTACCTTCTACTGTCTTCGAAGAATATATCGGATACTTTTGAATTCTTTTACCTTTAAAGTTTTTAATATTCTTTTTAATTAATTTATCCAAATCATTAATTTCCGAAGGGTTACCCTTCGTAGAGATAACTTTACCTAAAATATCATAAGTGTCCGTAGCAAAACCGAAAAGAA
This sequence comes from uncultured Candidatus Saccharibacteria bacterium, assembly GCA_964398205.1. GTDB lineage: Bacteria > Patescibacteriota > Minisyncoccia > Phycocordibacterales > UBA9973 > UBA9973. Next base: position 6,705 of record CAYNLU010000003.1, on the reverse strand, counting down.
CTTGAAATTCATATTCTTTATCTAGATTTAAATATTTATCTTTATTCTTGCATTCTTCCCCAACCAAAAGTATAAGTACTCCAGAAGCCATCGGATCTAAACGCCCCGCATAAGTCATAGGTATATTTTTAGATATTTTATTTTTATTACGAAAAACCTCTAGAGCTTCTAGAGGGGTTTCGCCTTCCTTTTTATTTATCAAAAAGAAGTTCTTAGGCATTATTTCTTTTTAGTAGTCTTCTTATCTTTAATAATCTTCTTTACCTTAGTCTCTACTTTCTTAGCAACCTTTTTGATATCTTTCTTAACTTCATTAACTTTTTTCTTTACATCTTTTTTATCTATCTTTTTAACTTCTTTCATTACTTTTTTATAAGTAGGCTCTAAAGTTTCCTTCACTTCTTCGAATACGTCCAGAGCATCTTTCTTTAATTCTTTACCAAGCTTCATAACTTTCTTTTGATTCTTTTTACCGTCTGGACCCAAGAATTCATAAGCTAAAGCTCCAACTACTCCTAACGCTACTCCTTTTTTAATTGAACTGCCTGTTTTATTTGTTTTCTTTTTCATAACATTCTTGTCCTTCATAGCTTTATGCGACGGAGGATAAATTAATTAATAATAATTTTATTTTTTAGTTTTGGATTTTCTTTTTTTACCAAAAATAAATTTATAAATTGCACTATCTTCTAAATTCTTTGCTAATTCTTCTACATGCTCACCTGCATAATCAGCTCCATTTTTAATCTTACGAGATATTGATTTAAAATCTCGCAAAATCGAAATAATATAAATTACGGCAACAGAAAGCAATATCGTTAATAATATAAAAGAAACGCTTGAAATAAAGAAAAATATTTCGGATTGTAAAAGGTTTTCCATAGGTATATTATAACACGATTTCCTGCGGAGAGTGAGGGATTCGAACCCTCGATGCCCGTTAAGACATACAGACTTTCCAGGTCTGCGCACTAGACCGCTATGCGAACTCTCCGTAAATATACTCTATACTAAAATAGAATAATTTACAAAATATTTTGATTTTTATATTTCTTTAAAATTTAGTTATTATTTCTCTTAAAGATTAAATAAAAACTCAGTTAAAACGAATAGGAACCAGATAGAAATTAATAGATAAGCTTCTTTTAAACTTATTTTCTTGCCAGTTTTCATAAAATAAAACAAAATAGCCGACGACAAAAACATAAACATCCCGCTAATATAAATAATTTTTACAGGAAAATGAAAAGGTAGCATAGAAGCCAAAATACCTATCACGATAGTAGCATCCGCTAAAACTGTTCCTAAAATATCTCCGATAGCCATACTGTTATCTTTTAATCTTAAAGAATTTAAAGAAAAGAAAAATTCTGGCATAGTTGTTCCAACACCAACTATAACTAAAGCAATCAAAACAGGACTAATATGAAAAAAGTTAGCTATATTGATAGCTGAAGTTAAAGTAAAATGCGAAGATATTAACAAAACTATCATCGAGATTAATAAAATTAGAAAATTTAATACACGATTTTTTTTGTGATCAAAATCATATTCTATATTTTCACTAGCAACTGTTTTATTTTTTTTAATCAAAAAATAGTAAAAGAATAAACCTACTAAGATAAGCACAAAGCCTTCTGGCCTCGAGTAATAGCCATCAAACCCTAAAATAATTGGAATAAGAAGAATAAAAGGATATACAATAGTTGATTTTAAAATATTACTCTCTACTTTTAGGGATTTTTTATTTAAGAAAATCAAAAGACCCATAATTAAAGTCAAATCTGTCGTATTTGAACCTAGCAAAACACCCAACCCAAAAGACGGGTTCCCTTCTAAAGACGCCATCAAAGAAATAATAGTTTCTGGTAAAATTGAAATTAAAGCGACAATTAAAAAACCTATTGTATACTTTGAAACTCTGAAACCATTAGCCAAATTTTCTGCGTATTTAGTAGCCCAAGAAGAAGATTTTACTACGAAAAACAAAGCGGAAATAAAAATAAATATATCTGTAATAATCATAATTGAATTATATCATTAAATCATTCTTAAAAATTCTTGCTCATCTATGATTTTTATTCCTAATGCTTCAGCATTTTTTAGCTTACTCCCCGCGTCTTCGCCCGCTAGAACAAAGTCTGTATTTTTAGAAACTGAACCTGAAACCTTACCTCCATTATTTAATATTTTTTCTTTAGCAATTTCGCGAGACATAGTAGGTAAAGTTCCAGTCAAAACAAAAGTAAGTCCGCTCCATTTTCCCTTTTCTTTCTTCTCAAACTTTTTAATATTTACTCCGTTTGAGAGCAACCTATCAATAAAAGCTAGATTATTTTTATCATTTAAAAATTCGTATAAACTTTTAGAAACAGCCGGACCGATATTCTCAATAGTATTTATATGCTCTTGCCACAAATTATCATCTTTAGAAATTTTGATAAGATTTTCTAAAGTTCCAAAATGGCTTGCTAAATCTCTCGCTGTCTCTTCCCCTACATGAAGAATACCGAGTGCCCAAAGGAATTTTGCAAAACTAATATTTTTCTTTTCTCCGATTTCTCGTACGATATTCTCTGCGGACTTTTCACCAAACCTCTCAAGGATAGATATATCTTCAACTTTCAAATTAAAAATATCAGAAGCGTCTGTTATCAAACCTTCATCTTTAAATCTCTTTAAAACTTTCGGTCCAAGTTCATAAATATCGAACACTTTTACGAAATGCTCAAGGTAGCGTTCGTTCTTCGCTAAACATTTAGGATTCGAACAATAGTATGCAACGGAGGAAGTTATCTCCCCGAGGACCTCTTTTTTTGCACGCAAATTCTGGACATCTTTCTTCTCAATTTTAGTTTTACAAACTGGGCAAAATTCCGGCATTTTAAATTTACGCTCTTTACCAGTACGCAGATTCGGTAATACTTCTACAACTTTCGGAATAACGTCTCCTGCTTTCTCTATAACTACAGTATCTCCTATCCGAATATCAAGCCTAGAGATTTGATCCATATTATGCAAAGTTGCTTTAGAAACAGTCGAACCTGCGACTAAAGTCGGACGAAAAATAGCAAGTGGAGTTAGGACTCCTGTGCGTCCGATATTATAAGTAATATCTAAAACTACAGTAGTCGCTTTCTCGGCTGGATATTTAAAGGCTACCATATAACGCGGAGCTTTACCTACTACCCCGAGAATTTCTTGCAAACTAAGTTCATCTACTGATATAACTATACCGTCTGTACCGAAAGGAAATTTCTCTCTTTTTTTAGAAAAGTTTTCTATAAAGCTTTTTACCTTTTCTATATCGTTAGTACGTAAATCGTTCTCGTCCAAAGTAAATCCAATTTCTTTTAAGAATTTATGCTTATCGCTGTGATTTTTAAGTTCTACACCCTTAATCTCGGCTATATCGTAAGCGCGAAAATCTAAATTCCTATCTCTAGCGAGAGTCGGGTCAAGTTGACGTAAACTTCCGGCAGCAGCGTTCCGAGTATTTGCGAGTAGATTCTTGCCTTCTTTTTTATATTTTTTATTTAATATCTCTAAAGTCTTTTTAGACATTAACGCTTCCCCTCGGACTTCGATATACTCGGGAATATTTTTACCTTGCAATTGGATTGGAATACTAGAAATAGTTTTTAAATTATTAGTAATCTCTTCACCAACAAATCCATCTCCACGAGTAGCCCCGGTTTTAAGTATTCCGTTTTCATAAATCAAAGATACTGCAAGTCCATCAAATTTTATTTCTGCAAAATAATTAAATTTAGTATTAGGAATTAATTTCTCAATCCGAATTTTCCAATCATTTAATTCTTCATAAGAAAATACATCATTAAGTGAAAGCATGCGAATTTTATGAGTGATTTTTTCAAATTTTTCTAGAGCCTTACCTCCTACTCTATTAATAGGTGAATTTGGATTTTCTAATTCTGGATAAAGCTTAAAAATCTCTCGTAATTCCCGAGTCAAAGAATCATATACTTCATCAGTAATAGAAGCGTTATCATTCGTATGATATTCTTCCCTTAGACGCGTAATTTCTTTCTCTAATTTTGCTACTCTATCTTTTGCTTCTTGTCTATTCATAAATTATAAATTAATTTCGATTTCACGTTCTACTGTATTAGGATCTACAGAATAACAATTTGTAGTATCACCTCCTTTACTATAACCTTTCGAAATTATATTTGTCGAGCCTCCAGTTTTAGTCACTTGCACCTTAGCGCAAGCCTTACCAGTCGAGCCTAAATTAGGTAAATAAAATACCCAAGGCCCAGTAGAAGAATATAAACCGTTCTCGTTTAGATTTAGAGATATATTACTACCCGCGCATTCTACGTTTAAAGGCTCATCATCAGTAGTAGGATAACCATAAATACTAGCGTTGTTAGAAGTTATAAAACTACCCTTAAATTCATAAAGCAACGCGCATTCAGCTCCCGTATCCGCAGCTAAAAAAGCTTCTCCGGTATTGTGAGCTTGAGTACCGAAACTTAATTCTTTGTATACTATATCTGATAAACCGATAGATACTGATAAAATAATACTCACTAAAATCACAGCGAAAAGTATTACAAAACCTTTATCTTTTTTATTCTTTTTTAGATTAAAAATTTTCATATTAAAATTCATTCCAATTTTTTAAATAAGTTTTAAAAGTAACAGTATTTGATCTACGACCAGTAGTAAAAGAAACACTTGAAGTAATCAAAATTTCTCTGTCTTGAATATTTTGAGTTGGAACTTCTTGTATAAAAATTTTACGACTAAAAGAAGTATTATTCCCAGAAGTATAATTATATTTATAAACTGCAAGACTAGGTTCAAAATAAAAATTAGGACAAATACCAGAAACACAAGCATAAACTTCTAAAGCTTTCATCGGTTGAGTTTGATTACTAAAATTAATATTTTGTGGATTAATATAGCAACCAGTTTTATTTTCAACTTTACAAACAGCTAATTTATCTAAAAAGTTTTGCCAACCATTTGCCTCATAAAGATTATAAGTATCACGTAAATTACGAATATATTCGACACCTTCAGAAGCGAGATAGTTTGCTGTAATTTTATCTTTAGCGTAAGTAGTATCGGCAATACTTCCTCCGGTGATATTTAGCATACCTACGAGAGCAATAGTAAAAATAGATATAGCTACCAAGGTTTCAACCAAAGTTAATCCTTTATTAAATTGTATTTTTTTAAAAATCATAAATATATTAAGGTGGGGTTATATCGATTAAAGTTTGAGAAACTGAGGTTTGCAAATTAAACGGAGTCTTAATCCCCTTATAGTTAACTTCACCAGATAATTTAATAATTACAAAAGGTTGTCCGTCATTAACAGGATCAGCACTTTGTGGCTCTGCAGCTAGAACTGAAATACCTGAAGTATTATTCAAAATAATTTTAGGATCATTAAGAGGATAAAAATTTAATCCACCGTCGATGGATTTATAAATAGAAAATCCTCCAGTTTGATTATTGTAATCAAATTTATAGACCCATTGATCAGTATAATCTCCACTAGAACCAGTCGTAGCTTCTTCGAAAGCGATAGCGTGACCAGAAGTACAACTACGCGGAGTTTCTAAACTAGAATCTTGAGCAAAAGATGGGCTCCAAACTAAACCAACGTCATAACAACGATATTTATACCCAGTTCTAATACTACGAGACATATCTTCCATAATAAAAGAAAGATTATCCATGATATTTCGCATGTCTCTAGATTTATTCAAAACTAGATTAGACTGCAAAAGTCCGTTCATACCGATAGATACAACAATAAGGAAAATCGAAATCGCAATCATCATCTCGATTATAGTATAACCTCTATTAAATTTTAAAAAAATTTTATTCATTATATTATTTCTACTCTACCTGAAGGATATATTTTAATTAAAACTTTTGTTGAATTATTTAAACTGGAAAGTTTGATTTCTATATAATCAGTAATAATTTGAGCAGTATCGTTATAGAACAAAGCCCCTGAATTCGGACGAGTAAAGGTTATGTGCAAAGGAGTATTCAAGGCTGTACCGTTTCCAGAAGTATAAGATTTAATGCTTTCAATATAATAATTGTTATTAATAGTTACAACTTGAGTACATTCTCCACTAGGACAATTAGTAATATCAGAAGCAGAAACTTTTTTATCTTGAGTACCTGCATTCATATAATCTGTAAATAGGTAAAAATTCCTATTAGTCGAAGCATTGATAGTTTTAAAAGAAATTCCATAAGACGGCTTCCAATTTGAAGGTTGAGAAATTAAAGGTAATTTTCCAGAAATAGAATTTTTTTGAGCTTCAACTATTTTACTCGCTATATCATTCGCGAGGTTTTTCATATCTACTTTAATCTGAAACTCTTTATAATTAAACAAAGAAACCCCAGCGATAAGTCCAGAAATAGATAAGACTACGATAAGCTCAACATAGGTCATTCCTCTATTGAATTTGAAAAACTTTTTCTTCATTAAGATAAATTAAAAAAATTAAATTCTAACAAGAAAGCAAGGAAAGTTCCTAAAGCGAGGAACGGTGCAAAAGGAATTTCAGCTTTGAAACCTCTCACTTTACCTAAAATCACCAACACTACTCCTACTATAGCCCCTATCCAAAAAGCGAGTGCTACAGCCGATAAACCTTTCGCAAGTCCGAGCAAAAGTCCGATACCGATAGCGAGCTTCGCATC
>CAYNLU010000002.1:0-65803 GCA_964398205.1 uncultured Candidatus Saccharibacteria bacterium | reverse complement strand
TCAATTAAAAAAACAATTATTTTCATTAAATTTTAGTTAGTTTTTCTATAATGATTTTAATTTCATCATCTAAAGCAATAAAGGCTTTATTTTTATCCAAACCCCTTGTAGCAAATAGTTCTTTACTGTTTTTACCAAAAACAAAAGCTCCATTTAAACCCTTAGGTAGGGTATTTAAATACTTAGAAAACACCAAATAACCCCTCCTTCTTAACATATTCCGCAAAACAGCACTTTTTGCTACCCCCTTAGGAACAATAAAAGAAACCCTAATATTAGGGTTTCTTTTATCTATGTAGAATTTTAAACTAATATTATTAGAGTTTATAAAACTCCCTTTTTTAAAAACTAAATCTATTATTTTTTGACTAGTTCTATTTTTTTTGGGAATCATATTTAGGAAACTACTTCTTTTTTACAGCTAAAACCTTACGTCCTTTTCTCATTCTCTTTAAAATAACCTTTTTACCTTTTGAAGTCTTGGAACGAGACAGGAAGCCGTGTGTTTTGGCTCTTTTTCTTTTATTTGGGTTGTATGTTTGTGACATATTGGTAGTATACCTTAAAAATTTATTTAAGTCAAAAGGTGTGTTTTGTTTAAATAAAATACTTATTCACAGCTTATCAACATAGTTAATAACTTTAAAATAGTTTTCCACAAGCTTTAAAATAGTATAATAGAGTAAATGGATACAAAACAACTTTGGAGGAACTGTTTAAATCAAATTGAGTTAGGTATATCGAAAGCTAATTTCAGCACTTGGTTTAAAAACACATCAATATTAAAAGAAGAGGGGGGAATTATATACATAGCTGTGCCAAATGAATTTGTTAGAGATTGGCTTTTTAATAAATATCATAAACTAATAACTAAAACTATTGCTGATATTTATGAAAACATGAGAGCTGTTGAGTATGTAATTGCTAAAGTAGAAAATAAAGAAGACGATTCAAAAACAAACACAATAGAAGTAAGTGTTAACAAAGAATTACCTTTAAAAGATTTATATATAAGCCCAGAAGATAATTTAAACCCTAGATACAGATTTGATTCTTTTATTGTAGGAGGTTTTAATGAATTAGCTTATGCGGCTTCTCAGGCGATAATAGAAAACCCTGGAACCAAATATAACCCTTACTTTGTTTATGGTAATACCGGTTTAGGTAAAACCCACCTACTACAAGCGGTTGGTAACGCTATAAAAGAAAAATATCAAAACAAAAAGGTTCATTATATAACCCTTGAGAGATTCGCTACTGATTTCATTAATTCACTACAATCAAACAAAGCTAATTCTTTTAAGGAAAAATACCGTAAATATGATCTTTTAATCATAGATGATATTCAATTTATTGGAAAAATGGAGAAAATTCAAGAAGAATTATTTCACACATTTAATACTTTTTATGAGAACAATAAGCAAATAATATTTTCGTCTGATAAACACCCAAACTATATACCAGAACTAGCTGATAGATTAAAATCTCGTTTTGCTCAAGGGATGATTGTTGATGTTTCTGAGCCAGAATACGAGTCTAGATTAGCTATACTTAAGGTTAAATTGCGAGATCAAGGGGTTGATTTAGATGAGGGAGTAGTAAATTACATAGCAGAAACAATAAGGGGTAATATTCGGGAATTAGAAGGTAGTTTAAATGCTATTGTTATGCAATATAAAATAAAAAACAAACCTCTTTCTCTTTTAGATGTAAAAAATATACTTAAAAACAATATTAAACCTAAGAAAAACATATCAGTGAAGGATGTTGTTAAAATTGTGAGTGATCATTACGAAATAGAGGAGGATGCTGTATATGATAAAACAAGAAGAAAAGAAATAGTAAAAGCGAGACAAGTTGTTATGTATTTACTTAGAGAAGATTTTAATGTTTCTTATCCTTTAATTGGTCAAAAATTAGGGGGTAGAGATCACACAACAGTTATTCACTCGTATTTAAAAATCAAAGAAGATTTAAAAGAGGATCCTCAATTAATGCAAGAAATAGAGAATATAAGAATCATGTTTAAATAGTGTGGATAAAGTGTAAAAATGTTTGTTGATAATTTCTTATAAAGAATAGTGGTTAAATTAAAAATAAAAATTATTAACAATTTAAAAATAAAATTAGAAAGTTATTAAATTAAAAAAGCCGAAAAAACCCTTATAAAATATAAATATAAATATCTTATCCACATATCCACAGGGCTAACAATATTAATAGATTAAATATATAAAATATAAACATATGAAGGTAGAATGTGAAATTGAAAAATTAAAGAATGGAATTTTATTAGCAGAAAAAATAACTGGAAGAAATTTAACTCTACCTGTATTAAGTTCTATTCTACTTGAAGCTTCAAATAAAGTTTTAAAACTTAAGGCTATGAATTTATCTCTAGGTGTTGAAATAGAAATACCAGCAAAAGTTGAACAAGAAGGAACTTTAGCTATTTCTGGCAATGCTCTCGCTTCGGTTTTTACAAATATTGTACAAAAAGAAAATATTATACTAACAGGGGAAGAAGGAAATCTTTCTATTAAAACCAAAAAGAATAAAATTAAATTAAAAGGTATGTCTTATGAAGATTTTCCTACTATTCCGAATGTTTCTGGGGAAAGTTTTGAGATAGAGTCTAAAAAGCTCGTAGAAGGTATAAAAGCTGTTTATTATAGCGCTTCTCCTTCAGATATAAAACCAGAAATATCTAGTGTTTATATTTATAGCGAAAATGATAATTTAGTTTTCGTGTCAACAGATTCTTTTCGTTTAGCTGAGAAGAAAATAAAATTAAAAAAGAATATAGAAGATTTTAATATTTTAATCCCTTTTAAAAATATAGGTGAAATTTTAAGGGTTTTAGGTGAAGGTAATCAAAATGTAAAAGTTTGTTTTAATAAAAATCAAATTTCTTTTTCATTAGATGGTGTTTACTTAACCTCAAGAATAATAGATGGGATTTACCCTGATTATAGACAAATAATACCAAAAGAAAATAAAACAGAAATAATTTTACTGAAACAAGATTTACTTAATGCTTTAAAAATTTCAAATATATTTTCAGATAAATTTAATCAATTAAATTTAAATATTAATATAAAAGATAAGGTTTGTGAATTATCTTCCTCTAATAACGATATAGGAGAAAATAACACCTATCTAGATGCTGTTTTGAAAGGGGAAGATGTTGTTCTTTCTTTTAATTATAAATACTTTTTAGACTGTTTTCCTTCTTTGTCTACAGACAGTGTTTCTATTAAACTAGATGGATCTTTTAAACCTATGATAATAAACCCTGTTTCTGATAATAGTTTTACTTATTTAATAATGCCTATGAATAGATAATGATTGAAATTAAAGATTTATTAATTCGATTTAATAAACTAGTAGATAATGAAGAATTAAAAATATCTATCATTAGAGATGTGATTTTAGATGTTTTAAAAATAGATATACCGAAAGAAAAAATATCTTTTAAGAATGGTGTATTAAAATTAGATATTCATCCTTTATATAAAAATGAGATCTTTTTAAACAAAGATCTCATTTTAAGTAAAATTAAAGAATATGGTATGGATAAAAATATAAAAAATTTTTATTAAAGTCCAACCCTAAAAGTTGATATAATTTCTTTGGAGTTATAAATACTATCGTACACATTTATCCTAATTTCATTTTCGTCTTTTAAGTTTTCTAAGCTTTCCGGTGTAAAACTATAATTAAAAGGAGGTTCTAATGTTCCAACAAAAGAACCATTAATAAATACATCCATTTTAATTATAGGATATAAGCTATTGGTTTCTGTTTTTATTTGAATTAATTCATTACTACCATACAATTTATTGTTTTTAGGTTCTATCAATAAAACTTCCGGTTTATAATTTCCATGTATATTATCATATTCTTTAGGTATTTCGTTTATTGTAGTGTTGTCATATTTATATTTATTTTTTTCCCACCAATCTTGAATTGGGGTATTCCAGTTAATAAAAACCCTACTATTTTCTATTCCTGTTGGTCTATCTCCTAATATGTTGTTTCTGTCTACCCAATACAAAATAGATTTTACGTTTGTTACAGTTTTTTCTACCTTAGTCTGTTCTGGTGTAAATTCTGTAGCTAATTTTCCTGTTACTGAATCTACAACATAACTTTCGTTTCCCCACCAAACGCCTCTTAGGATTGGTTTTATGTTTTTGTCGTAAGGTATTGGTTCTTCAAAAGTTTCACTAGATACTAAAGGTAAAGCGTGCCTCATAAAAGCGTTCCAAATAGGCCCAGCTAAAGCAGAACCTCCTTTTCTCATCGGTTTATTATCGTTATTTCCCGCCCACACACCAACTACTAAAGAAGGGGTGTAACCTACTGTCCAAGCGTCTTTGTTGCTGTTTGTGGTACCGGTTTTAACCGCCACCTTATATCCAGGAACTTCTAAAGCAGAGCCATTTCCAAAAGTAGGAACTCGGGCTACATTATCAGACATAATAGAAGATATTGTTAAAGCAGTATTTTTAGGTAAAACTTCTATTTCTTTTTGATTATATTTTTCTAAACTTTCGCCGTTTCTGTCTATGACTTCTAAAACCCCAGTGTGTTTATTTTTTATACCACTGTTCGCAAAAACCCCGTAAGCAGAAGTTATATCAAGTAATGTTACTTCACCACCTCCAATAACTAAAGTTAAACCATAACGGTTAATATCTCCTAAGGTGCTAATACCCATATCTTCGGCTGTTTTTAGTGAATCTCTAAGCCCTGCTAAATAAAACAATTTAATTGCTGGGATGTTTATTGATTGAGCAAGGGCGTTTCTTAGACTCATAGGGCCTCTAAATTTTCCATCATAGTTCTGAGGACTATAACAATTACTTTGACTACCTGTTATTGCTTTACCGTAAGCATCACAGGTAGTTTGGAATTCAGTAGGTAAATCAAATAAAACAGTATCATCTGTAAAACCTTTATTGAAAGCTGTAGCGTAAATAAAAGGCTTAAAAGAAGAACCTGGTTGTCTTAATGCTGTAGCTACATTAAAGTTTCCATCTATGTCTTTATCAAAATAATCCCTTGATCCAACCATAGAAAGTATTTGCCCGGTTTTAGGGTCTATTGCAACCAATGCGGCATTCTTACCATTCCATTCTTTGTCGTTTTTTAAAGCGCCTTCTTTTACTATTTCTTCAGCTTTTTCTTGCATCTTCCAATCTAAAGTAGTTATAACTTTTAAACCACCCTTTTCAACTACATCTTTACCGTATTTTTCTTCTAAATATTCTTTAATATAAAATACAAAATGAGGAGCTTTAATATTACTTATATTTTGTTTTTGAAATTCTACAACTTCTATTTTTGCAGATTCATATTCTTCTTTGGTTATAAAATTAGCATCATACATTTGATATAAAACTAGATTTTTTCTTTCTTCTAATTTATCTAAATTTTTACCAAAAGGAGAAAGTCTAGTAGGGGATTGAGGAATAGCTGCTAAATACGCAGCCTCGGCGATGGTTAAGTCTATAGCTTTTTTATTAAAATAAGTTTTACTTGCTTCTTCTACTCCATAAACCGTTCCTCCATAAGGAACTTCGTTTAGATAAAGCTCGAATATTTCGTCTTTAGTTAAAGCGTTTTCTATTTTAACTGCTAAAATCCATTCTTTAACTTTTCGAATTATACTTCTTTTTGAGGTAAGCAAAGTATTTTTTATTAATTGTTGAGTTATGGTTGAACCTCCTCCTCCAATACCGAATCCTGATAAATTAGAAATAATAGCACGAATAGTTGAAGTTATTCTAACCCCACCGTGATTATAAAATTCTTTATCTTCAATGGCTAAAGTAGCATTTTTAATATTATTACCCATTTCCTCGAAAGGAATATTGGTTCTTTTTATGTCTTGATGAACATTATAAAGTAAAACCTCACCAGTCCGGTCGTAAATCTTAGTTGAGTTAATTATTAACCTTTCTTCGAAATCACTAAAATCAGGTATTTTTAAGGTTGCTACCCAAAAAATTACGACTGAAATACAAATAAGAATAAAACCAATTAAGAATAAAAAGACTTCGTGCCAAAAGTCTTGCTTTTTGTGTTTATGAACTAATTTTTTTATTTTTTTTAACCACTTTTTCATTTATTTATTATATCAATAAATATGTTATAATTCGACTTATGAAAGTTATAACCGACCAAAATAAAATTGAAAGACTATTAAGTCGAGGGGTAGAAAATATTTTTGTAAAAGAAACATTAAAAAACAAATTACTTTCTGGTAAAAGACTAAAGGTTTATTTAGGTATTGATCCAACCGGGCCAACCTTGCATATGGGTCACACAATACCAATGATGAAGTTAAAAGAATTTCAAGATTTAGGTCATCAGGTAATTCTGCTTATGGGAGATTTTACAGCAATGATAGGGGATCCTACTGACAAATCCTCAGCGCGAAAACAATTAACTCATAAAGAAGTTTTAACTAATTTAAAAAAATACAAAAAACAAGCTTCCAAATTTTTAAGTTTTACCGGTAAAAATCCTGCCCAGATTAAATTTAATTCTAAGTGGTTAATGAAGATGAATTTTAAAGAAGTATTAGAATTATCTTCTAAAATCACCGTTGATCAAATGCTAAAAAGAGATATGTTTGTTCGTAGGCACGAAGAAGGTAAGCCTATCTTTGGTCATGAATTCTTTTATCCTCTTATGCAAGGATATGATTCGGTTGCTATGGATATAGATGTAGAAGTTGGAGGTAACGATCAAACCTTTAATATGCTTATGGGTAGAGATTTAGTTCATGAAATTCTTAAAAAGGATAAATCAGTAATTGCAATGAAATTGCTTGCAGATAATACTGGCAAAAAGATGGGTAAAACCGAAGGAAACATGATTTCTTTTGAAGATAATCCGGAAGATATGTTTGGTAAGATTATGAGTTGGAATGATTCTTTGATTAAAATTGGTTTTGAGCTTTGTACAAATCTAGAAGAAAAAGAAATCATAAACACCAATAATCCCAAAGACCAAAAAATGCAATTAGCTTTGGAAATTACTAAAATCTATCATGGAGATAAAAAAGCTAATCTAGCTCAAGAAGATTGGGTAAAAAAGTTCCAAAATAAAGAAATACCAGATGACTTGATCCAAGTTTTTGGTGAGGGAGAGCTTATTGATATTCTTATTGGAAACAAATTAATAACTTCTAAAAATCAAGCACGGAGATTGTTTGAAGAAGGGGCGGTGCTAGATTTGGAAAGTAAAGAAAAGATTTTAGATTTTAAATATATTCCAAAAAAAGGTCAGAAGTTTAAAATAGGTAAAAAGTTATTCATAGAGATAAAATAAAAAATACCAGCTTAGCTGGTATTTTTTATTTTAAAACTAGTGAAACTTATCATCTGGATCTTCTTCATCATCTTCGTCGGCAATATGCATACCTTCCATCTCGTCATCTCCAATATCCAAGTCATCGTCTAATAGTAGAGGATCGTAAACATCATCCTCAGTATAACTACCACCATAGAAATCAGATCCATTTATATCGTTTTCAAATTCGTCCATTTTATTTTTAAATTTATTTTTTTAAACGACCTTAATAAAAAATTATTTTTAACTATTATAGTTTTATCAAAAAGATAATCCCAAAGCAAATTCTTTTTATTGAATATTGTGGATAACTAAAATCTTTTGTGGGCAAAAGCCGTTAAGGCTATCGCTATAGCGTCTAATTCATCGTCCAGGCTATTTTTTTTATCTTTAGGTAGATCTATTAAAAGTCCTACCATTTTGCGAATTTGTTCTTTGTCTGATTTACCATATCCAGTAATACTATTCTTGATTTGAGGAGGGGAGGCTTCAAAGATTTCTAGTTTATGTTCTTTGGCAAGGTAAATAATTATTCCTCTTACTTCTGCTACTTGCATTACTGTCTTTTGATTGGTGTTTAAAAAAAGTGTTTCAATAGAAAGAATTGCCGGTTCATATTCTTTGAGAATTTCTTTTATTTTACTACCAATCATAAGTAACCTCTCATTAAAATCTAACTTACTAGAAGTTTTAAAACACTCACTATAAATTAGTGTCTCTTTTTTATCGCCTTTATTTTTCTCTAGTATAGCTATACCCAACCTTTCATAACCTGGATCAATTCCTAATATTTTCATATTATTTTTCTTTAATTTCAAAACCTAAATGTAAATACGCTTTATCGGTTGCTACGCGGCCGCGAGCAGTTTTTTCTATTAAGCCTAGTTGAATTAAATAGGGTTCAATCACTTCTTCGATTGTTGCTTCTTCTTCGCCGAGCGCTGCAGCAATAGTTTTAAGTCCTACTGGGCCACCACCGAATTTATCTATTAGGATTTCTAAAAATTTTCTATCAGAAGCGTCTAGTCCGAGCTCGTCTATTGAAAGCATATTTAGTGCTTGCTTAACTGTTTCTTGATTTAAATCTTTTTTATAAACTTGAGCATAATCACGAACACGTTTAAGAAAATAGTTTGCAGTTCGAGGAGTAAATCTACTTCGTTTCGCAATTTCTAAAATTGCTTCTCCTTCTAAATTTGTATTTAAAAGTTTACTAGATCTTTTTACTATTTCAGCTAATTCGTTGTCAGAATAAAACTCTAAACGAAATACTCCTCCTGAAAACCTAGAACGCAACGGCGAAGATATCATAGAAACTCTAGTTGTTGCTGCGATAAGAGTAAAAGGAGGTAAGTCGAGTTGTATTGATCGCGCTGAAGGACCTTTACCAATAATAATATCTAAAACTCCAGATTCCATAGCGGGGTAGAGGATTTCTTCTATCATTTTGTTTAGACGATGAATTTCATCAATAAATAAAATATCTCCCGGAGATAAATTCGTAAGTATTGAAGCTAAATCACCAACTTTTTCTATTGCTGGGCCAGAAGTAATTTTGATTTGTTTTCCAGTTTCTTTTGCTATCAGGTGAGCAAGGGTGGTTTTACCGAGTCCTGGAGGTCCGTAGAATAAAATATGTTCAGGAGTGTGTCCGCGTTCTTTCGCCGCGGTTAATAATATGTTGATATTGTCTTTGATGTGTTCTTGACCTATGTATTCTTTGAATGTATTTGGTCTTAGGGCTTGATCCAAGAAAGATTCTTCTTTGTTTTCTCTGGTTTTTTTAGTTGGTTCTTTGTCTTCCATCTCTATATTTTAACATATTTTAAATACAACACTCATATAAGTATTTATTTCTTAAAAACCCTTAATTTATCGGTTTAAAGAAAAGGGTATTGACATTATTTTAATAATATGCTATACTCTAGAAAGATTAAGAAAAGTTATATACAGTTTATTCACAATATTTTCCACAACTTTTGTTTACGGTTGTAAAATGAAATAGTAAAATTATATTAAGAGGGTGTTAATCTCTAAGCAATCAGCCTTAGGTTCTACATTTCTGATTAGGACGACTTGGTTTTATTTATAATACTTCTGGGGCTATCCTATGGCGATCTGTTACTTTGTGGGCTAAGCTTACAAAGGATTGTTTAGAGATTAATGCTCTTTTTTATTTCTCAATTTAAAAACCCGAATTATTTCGGGTTTTTAAATTTGTTATATCTTTTGTAGTTTAAGCAGAAATCTTTACCTTTATTTTTGAAGTGAGTGTGAACATCGTGAATCATATCTAAAACCTCTTCTTCATTTTTTGCATAAAAAACTAAATCAAAATCTCTTTTAGTTAAGTATTCAGTTTTTAGAGGATTGTTCTTGATCCAAGTAAGTAAACCGTTCCATTGTTCTCCCATCAGTATAATAGGAATGTTGCAAATATGGTGAACTTGAACTAGTTGCCAAGTATAAAAAAGTTCTAATAAAGTTCCAATACCTCCCGGGGTTACAATAACTGCGTTTGATAAAAGCATAAATTCATCTAAGCGTCCTGAAAATCTTCCATACTCTTTTTTGTATTCTATTGCTTCGTTAAAACCTTGATTCCAAGGTAACTTAACTCCTACTCCAATAGTTCTAACATTTGCATTTTTCTTACCTTGTTTGTGGCCTAGACTTGCAGCTTCCATTAATCCTTTACCTCCACCTGTAACAAGGTCAATTTCCATTTTTGCTAATTCTTTTGCTAAATTTTTAACACTTTTGTAGATTGGGTCATTCTTTTTAATTTTTGCACTACCAAAGATTGATACTCTAAAAAAATCTGGATTTTCTTGTTGGTTTTTAATTTGATTTTCTATTTTTTTCATTTCTGTTTTTATTAATTAATTATTCTTCATTAAGATCGACAACACTTAATACTTCTTCATAAGACGTAACACCGCGAAGTATTTTTACTAAACCATCCTCACGCATTGATAATATTCCTTGTTTGTTTGCAACCTGTTTTATTTCTCTTTCCGAAGGATTATTTGGCATTATTTTTTCTATATCTTCGTTGGTCATAATTGCCTCAAATATTCCTATACGCCCTTTGTATCCAGTCATGTTACATTCTTCGCAACCTACTGCCTCATATAATTTTATAGGACCGTCTTTGTTTAAATTATACCTATTTAAATCCTTACCATTTATTATCATTTTATCTACTATTGTTTTTAGAGTATTGATTTCTTTTTCTTTTGCTTCTTTTTCTTTTTTACACTTTTCACAAAGTTTTCTAACTAATCTTTGAGCAATAGAGAGAGATAAAGCAGAAGGCATAATTTTGGGATTTACTTCTAGGTCCGAAAGTCGAGGGATAACTCCAGCTGCATTATTAGTGTGCAAAGTAGAGAAAACCAAGTGACCGGTGAGAGCAGATTGTACTGCAGTTTTAGCAGTTTCGCTATCGCGGATTTCTCCAACCATTATTACGTCGGGGTCCTGACGGAGAGCGGCCTTTAATCCTTCAGCAAATCCGTAATCTTTTTTATCACTGATTTGAGTTTGGGTAATACCTTTCAGTCTATATTCTACCGGGTCTTCGATAGTGATTATGTTTATTTCTGTGGAATAGATTCTTCTTAAGAAAGCGTATAAGGTAGTAGTTTTACCGGAGCCTGTAGGACCTGTTACTAGAATTAGCCCGTTGGGTTTTGCGATTTCTTTTAGAACTATTTCGTATAAATAAGGATCCATACCCATATCTTCGATATTAATTTGAATTGATTTTGGATCAAGTATACGCATCACGATAGTTTCTCCGTAAGATCCTGGAATCAGAGAAGTACGAATACTGATTTCGGTTTCGTCTTCGACTATCGCAAATCTACCATCTTGAGCTCCAAGAGAAGTTAATTTCATTCCAGAGAGTAATTTGATGCGAGAATTTAGCAGGTGATAAATATTAGTATTAAAGAATTCTATATCTTGAAGTACTCCATCTAAGCGCAAGCGAAGTTTTGCTCCATTTTCTTCGGGCTTGATATGAATATCAGAAGCATTAATAGCGATAGCTCCAGCAAGGATTATCTCAAGTAAGCGAGTGATTTTGTGAATTTTACCACTTTCCATTTCTTGCTCTAAAGCAAGTTTGATATCTTGCATCCTTTTGATATTTTTAGCTGTTTCTCTTAAAATCTCAGAAGATATATCAATGCCTCCTATCTTAGAACTTTCAGCCATTGAAAGCTCTTTATATCGGTCCCAAACTTTTTCTATACTAGCGAGAGAAGTCATATAAAACACAGCTTCTAAATCTTTACGTCCCATATCCTCGATTAATTCTTGTTTTAATTCTTCTGTTGGAGTGCGTAGAGCGATATAAATTTTTTTACCAATAATTTTAAAAGGAGCAATGTGTTTTTCGTGAGCATCTCGTTCGTCTATTGCTCGTAAGGCTTCGTTATCTATACCAACTTTATATAAATCAGCGTAGGGGAGGTTATATTTAGTTTCAGCCAATAGGGAAACCAAATCTTCTTCTTCTTTTCTCTTGAGATCTGCGAGTTGCTTATTTTGTTTATCTTCATCAAAATCGTGCATATAGCCTTAATTATACAGGATTTTTTATCTTCCTGCCCCCTTGACTTTTTACCTAAAATATGCTATACTATATAGGTAAATTGTTCTTTGTAAAATCTCATTTTTTAGATTAAAAATTGTTTGGAAAAGTCTTGTTTGGAAGTATTTCTTAGCAAAACTTTTTCAAACAAAATTAAAATTCATTAAAATGAGAAAAGTTTTTTTTATAATAGCGTTCGGTTTATTTTTTTCTTTAACAATAACTACTGCCCAATCTGGGTATAGTTATGAACCACAAGGAACCCGTTTCCTTGTAGGGAAAGAAAGAGCCTACTACGGCTCTCAAAAGGTTCCGGGTGAAACCGGGCCATTTTTTAAAAAGATAAATTCTTCTGAGGAAACTCAGAATTTGGGGGAAATTTTCCCCCAAATCGGTCTTAATGGCCGAGGATTGTTTTTAAATTTTTCTCCTAACGGGATGGCTCACATTTGTGAGCTTGAGGGGACTACGAAAGTAGTCCGAAGTTCGGATGGAAAAATTTACGCCACAGTCTGTGGTAATTTATTGGTTTTTTTAGAAGCTTACGAAGGGGAAAAGACCCCGGAGAAGGTTTTAAAAAAAATGGAGCAACCTGCTCCAAAAAGGGAGTGGGTATCTCCCGAAAATAAATTACAAAATCCTCCCCAGGAGTATGTGATTTATGAAAGAATGCCTCCTGGGGAGAACTTTGTGTATGTTAGAGAAGTCTATACGTACGCAAGATGTTCAAAATGGTCGGGTTGGGGAGGAGCTACTGGAAAATGGAAGAGACTTCCGCAATCCGAAGCTGCAGCCTTAGTCGACCAAGGGCCATCTCAGCCCAACTGGGAAGGAAAAATTTATTATTGGCGTGAGTTCAGCGATGCTGACTACGCCGACTTCGGTATTCACAAAGAGGCTTACCAAAACCAATTTGTGAGAATGGGATACAGATAAAAGCAAACCCTTAGCTTTTATTTGAAAAAGTATTAGGGGTAAAAGATAAGCACTTCAAGGTTCGTCCTGGAGTGCTTTTTTATTTTTACAACCCCTAAATCCCCTTATCAGGTGACTTATGCTATTATTTAAAAGTGAAATACATTACTGAAAATATTAAAGATATAGAAAAAATTGCAAAGATTTTTATAGATAAACTTTACGTTAAGCAACCTGCCCGTCCGCTAGGCGGGGACCTAACGCAAGTAAAGCAAGCTACTATTGTAACTCTTTCTGGAGATCTAGGGGCAGGGAAAACTACTTTCGTGCAAAGTGTGGCTAAAATTTTAAAAATTCAAAAGAAAGTAGTTAGTCCGACTTTTGTATTAATGAAACGCTACCCCATAGGCAAGACCTATGTATGGGAGAATTTATATCATATAGACGCTTATCGTTTAGAAGGTAAAGATATTAAAAAAGAATTACAACTTTTAAAATTTCAAGATATTTTAAATAATCCTAAAAATATAATTTTTATAGAATGGCCGGAAATCTTAGGTAAAAATTTACCTAAAAAAGTACTTAAAATTAAAATAAAACACAACGGAGATAATTCAAGAATTTTTGATTTCTAGCATCTAAAATACTTTTTAAGAGGTCCTCGGTTCTCCTCGCGATTACGCTCGGCCAGACCATCTAAAAAAGTACTTTAGATGCTATAATAGTATACATGAAAGAAAAACCTAAGCTTTTAGTACTGCTCGATTCTCACGCTATAATTCACCGTGCTTATCACGCACTCCCAGACTTTATGTCTAACGATGGAGTTCCTACTGGGGCGCTTTATGGATTATCTAATATGCTTATGAAAATAGTTTCGGATTTGAAACCGGACTATATCGTAGCTTGTTATGATTTACCTCAGAAAACTTTTCGTCATGAAGCTTACGATGCATATAAAGCCGGTAGAGCGAAAGCGGACGAAGCTTTAATCGCACAACTAATAAGTTCGAGAAAAATTTTCGAAGCTTTTAATATTCCGATTTATGATGCTCCAGGTTTCGAAGCCGATGATGAATTAGGAACTATTTGCGAGATTTTGAAAGATCAAAATATAAATATTATTATTGCTTCCGGAGATATGGATACGATGCAACTCGTCGACGGTAAACGAGTGCAAGTTTATACTTTGAAAAAGGGGATTACGGACACTATACTTTATGATGAAGATAAGGTTGTAGAGCGATTTAATTTTAAACCGAAATTCTTGCCGGATTATAAAGGATTACGCGGAGACCCTTCGGATAATATTATCGGTATTAAAGGTATAGGTGAGAAAACTGCGACTACTCTCATAAGTCATTTTGGAACTATAGAAGAAATCTATAAGCAAGTTAAAAAAGATGAAAAAGTTTTCAAAGATTTAGGCCTTACTCCACGGATTTTAGATTTGATAAAGAATAATGAAGAAGAAGCTTTATTCTCAAAGGTTTTAGCGACTATTCGTCGCGATGCCCCGATAGATTTCAAATTGCCCGAGAAAACCTTTTGGGAAAATATAAGTTTTGAGAAAATTGAGAAAACTTTTTTGGAATTTGGTTTTCGTAGTTTGATGACTAGACTCAAGAGCTTTTTTGGAAATTATAAGAGTGAAGAAGAATTAGAAAACTTTATTAAAGACGCAGAAGTTGTACCTCTTGAAAAGGTAGAAGAAGCCTCTTTATTACTTTGGATTTTAAATACTGAAATCAGTAATCCGAACCAAGAAGATATATTAAATTATGCTAAAAACTTAACTAAAAATTATAAGCTTACTTTTAATGAGGCTCGCGATATTATTTATAAAGAAGTAGAGAAAAAAAATTTAATAAATATTTACAAAGAGATAGAATTACCGATTTTGCCTATTGTAAAATCTATGGGTGAGAGGGGAATTTTGATTGATCAAAAGTATTTTGAAAAATTATCTAAAGATTATCATAAGTCTTTAGATATTTTAACTCAAAAGATATACGATATAGCCGGTACAGAATTTAATATAAATTCTCCGAAACAATTAGGTGAAGTTTTGTTTGTTAAGATGGGTATTAAAAATTCTAAGAAGAAAAATGCTAGTGGAAATTTCTCGACTAAGATAGAAATCTTAGAAGAATTAGAAGAAGATAATCCTATAATTAGTTTGATTATGGAATATCGCGAATTACAAAAACTACTTTCGACTTATATTGATGTTATTCCTAAAATGATAGGGGAAGATGGTAGGCTTCATTCTAAATTTATTCAAAACGCTACTACAACCGGTAGATTTTCTTCTCTTGATCCAAATTTGCAAAATCTACCAGTCAAAACTGAATTAGGTAAAAAGATACGAGACGGTTTTATTACAGATAAAGGTTATAAGCTTTGTGCTTTTGATTATTCTCAGATTGAATTACGGACTATAGCGATTTTATCCGGGGATCCAAAAATGACTGAAATCTTTAGAGAAGGAAAAGATATTCATACTGGAGTTGCGAGTTTTGTATTTGGAGTAGATCCCGAGAAAGTTGATAGCGAGATGCGTCGAAGAGCAAAGGTTATCAACTTCGGTATTATTTACGGTATGGGGGTTTCAGCTTTGCGTAAGAATTTAGGTAAAGAGGTTACTCGAGTAGAAGCTCAAAAGTTTTATGATAATTATTTTAATCAATTCTCCGGGGTCTCAAATTATTTAGAGAGTGTTAAAGCTTTTGCTAAGAAGAATTCTTATACTGAAACTTTATTCGGGCGAAAAAGATATTTTAAAGATATTAATTCTCGTATCCCTTTTTTGGCTTCTATGGCCGAGAGGACTGCTATCAACGCACCGGTGCAGGGAACCGCTGCGGATATTATCAAACTTGCTATACTTTTCGTTTGGCAAGATTTGAAGAATAATGATTTATTAAAGGATGTAAATTTGTTGCTTCAGATTCACGACGAATTAGTTTTTGAAATTAAAGAGGAAGCTCTAGATAAAGCTATACCTATAATCAAAGAGGCTATGGAATCAGTATTATCTAGGTCTTATTTGAAATATAAAACTCCCATACCAATACTTGTGAATTATAAAGTAGGGGATTCTTTGGGAGATGTAAAATAATCATTTTGTGCTATGATTTAGGTATGGATAATTTCGGATTACAAGAAGATAAGGCTGTCAAACATCACAAAACTAAAGTGCATCATACTTTAGCGCATTCTTATTATTCTTATTTTATTTTATTTTTGATAGGGCTTAGTTTTGATTTATTTTTCCCAATCAAGATTTCAATCCACCCAGCCATCACTCTCGGTATCGGTATGATAATAATTATTTTATCTACTTTTTTAATATTTTGGGCGCAAAGAACTTCTCATAGATTAGACATTAAAAAAGAAATAACTGTAGAAACTTTCTGTAAAGGTCCGTATTGCTATACTCGTACTCCTACGAATTTCGGACTTTTCTTTTTAGTTTTAGGTTTTGCTTTAGTTATAAACGCTTTCTTCTTAGTTATTGCGACTATTATTTCTTTTGTATTTGCTAAGTTAATTTTCTTGAAACAACAAGAAGCTATTCTTGTAGAAAAATATGGGACACCTTATATCGAGTATAAAAAGAAAGTAAAATTCTAATATGATATATCTTTTCGTTGGCGACGATATTAAAAATAAAATAAAAGCTTACGAAAATCTACTTGGTAAATTAAGTAATTTTCCTTTATATACTATTAATCGTAATAACTTTGACCCTAATATGATTGAGGGTTTATATAGCGGGGGAAATTTATTTGATGCTAAAAGTATAGTTTTTTTCTCTAATATCTTAGAAGATACAGATAACGCGGATTTTCTTTTTAAGAATTTAGATTATATGAGTTCTTCTAATAATATTTTCATTTTTAATGAAAGTAAATTACTCAAAGCTCCACTCGAAGCTTTTAAAAAAGTAAAAGCAGAAATCAGTATTTTTGAGCTTAAAAAAGAGCAAAAAGAAAAGTTTAATAACTTTCTCCTCGCAGACGCTTTCGCACTCAGAGATAAAATTAAGCTTTGGCTTTATTATAGGCAAGCAGTAGATATAGGAGTATCTCTAGAAGAGCTTTCCGGAGTTTTGTTTTGGAAAGTGAAAGATATGATTTTAAATAAAAGATTTTTAAAATATAAGGAAGAAGAACTAAAAGATATTAGTTTTAAGCTTTCTTATTTATTATCGGAGTCTCGCAAGGAAGGGAAAGATGACGAAGCAATGTTCGAGAAGTTTATTCTTGAGGTGGTGTAAGTTTCTTGTTCTTTTCAAATTCTTCTAAGGATTCGTTAATTCTCCTTACTATTTCTTCTAAAGATTCCTCAGGAGAATTATTTTTTATGAATTTTTCTTCTAAATATTGTAGCCTTTCTTCTGGTGTTTTATCGTAGATTTTTTCTAAATCTTCAGGTTCAATTTGAATTTTATTTATAAAGGTTTCTTTAATTTTTGAAGGCATTGAATTTAGAAGTTTCATTTCTCTTTTTAATGCACCTACTTCATTTACCGCCTGATATTTATCAGGAGGTCTTTTAACATGTTTTGTTTCTGGTGTTTCTTTCATATAAAAATTATAACATTAAATCCTTGATTTTTAAATATATTTAAGGTATATTTATTTTATTGTTTATATAAGTTAATAACTAAGTTTTGTAGCTATTTAGAAATGCGCTCGTAGCTCAGTCGGTAGAGCAGCTCCCTTTTAAGGAGATGGTCGAAGGTTCGATTCCTTCCGAGCGCACAAGGATCCCGCGAAAGCGGGATTTTACTTTTTAGTTAAAACGTGTTAGTATTTTAACGAAATAAAATTAAATAATCATTAAATTTTTTCGATATGAAAAAACTTTATTTATTAGTTCTTTGTCATTTTTTTTCTTTATCACTTTTTTCTCAAACCTTAGCCTTGGCTGAAGGGGAAGAAAAAACCGAAGAGAAAATTGAGCCGTCTGAGCACGGTGAAGATTTAGGAATTCATTTTAATATGTTCTTCGGGTTTTCCGGAGTAAAAACAAAAAAATTTGAAAATCCTAATATCCTTTTAGGTGGAGATATTTTATACCTGTCTCCAAAAACTTACCATTTTTTAGCTTATGATTTTTTCAGTAATGAATTAAATACTACTCAAGGTTACTTATGGAATGATAATTTGGGATCTTACCTTTTTTTTGCTTATGGATTTGACTCCATTCAAGAGGCTGAAGGAGAACATTTTCACCACGAGAAAAGAATATCTCTTGGAACAGAATATTTTTTTCATGATGAAAAAGGTGAGATTGTACTTTTTGTAGAATTAGGTAAAAATCTTTCCCAAAAAGAAAATTTTTTTGGTTTTGGTTTCATCACTGAACTTGATGTAAAAAAGATTTTTAAGAAATAATATTTTTAATCCCAACTTACCGCACTTGACCTGCCTGGATTCCTGATGGAATCTTGTGCAGGTCTTTTTATTTTAACCCCTAATCCCCTTATCAGGGGACTTTGTAACTTTTAACTTTCTACTTTCTAACTTGTCTATGCTATATTATATCTATGAGCGAGAAAGTCTTTAAATTAAAAAGTAATTTTAAGCCTTCCGGAGATCAACCGGAAGCTATTTCGTCTTTGTTTGAAGGGCTTAAAAAGGGAATGAAAAAGCAAACCTTACTTGGAGCTACAGGTACCGGTAAAACCTTTACTATTGCAAACGTGATAGAGAAATACAATAAACCGACTCTAGTAATAGCTCATAATAAAACTCTTGCAGCTCAACTCGCAAGTGAGTTTAAAGAATTTTTTCCTGATGCAGCGGTGCATTATTTCGTGTCTTATTATGATTACTATCAACCTGAAGCTTATATGCCAGTCTCAGATACTTATATCGAAAAAGACGCTCAAATAAACAAAGAAATAGATAGACTTCGTCACGCTACTACGCAAGCACTTCTCACTCGTAAAGATGTGATTATAGTTGCTTCGGTTTCTTGTATTTACGGTCTAGGTAGTCCGGAAGAATATCAAAAAGTAAATCTTAAACTTGAAGTCGGGATGAAGATGGATCGAACTACTTTAATGAAAAAGTTAGTCAATATTCATTTTGAAAGAACTAATGCTGATCTCTCTTCGGGACAATTTCGTTCTGTGGGGAATAACGTAGAATTTATGCCGACTTCGGAAACTTTTAGTTATTATATTGAGATGAAAGGTTCTAATATTTCTAAAATCTTACGCATAGATCCGGTTTCTTCTAAAATCTTAAAAGAAGAAGAATTTGTATTTATTTTCCCAGCTAAGCATTTTATAACCGAAGACGAAAAAACTAAAGTTGCGATTAAAAATATTGAAAAAGAATTAAAACTTCAAATTAAAAAGTTTGAAAAAGAGGGGAAATTGCTCGAAGCTGAAAGAATTAAAAGACGCACTAATTACGATCTCGCTATGATTCGCGAGATTGGGTATTGTTCAGGAATCGAGAATTATTCTAGGCATTTATCAGGTAAGGTAGAAGGAGAAGCTCCTGAAACTTTGCTTTCATATTTTCCTCATTCCGCGATGAAAAATTCTTTTTCTCAGGTCCTCGGGTCGCAAGTAGAACCAGACCATTCGAAAAAGAAATTTTCATCACTTGTTCCAGATTTCCTTACTATTATTGACGAGTCTCACGTAACTTTGCCTCAATTAGGGGGAATGTATGCGGGTGATGCTTCTCGTAAAAAGACTTTAGTTGAATACGGTTTTCGTTTACCTAGTGCGAAAGACAATCGCCCTTTAAAGTATGATGAATTTGAAGAAAGAATATCTAACGTGATTTATGTTTCGGCGACTCCTAGTGAATACGAAAAGAAAGAAAGTGAGCAAATAGTAGAGCAAATTATTCGTCCCACAGGGCTCCTTGATCCGGAAACTATTGTGCGCCCTGTATTATCGCAAGATAAATACGAAGGCCAAGTACAAGATTTTATCAAAGAAACTGAAATCACAATCAAGAAAGGTTTTAGAGTTTTAGCGACAACTCTCACTAAAAAAATGGCTGAAGATTTATCTGGCTATTTAAAAGAACGGAATATAAAAGCTGAGTATTTGCATAGTGACGTTAAGACTATAGATAGAATTAAAATTATTACAGAGTTTCGCAAAGGTAAGTATGACGTTTTAGTTGGAGTTAATCTACTTCGTGAAGGTTTAGACTTGCCGGAAGTAGCGTTAATCGGTATTTTCGATGCGGATAAAGAAGGTTTCTTGCGTAGTGAAACTTCACTTATTCAAACTATCGGACGGGCTGCGCGTAATTCTGAAGGGCGAGTTATTCTTTATGCAGACAGACTAACTAATTCTTTAGAGAATGCACTCAAAGAAACTAAACGCCGTCGCGATATTCAAATAGCTTATAATAAGAAAAACGGAATTACTCCGCAAACGATTATCAAAAATATTAAAGATATAACCGAAGCTATGGAAAGCGAGCACGGCAAAAAGGTGAATGCAGAATTAGAACTCGATATTGAGCTTTTCAAAAAAGCTTTTGCAAAAGATAAAAGCAATAAAGGTAAAAACGAAAGTGATAGTATTAAAAATACTATGCTCTCTGATGAAGAGAGAAATAAACTCGTTTACGAAAAGATAATCAAAATGAAAGAGAAAGAAATGAATAAAGCCGTAAAAGAACTAGACTTCGAAACTGCTGCAATACTTCGCGATGAAATCATAGTACTAAAAAATAGGATGGAAAAAGAGCTTTAAAATAAAGCTCTTTTATGTTATAATCAAGTTTTATGGCGAAAAAGGAAGATAAAAAAATAGACGAGATAATAGTAAAAGGAGCTCGGACTCATAATCTGAAAAATATCTCCGTTTCTATGCCTAGGAATAAAATGACTGTGATTACCGGAGTTTCGGGTTCGGGTAAGTCTTCTTTGGCTTTCGATACTATTTTTGCTGAAGGGCAAAGACGCTACGTAGAGAGTCTTTCTTCTTATGCTAGACAATTTCTAAATCAAATGCCGAAGCCTGATATCGACGAAATCACAGGCTTATCTCCAGCTATCTCTATTGATCAAAAATCACGAAGCAATAATCCTCGTTCGACTGTAGCAACTATTACGGAAATATATGATTATCTTCGCGTTATGTATGCGCGGATAGGGGTACCGCATTGTCCAATCTGTAAAGAAGAAATCAAAAAACTTTCTAACGAAGAAATCATTAATTTTATTTTAGAAAAAATAAATACTTTAAATAAAAATCAAAAATCCAAGAAAAGTGTTTTGGGAGTTTCTTGGGATGATACTCCTATAAATATTTACGCGCCAGTAGTTAGAGGTAGAAAAGGGGAATATTATCAAATGCTTTATGATTTACTTTCTAAAGGATTTTCTAATATTCGCTTAGACGGAGTTATGAAAAGTCTCCGCGAGCAAATAACTCTTTCTAAAAATAAAGCTCATAATATTGATATTTTAGTAGATCAATTTTTAGTGCACGAATTTTTTGACAATAAAGATGAGGCGCGAGCTAGACTAGCGGAAGCAGTCGAGCGAGCTTTGCTCGAGGCGGATGGGTTAGTACTGATTGATATTGGGCAAGAACCCCATCTAACTTCCCCTTATCAGGGGAAGAATAATCCCCCTGATAAGGGGGATTTAGGGGGTTTTGAATTCCTTTTCTCAAATAAATTTGCTTGTAAGAATGACGGTTTTTCTTTCCCAGAAGTAGAACCTAGACTTTTTTCTTTTAATTCTCCTTATGGAGCTTGTCCTACTTGTAACGGTCTCGGTAGTAAATATTTTGGAGGGGACGAACCTTGCGATGATTGTAAGGGTGCACGTTTAAGAGTAGAAGCTCTTAACGTATTTTTAATTAAAGACTCCCGCCCAGACCTCGGGGTGAGTAGTAAAAAAAATCAGTCCCGAGGTCTGGGCGGAGATAAGGGCAAAGAAAATAAAGATAGAATAAATATTTTAGATTTAACTTCTATGTCTATTAAAGACGCTTATGAATTTTTCAAAAACTTAAAACTTTCTCCGAAAGAACGCGAGATATCTTTGCCTGTAGTTCGTGAGATAGAAGATAGACTTAAATTTATGCTAGACGTAGGACTTGATTATCTAGAGCTTTCTAGAAAAGCAAATACTCTCTCAGGAGGAGAAGCCCAAAGAATACGTCTCGCTTCTCAACTTGGCTCGAAACTCGTAGGAGCTTTATACGTATTAGACGAGCCGACTATTGGACTTCATCAACGCGATAACGATAGACTTATTAAAACTTTACTTGATTTAAGAGATTTAGGAAATACTATTTTAGTAGTTGAGCATGACGAAGATACTATTTATGCTTCGGATTATATAGTAGATATAGGCCCGAAAGCAGGAGTGCACGGAGGGGAAGTAGTAGCGTCAGGATATTTAGAAGATTTATTAACTGCTAAAAAGAATACTAGTAATTCTCGCACATTAGGATATTTAAGAGAAGAAATTAAAATCGAAATTCCAGAAAAAAGACGCGAAGGTAAGGGTTCTCTAAAAGTAGTTGGAGCAAAGATTTTTAATATTGATAATTTGAATGCTGAAATTCCTCTCGGAGTTATGACTACTATTACTGGGGTTTCAGGTTCTGGTAAATCTTCTTTTATGTATGAAGTTTTATTTAAAAATCTTCAAGCTCGTCTAGAGAGGAAATATCGCACCGCGCAAGTTTTTAATTGTAGTTCTTTCTCGGGTACCGAGTATCTATCTCGAGTGATTCTAATAGATCAGTCTCCAATCGGACGAACTCCTCGTTCTAATATCGCGACTTATACAGGAACTTTTACTCATATTCGAGATTTATTTGCGGAAACTGAAGAAGCTCGGCTTCGAGGTTGGAAGTCTAATCGGTTTTCTTTTAACGTCAAAGGTGGGCGTTGCGAAGCTTGTGAAGGGAACGGTGAGATTGCGGTTGAGATGCATTTCTTGCCGACGGTTTACGTTACTTGTGACGTTTGTGGAGGTAAGAGATTTGATAAAGAAACTTTGACTGTAAAATACAAGAAGAAAAATATTTATGAAGTTTTACGGATGACAGTTGAAGAAGGATTAAAATTCTTTAAAGATATTCCGGCTATTTATGATAGATTGCAAACCCTGATGGACGTAGGGCTCGGATATTTAGAATTAGGTCAAAGTGCGACTACGCTTTCTGGAGGAGAAGCTCAAAGAGTTAAAATTTCAAGTGAACTTTATCGTCCGCATTTAGAGAAAACTATCTACCTACTCGACGAGCCGACCGTAGGGCTTCACTACGATGACGTTCATAAACTTCTAGAAGTTTTAAATAAATTAGTAAGTAAAGGTAATACAGTAGTATTGATAGAGCACAATCTAGATATTATTAAGAATTCGGATTATTTACTAGACTTCGGTCCTGAAGGAGGAATCGGAGGAGGTAAATTAATAGCAAAAGGAACTCCAGAAGAAGTAGCGAATAACAAGAATTCCCATACTGGATTTTACCTCAAGAAGATTTTGAGAAAATAAAAAAGCCCTATTTAAGGGCTTCAAACTCTTTAACTTTTTTCTGGTACCACGTATCTGTACGTGGTTTCATTGTTTCAAATATGGCTATTAAGCCAAACGATAGGAACCTATGATAAGTCCCAAAAAAAGTTGCTATTTTACTTAAAATCTCTTCAAGTTCATCCTCAAAAGCTTTTATTAAAAAAACAACCATACACAAGCCTATAAATATTAGCCACAATCCATTCATCTCTCACTTTTTTTAAAGTTAGAAGAATAATTTTTAAAAAATTCGCAAATTTTGACGATCCCAAGCATTGCTAAACCGGTAACTAAAAAAACCAATAATGCATTTAGTGCTTCCATTGTGGTATTTGTTTGAAATGTTAAAAATGTACTTTTGTCAGTATTTATATTAGAATATTTCTATGAAAAGTCAAGATATTAAAAAATATAACCTACCTGAAAAACCCGGAGTTTATTTCTTTATGGAGAAGGGGGAGATTATATATATCGGTAAAGCAACTAATTTAAAAGATAGAGTTAAAAGTTATTTTTCTCCTGATTTGATAAATACTCGCGGGCCACTTATCTTAGATATGGTTTTTAAAGCTGATGATTTAAAATTTGAGATTACTCCTAGCGTTCTTGAGGCTTTAATTCTTGAGGCAAATTTAATAAAGAAATATCAACCGAAATATAATACCAAAGAGAAATCCGATAAGAGTTTCAACTATGTTTATATAACTCAAGACTATAAATTAGGAACTATAAGGGGTAAAGAATTATTGTACTCACAAGAAATAAAAAAGTTTAAAAAAGTTTTCGGCCCTTTTACTTCGGGGAATTCTTTACGGGAAGCTTTGAAAATTATTCGTAAATTTTTCCCGTATATAGAAGACCGCAAAGGCACAAAAGGTAAAGAAGAATTTTATAAGCAACTTGCTCTCAATCCTGAAACTAACGAAGAGAATAAAAAGAATATTAAAAATATAATTCTTTTCTTTGAAGGTAAGAAAAAGAAAATAATTTCTCTTTTTAAAAAAGAGATGAATCAATATGCGAAAGAAAAAGCTTTTGAAAAAGCCGGTGAAGTCAAAAGAAAGATTTTTGCCTTAGAGCATATTAACGATATCGCTCTTATTAAAGAAGATTTAAATAATTCAGGTAATCAATCTGATTTTAGGATAGAAGCTTATGATATAGCTCATATGAGCGGTAAAAATATGGTAGGAGTTATGACTGTGCTTTTAAATGGGGAAGTAGCTAAACGAGAATATAAGAAATTTAAAATTAAAACTAAATTTGAGGCAGACGATACTGGAGCTTTAGCTGAAATTTTAGAGAGAAGATTTAATCATTCCGAGTGGCCTATCCCTAATCTGATCGTTGTAGACGGAGGTAAGGCTCAATTAAATATAACTAATAAAATTCTTAAGCAATTTAATCTCGATATACTGATAGTTTCAGTTTTAAAAGATGAGCGTCATAAACCGAAAGATATACTAGGTGATAAAACCTTCGCTCGGAAATACGAACGAGAAATCCTATTAGTGAATTCGGAAGCTCATCGTTTCGCTATAACTTATCATAAACAAATGCGCAATAAAAATTTTTTAAAATAATATGAAAAAACAAACAAATATTTTAATACTGAATAATATACGTAGTACCGAGAACGTCGGAGCTATTTTTAGAACTTCCGATGCGGTAGGTATAGATAAGATATATATTACCGGATATACCCCGGCGCCATTAGATAGGTTCGGTAAAAAACGTAATGATATCGCAAAGTCAGCGCTCGGAGCTGAAGAATCTGTGCCTTGGGAAATAAAAAAAAGCTTTAGTATGCTTTTAAATAAACTTAAGAAAGACGGTTATCAAATCATAGCGCTTGAGCAAGATAAAAATTCAGTACATTATCGTAAAATTAAACTTGGAGAGAAAAACGCTTTCCTTGTGGGAAACGAAGTTTTAGGTATTGATAAAAAGACTTTAGCAAAATGCGATCAAATAGGGGAAATACCGATGCGTGGGAAAAAGGAATCCCTAAACGTATCGGTATCTTTGGGGATTTTCTTGTACGGAGTTTTGAAACTTTAATTATAAGTTTCTGCTTCCTTGTCTAATTCTAGTGGTTTTATAAATTTGCCTGGATTTTCTTGTTCAAAACGATAAACTCCTCCGCTAAAATACCAAGCTATCCACATAATTGCAATTATTCCAAAAAATCCTAATAACATTTTCATATTTTTATTATATACTAGATTTTGTTTTTTGAATATTTATTTCTGACACTTTTCACAGAAAATAGTAGTTCGACTCCCAATTAAAATTCTTTTTAAAGGCTTTCTACAAATATAGCAATCCTCGCCATCTTTACCGTAAACTTTATGCTCTCGCGCATAATTACCTCGGGCTTCGTCTATTAGTCTATAAGTCGCAACAGAAGAACCTCCGACCTCGATAGCTCTTTTAATTATCCTTATTATAGCTTGATGAAGTTTTTCTACTTCTTTTATTTTTAAAGTATTTGCATTACGGTTAGGGGAGATGCCTGCTTCAAATAAACTTTCATCAGCATAAATATTACCGATACCTACTACGATATCTTGATCAAGGAGGACTTTTTTGATTGAACTTTTCTTTGCCTTTAAAGATTTTTCGAAATACTCTACGGTAAAGTTTTTGTCTAAAGGTTCAAGTCCATATTTTTTAAAATGATTTAATTTATCAAATTCTTTTTGATTTTCAAAATATAATACATATCCAAACATTCGCGTATCGTTATAATAAAGCGTACCTTTTTCTAATTCAAAAATAATATGAGTATGCTTATTAGGCAAAGTAGTTTCAGAAAGTTCTATCGGATGACCCCCATCTATTTTACCTTCTAGATAAGATTTTTGATTTACTTGCCTTGCCGTAGCTTTATGCGAAGGCAGGTAAACAAATTGCCCAGTCATTTTAAGGTGAACTAAAATAGTTTTATCTTTAGTCAATCTAAAGATAAGGTTTTTTGCAACTCTTTCTACCTTTAAAAATTTAGCATTAGTTAAGCCTTCTATAAATTCTAAAACCTTTTTCTTGGAAGCTGTTCTTTTAGTTCCGTTTCCACTTACAAGTTTCGGTTTACTGACTTCTATTTTTAGAATTTTTTGATTTAGAATATATTTTTCTAAACCAATTCTAAGATTTTCTACTTCAGGTAATTCAGGCATTTTATTTTTTCCCTAAAACTTTTAAGGCTTCTCTTATTTTTGTATTAGTATCTAAATCAGATTTTAAGTCTTTTAAAACTTCACGAATTTTGTACTGATTGTAGCCGAGAGCTTTTAAAGCCTCTAGTACATCTAAATCATCTCCCAAATCGTTATTATCTAAGTCTCCTAATTTATCTCGTAATTCCAAGATCATTTTTTCGGCTGTTTTTTTACCAATACCAGAAATTTTAGTTAAGTATGCTAAATCATTATTACGGATAGCCTTTTTGATGATTTTCGGGTTTGCTATACCTAATATAGTCATTGCACCTTTCGGTCCAATTCCAGAAACGTTAATAAGCATTTCAAAAAATTCTAAATCCTCGTATTCTTTAAATCCATAAAGCAAAGAAGCGTCTTCGCGAATATGATGATGTATCCAGAAAGATATTTCACTTTTGTTATTTTCTAAAAAAGCCATATCGCTAGGGGATAAGTAGACTTTGTAACCAATCCCTTCAGTGGTCTCAATAACTACAAATTTTTCTTTTATTAAGATAATCTTACCTTTTATGCTTCCAAACATAATTCCATTATAGCACACATACTATTTGACATATACCCCCGGTGGGTATACCATATAAACATGGATATAAATAAACAAAAAATAAAAAAGAGATTAAAAATAATAGAAGGGCAAGTTAGAGGTTTACAAAATTTAATAGAAAAAAATACTTATTGTATTGATATTATTACTCAAACTTCGGCAATTAAACAAGCCCTTTCTGGGGTAGAAGATTTATTGCTTCAGAGTCATTTAAGTCATTGTTTAGTGAATCAAATTAAAAAAGGCGAAACCGAAAAAGCCACCAATGAAATTTTAAAAGTTTATCAATTAAAGAAAAAATAAAATATATGTCAAAAATATCTACAATTTTAGCGATAGCATTAATAGTTGTGTCTTTTGTTTCAGGTTTGCTTTTAGGATTTTTTGTAAATCCTGAATATAAGGTTAGTATGTATGACAAGTCTGAAATGGATTTTGGTCGAGCTGATAGAAATTTAGATTTAAGATATCTAAATGCGATGATATCTCATCATAGGGGAGCAATGCTTCTAGCGCAAGAGGCTGCTTTATACTCCGAACGCCCTGAAATAAAAGGTTTAGCTGAAAAAATATTAACCAATGAGCCTTCGGCTATAGACGAACTGTATACCTGGAAAAAAGATTGGTATAAAGATACTCGTAATATCAAAGACCCAGTTGTTGTAAACTTAGGAGTTTACGATGATAATTTTGATTTGCGTTTTTTGAATGCACTTATTGCTCATCATGAAATGGGTTTACTTATGACAAAAGAAATAAAAACCAAATCAAGTAGATTGGAGGTTTTGAATAATGCAGATGCGGTCGAAACTTTTCTTAAAGATACTTTAGAAATTTTTAAGAACTGGAGAAAGGATTGGTATAATATTTAATTTTTTATGATAAATAAAACTCTTAAAGTTAAAGGAATGCATTGCGCTAGTTGTTCAGCTATTATTACTAAAAAAGTTTCAAAATTAGAAGGTGTTGATTCTGTAAAAATAAATTACGCTACCGAAAAAGCCGAATTATTATTTGATTTGGATAAAATATCTGTTTCGAAGATGAATGACGAGATAAACAAGTTAGGTTATAGTTTTATTGATGAAGATTCAATTGAGGATATTTCTGGTAATGATGTTAATAAATCTAAAAACGAAAAACAAAAAGAATTATTAGAAATTAAAAGCAAAATGTATTTTGCTCTCCCTGTTGCTTTGCTTGTATTCTTTTTGATGATGTGGGAAATTGGTTCAAAGCTATTTGCCTTTGTGCCTAATTTCCCGATTCCCATGAATTTACACAATGCTATTTCTTTAATTTTAGGAACTATTTTACTTTTTTGGTCAGGACAATCTTTCCTAAAAGGAGTATTAAGATTTATAAAATACCGCGTTGCTAATATGGATACTTTAATAGGTATTGGAACTTCTGTCGCTTATTTTTATAGTGTTTTTGTAGTGTTATTCCCTGATATTAGATTGTTGCTTAATCTGAGCGAAGTGACATATTTCGATGTAACCATAGTAGTTATCGGTTTTGTGATTTTCGGTAAATATCTTGAAATGAAATCAAAAATCAGAACCGGAGAAGCAATTGAAAAATTATTAAATTTACAGGCAAAAACTGCTCGAGTTCTAAAAAATGGAATTGAAGTTGAAATACCTATTAGTGAAGTGAAAATTGGAGATATTGTCGTTGTTCGTCCTGGTGAAAAAATTCCAGTAGATGGAGAAATAATAGAAGGTCAATCTTCAGTCGATGAATCAATGATAACGGGGGAACCTATTCCGGTAGATAAAAAAACTGGTGACATCGTTTTTGGAGCAACTATGAATATTCAAGGTAATTTTAAATTTAAAACTAATAAAATTGGTAAAGACACTTTTTTGTCACAAATTATAAAGATGGTAGAACAAGCTGAAGGTTCTAGAGCTCCAATTCAAAGTTTGGCTGATAAAATTTCAAACATATTTGTGCCTTTAGTTTTAATAATTTCTATTGTGACTTTAATTTTGTGGTTAACTGTGGGAACTATGTTTTTAGGTTTTTCGCAAGCCCTATCATTTGGAATTTTATCTTTTGTGGGTATATTAGTTATTGCTTGTCCTTGTGCTCTTGGACTTGCTACTCCAACGGCTATTATCGTAGGAGTTGGAAAGGGAGCAGAAAACGGTATCTTGATTAAAGACGCAGAATCTTTGGAAAAATTAAGTAAAGCTAGTATTGTTGTTATGGATAAAACTGGAACCTTAACAAAAGGTAAACCAGAAGTTACTGATTTGATTAATTTAGACAATAGTTTTTCTGATCAAGAAATTTTAAAAATTGCTGCAAGTGTAGAAAACCTATCAGAGCATCCACTCGCTTATGCAGTTGTAAAAAAAGCTGTTGAACAAAATCTTGATTTGTACAAAGTAGAAAAATTTATAGCTCAAGAAGGAGTCGGGGTTATAGGTGAAATAAATAATCTTTCAATTTATATTCATAAACCAACTGACTTAGATTTAAAAAATACTCAGATAGTTAAATTGCAAGAACAAGGGAAAACAGTAATAATCGTTGAAGTAAACAAAAAACAAGCAGGCTTAATTGCATTGAGTGATACTTTAAAAACTGAGTCAGTGGAATTGGTTAAAATATTGCATAAATTAAATATTAAAACTGTTATGCTTACAGGAGACAACAGTCTAACAGCAAAATATATAGCTAAGCAATTAGGTATAGATGAAGTTATTTCTGGGGTGTTGCCGAAAGAAAAAGCTGGTAAGATTCAAGAATTACAAAAAGAAAATAAAGTGGTTGTTATGGTGGGAGACGGTATTAATGATGCCCCGGCTTTAGCGAAAGCAGACGTAGGTATTGCTATGGGAACAGGAACAGATGTGGCTATCGAGTCAGCTTCTATTACTTTATTGGGGGGAGATATTATTAAAATTGCAAAAGCAATAAAGTTATCAAAAATAACGATGCTTGGTATTAGGCAAAATCTTTTTTGGGCTTTTATATTTAATGTTATAGGTATACCTTTGGCTGCTGGAGTTTTTTATCCAATTACTGGATGGCTACTTAATCCTATTTTTGCAGGTTTAGCTATGGCTATGTCTTCCGTTTCTGTCGTTGGAAATTCATTAAGAATTAAAAGTAAAAAATTATAAAATAAATTTATGAATAAATATACATTTCATGTTTCGGGGACACATTGTGCATCTTGCAAAATATTAATTGAAGATGTTTTAGGGGAAGAGGATATAGTAAAAAAAGTAGAAGTTAATTTAAAAACTAAGACAGTAGATATTGAGACTGATAGTCCGAAAAGTAAAGAAGAGTTAATTGAAATACTGGGGAGTCTTATTAAAACCAATGGCTATATTCTTTCAGCTGAGAATCTTAAAGTAGAAAAAAAGAGCAATGATATTTTATGGCAAGCAATACCTATCGGCTTAGGTTTTTTAGCGCTTTTCTTTATGCTTCAAAAATCTGGAATTTTAAACTTAGGTATTGGAGGCAAAACTACACCAATTACAAGTTTTATTATCGGACTTATAGCTTCAGTGTCTTCGTGTTTGGCTATTGTTGGAGGGCTCGTATTGTCTTTGTCCGCCAAGATGTCTCAAGACAATGTGAGCGACAAGAGAACCTTCATTTTGTTCCACGTTGGGAGATTAGTTAGTTTCGGTTTGCTCGGTGGAGCTTTGGGGTTAGTGGGAAATATTATTGGTATTAATTTTACCTTGACTGCTATTTTGGGTATAATCGCATCTATCGTCATGATATTCCTCGGTTTGAATTTGGTGGGAGTATTTTCAAAGAATAAAATCGTATTGCACTCTGGGATTTTTAAATTCTTTAGAAAAATAGAACATAAAACTCTCACTCCTTTGCTCGTTGGTTTTGGTACTTTTTTCTTGCCTTGTGGTTTTACTCAATCGATGCAAGTTGTGGCTCTATCGAGTGGATCATTTCTTAATGGAAGTTTAATTATGTTTGCTTTTGCTTTAGGGACTTTGCCGGTACTTCTATTATTGTCTTTTGGTTCGTCTTCTTTTGCTAATTCCAAGTATGCTAATCTTTTCTTTAAATCTGCTGGAATAGTCGTGATAGGACTCGGTTTATTTGCATTTTTGGGTGGGCTTGTCGCTTTGGGTATTATTAATCCGTTATTTAATATATAATTTAGAAATATGAAATTTAATTCAAAAATTTTCCTGAGTATAGTAGCTGTGTTGTTATTGGTAGGTTTAGCTCTAATTATAAAAAATAAACCAAATAATAACATAGAGCAAAACCAGCAAAAAGTAGAAATTATTGATGGGGTTCAATATATCACTATTAATGCAGGAGGAGGTTACTTTCCTAGAGTCACACAAGCAAAAGCCGGTATTCCTACTAAGCTCATCGTGAAGACTAACGGAGTTTTTGATTGTTCTGCTGCTTTAACTATTAGGTCTATTAACTATCAAAAGATCCTACCTCAAACTGGAGAAGAGGTTATTGATATTGGTGTGCCTGTTTCTGGTGTGCCTTTAACCGGTACTTGTAGTATGGGTATGTATAATTTTACTATTAATTTCTTGTAATAAAATTTTCTTTTAAAATTTGCCTTTTCTCAATTTTTCTGTTATATTAGTTTTATGCCAATAACAAAATCAGCAAAAAAGAATATTCGAGTTTCTTCTCGTAAAAAGGCTGTTAATGACCGTCGCAAGAAGGTTATGAAAGAGCTTATCAAGAAAATCGAAAAAACTGCTAAAAAAGACAAAAAAGAAGCAGAAAAGATACTTTCTCAAGCTTATCAAGCAATCGATAAAGCAGCGAAAAGAGGAGTTATTAAGAAAAATAACGCTTCTCGCAAGAAATCTCGCTTAACTAAATTAGTAAAATAATTAAAAACTCCCATAAGGGAGTTTTTAATTTGTGATATTTTTTATATAATATAAGTATGTCACATTTATTAGAATTTTATGGAGAAGAATGTCCTCATTGTTTAGATATGCATAAACTTGTAGTTAAGCTCGAAAAGGAAAAGGGAATCAAGGTAGAAGCTTTAGAAGTTTGGCACAATGAAGAAAATGAAAAAAGACTTTTAGAGTTAGACAAAGATCTTTGCGGGGGGGTACCGTTTTTCTATAATACTAAAAATAAAAAATTTATTTGTGGAGAAGCTACTTATAAAGAGCTTAAAGAGTGGGCTGAGGATTAAAATCCTAAGCTTTTCAAGAAAGTTTCTAATTCTTTACCTTCGATTTTGCGTATAGAATTTGCTTGAAGTTTTTTTAGTTCGATATTCATAATTCGAACTCTTTTAAGCTCTAAAACTTCTGCAAAGAGTGCGTCACACATGCGGCGAATTTGATGTTTTTTGCCTTCGGTTAAAATTATACTAAAAGTATAATCGTTTATGATTTTAACTTTACAAGGTTTAGTTTTATAGTCTTTCGTATTTTTATTGCCTTTAAGTATAACTCCAGCCTCCATCTTTTCTTTAAAATTATTTCTTAATTTATTTTTGGTTTTTACCACGTATTCTTTTTCGTGATAGTAGTCTGGATTTAACAATTTATCTGTAATTCGCCCATCATTAGTGAGTATTATAAGCCCGTGAGAATCTTTGTCTAATCTGCCAATAGGGAAGATGTTTTCTTTTAAGTTTTCCTTTTTTAAAGCATTTTTAATATCTTGGTCTTCTTCGTTATCTTTGTTAGTTAATACTCCGCGAGCTTTATTATAAGCGTAATATGAATAAACTTTTTTCTCACCTTTGAGTTCTACTTTATCGCTCTCGTTTACTTTATCTCCGAGCTTAGCCTTCTTGCCATTTAAAAAAACCTTACCATCTTCGATAAGTCTATCGGCTTCTCTGCGGGTCGCATAACCCTTTTCACTTAAATATTTATTTATACGTATAGGAAATATCATTTGTGCTCCCGGCAGGAATCGAACCTGCATCACAACTTCCGCAAAGTTGCGTCCTATCCATTGAACGACGGAAGCAAATCTAAAAGACTTACTTAGAATACCTTATCAGGTTTTAATAAAAAAATCTAGTTAGTAACCTATCATATCCATTATTTGCTCTATTGGCCCTTCACTCATTTCTTCTACTTCTATACCTTCTTTTTCAAATATTTCGTTGATTTTTTGAGCCACATTTAGGTTAATAGCGACTGGTATTACAGGCAAGAAGAACCTGTCTGTTTTAATAAATAGGGTAGGGTTCTTTTCAGTGTTTATGTAATAAGATTTGATTGCCTTAAAAGGATATATGCGGTCTTTGATAGTTAAACCTTTTTCGTTCAATTCATAATATAGAGTTTCAGGTTCTTCGTTTGCAAAGTGACCCATAAGTATTCCTCCTAATACAAGTAAAATAGAAAAAAAGTAATTATCAAAAATAAAGGAAGTTATTGCTCCAACTAATACAATAAGACCTAAAGCCCAAAACCAATCAATGCTTTTTTTAGAGTGATTATATGCAGGCACAGCCCAAGATAGTTTATTATTATTTTCCACTTATTAAGTATAACAAAATATCAGGATTTGTGTCTATTGTTTTTAAGCCGTCTTGTATTTTTAAGGGTTTTTTACTATAAGTTATCCACCCTTCCTTTACTGAGACATGTTGATTATAATTGATACACGAGTAGTTTTTTATAAAACTATTATTATTAATAATTAAATATATTTATGGAGACATATAGAAAGAATTGGTTTAAGTTTACTCTCGGTATAGTTGCTTGTAGCCTTATTAGGCTTATTCCTTTTCGTCCCCCGAATATAGAACCTATTTTAGCGACTCAAATGCCTTTCAGTCGTGCTTATGGCGGCGTCGCTGGTTTTCTTTTTGCTTTCTTGAATATCATTATTTATGATTTACTAACTCAAAAATTAGGTTATTGGACATTATTAACAGCTACAACTTATGGAGTTTTGGGTTTTGGAGCAGTTTATTTTTTTAAAAAATATAAAGAAAATAAATGGAATTACGTATCTTTCGCAATTATAGGAACTTTGTTTTTTGACGGAATCACTGGTTTATCTTTTGGTCCGTTATTCTACAATCAACCTTTTATAGAAGCTTTAACAGGACAAATCCCATTTACCTTATGGCATTTATTGGGAAATGTTTCTTTTGCTATTGTTTTAAGTCCTAGCTTGTATAAATTTGTTATTACTAATAAAAAATTTGAAACTTCATTCATTATGAATTTTTTGAATTCTAAGCAAATCTAAAAATGAAAAAAAATCAAAAAAGTGTACTACTAAACATCGAAAAAAGAGATGGTTCTATTGTGCCTTTCGATGAAAACAGAATCTTTAGGGCTATTTTTAAAGCTTTAAATGCGACCGGAGAAGGGGTAGAAGTGGATGCTAAAAGAATTACGCAAAATGTGTTAAAGGCCCTTTTGAATCTTAAAAAAGAAAATAAAATTAAAAACTTCATACCAAAAGTTGAAACTATTCAGGACATAGTTGAGAATGAATTAATTTCTGCAAATTTTTTGCAAACAGCAAAG
This sequence comes from uncultured Candidatus Saccharibacteria bacterium, assembly GCA_964398205.1. Taxonomy (GTDB): domain Bacteria; phylum Patescibacteriota; class Minisyncoccia; order Phycocordibacterales; family UBA9973; genus UBA9973. The sequence continues at coordinate 31,120 of CAYNLU010000002.1, read as the reverse complement.
GCTTATATTTTATATCGTAAAGAAAGAGCTAGTGTTAGAGAAAAGATAGGTTTTGTCCCAGAAAAAGTTAGAGATTTGGTAAATCAAAGTAAAAAATATTTTCGGAATTCTTTGTCTGAATTTGTTTATTATCGTACTTATGCTAAATGGATTGAGGAAGAGGGTCGAAGAGAAACTTGGATAGAAACAGTTGATCGTTATGTTGATTTTATGAGAGAGAATTTAAACGGTAAATTGAGCGATTCTGAATATAAAGAAATTCGTGAAGCTATTTTAAATCAAGAAGTTATGCCTTCTATGAGGCTGGTACAGTTTGCTGGTAAACCTGCTCGTAAAACTAATGTTTGTGCTTACAATTGTTCTTTTATTGCCCCTGTAGCCTTAAAAGACTTTGCTGAAATAATGTATATATCTATGTGTGGTACGGGTGTGGGTTGGTCTGTTGAGAGTGAAAATATTCAAGCTTTACCACAAATTAAAAAACAAACTGGAAAAATATTACCTACTTATGTAGTTTTAGATAGCAAAGAAGGTTGGGCAGATGCTTTTACTTTTGCTTTAGAAACTTGGTTTGATGGTAATGATGTAAATTTTGATTATTCTAAAATACGTAAAGCCGGATCTCGTTTAAAAACTATGGGTGGAAAAAGCTCTGGACCAGAACCATTAAAATCTTTAATCAATTTTTCTCGAGAAAGAATATTGCGTAGACAAGGACGTCGACTAAATAATATGGATGCTCACGATATTATTTGTAAAATAGGAGAATGTGTTGTTGCTGGGGGAGTGCGTCGTAGTGCTATGATATCTCTTTCTGATTTAGACGATGAAGCTATAAGAGATTCTAAAAAAGGCCAATTTTATATTTCTGAGTCACAACGAATGCTCGCAAATAATTCAGCTGTTTATATACAAAAACCAACTACTTCTGAATTTTTGGATGAATGGAATGCTTTGGTAAAATCCGGATCTGGTGAAAGAGGAATATTTAATCGTGGAAGTTTAGCTAAAACTTTACCAAAAAGAAGATTAGATCAATTCAAAGGAGGAATTTATCCAGCTTGGGGGACTAATCCTTGTGGAGAAATTATTTTACAATCAAAACAATTTTGTAATTTGTCTGAAGTTATTGCTCGTAAAGAAGATACTGAAGAAACTTTAATGCGTAAAATTCGTTTAGCTACTATTTTAGGTACTTATCAATCAACTCTTACTTATTTCCCATATCTTTCAAAAGAATGGAAGAAAAATTGTGAAAAAGAAAGATTGCTAGGAGTTTCTGTTACTGGTCAATGGGATTCAAAAGTTGCTCGCGATGGAAAAGTTTTAGAAAAATTAAAAAATTATGCAATTGAAATAAATAAAAAGTACGCAAAAAAATTTGAAATCAATCAATCTACTTGTATTACTTGTGTTAAGCCTTCCGGTACCGTTTCTCAGACTGTAGATTGTTCCTCTGGTATGCATACTAGACATTCCGAATACTATATCAGGAGAGTTCGTATTTCAGCGACAGATTCACTTTTTAAAATGTTAAAAGATCAAGGAGTCCCATATTTCCCAGAAATTGGTCAAAATGAAGAAAATGCTACCACTTATGTATTAGAATTTCCAGTAAAAGCGCCAGAAGGTTCGATTTGTAAAAATGATATTTCTGCTTTAGATCAGCTTGAACATTGGAAAACTGTTAAGGTTAATTATACTGAACATAATCCTTCTGTAACTATTTCTGTTGGAGATTATGAATGGTTATCGGTAGCAAACTGGATATACGAAAACTGGGATTTAGTAGGAGGTTTGTCTTTTTTGCCAAGAGATAATCACGTCTATCCGCTTGCTCCTTATGAAGAAATTACGAAAGAAAAATACGAATCTATGTTGAAACATTTTGAAGGAATTGATTTTTCTAAGATTGTAACTTATGAAAAAGAAGATGAAACAGAAGTTAAAAAAGAGCTTGCTTGCGTAGCAGGTATTTGTGAAATCTAATATGTTATACACTAGAAAAGGGGATAATGGTACGACAAAATTATTTAATTCTAAACCAGGTGAAAGAATTACCAAGGGAGCTTTTATCTTTGAAGCTTTAGGTAATGTTGATGAATTGAATTCTGGTATTGGTTTTGCTAAAACTTTAGCAAAAGAAGATAATTTTTCTTTAGAAAATATTTTTACTTATGAAGATTTCTTGGAAGAAATACAAGAGAATTTATTTTCTATTCAAGCGGAATTAGCAAGCGACACTTTTTATCTAAAATTAGATCATATTTCTTTTTTAGAAAATAGAATTTCGGAAGTAGAAAAATTTTTACCAACGATTGATTCCTTCATAATATCAGGTGGAACCCAATTAGGAGCATATTTGGACGTATTAAGAGCTGTTTCGAGAAGGGTAGAGAGATCTCTTGTCATTCTATCTGATAAAAAAGAAAAAGAAGTAAATCCTATAAGTCTTCAATATTTAAATAGATTATCGAGCGTTCTATATGCTTTAGCTAGATATGCTAATTATAAAAAAGGTTTTCCATACAAAAAACCAAATTACAAATAAATAAAAATAAAAAACCACTAATGTGGTTTTTTATTTTTTTTATCCTTCGCAACTTACGCAGACGTTGTAGCCGTTTTCTTCTGCTTCTTTGAGAGCTTTCTTTTTCATCTCAACTTCTTGCAATTTCTTGCGTCCGAATTGTTGAGCGGCATTCATACTGTGTTGATAGTAAAGAGTTTTAACCCCCTTTTCCCAAGCATAGAGATAAAGCGCATTTAAGTCTTTAGTAGGCATAGTAGGGTCAATCATAAGGTTTAAAGATTGAGCTTGATCGATATATTTTTGACGATCAGAAGCTTGATCTATGATTATCTTTTGATCAAGTTCGCTGAAAGTTCTAAATACCATTTTCTCGTGCTCAGTTAATCCGTCTAAGTGTTGCACGGAGCCGTCATTGTCCCGAATACTACTCCAAACTTCATTAGTGTTCATACCTTTTTCTTCTAATAATTTTTCTAGAGTAGGATTTTTGATTGTAACTTTCATCTTGTCTACGTCTTTAACAAAAGCGTTAGACATAATAGGCTCAATACTTTGAGAAACTTGACCTAAGATAAAAGCCGAAGAAGTAGTAGGCGCGATAGCGATAAGGGTAGTATTGCGACGTCCGTAACCTTTTAGAATTTCTGGTTCACCGTATTCTTTCGCAAGCTCTGCTGATGCATTATAAGATTTCTCGTTAATTAATTTAAAGATTTCTTTGTTAAGTTCGATAGCTTCTTTGCTTTCAAAAGCAATGTTGTTTTCTTGAAGGAAAGTGTGCCAACCTAAAACCCCTAAACCTAAAGCTCTGTGTTCTTTAGCAAATTTATATGCACGTTGCATAAAATAAAACGCACTTTGCTTTTGAGGATCTTCATGATCACGTAGACTTTCGAGTCGAGCTAAAAAGTCAGAAATAACAGTATCGAGGAACATAGTTAAAGTTTCAACCGCGTCAGTATCTTTCCATTCTTTGTAGTGACGTAAATTCATAGATGACAAACAACAAACAAAAGAAATTTCATCACTAGTAGGTAAACAAATTTCTGAACAAAGATTACTACCATAAATTTTCATATTTTTATCTTTATATACGTCTACAGTGTTATTGTTTACGGTATCAGAGAATAAAATATAAGGATAACCTATTTCAGTTCGGCGTTGAATTATTTTTGCCCAAATCTTTCTTTTTTCTTGATCTCCTCCTACCATATCTTTAATCCAAGCATCTGTAACAGTAACCGCATAAGTAGATTCTTGTATAGGGTGACCTTCTTTACCGATATTTAGGAATTCTTCAATATCACCGTGCTCTACAGGTAAATAAGGTGCGAAATGACCACGACGTACAGAACCTTGACTAACTATATTTATAAGATTATCAAAAAGTTCCATAAAGTGTACTGCTCCTGAAGAATGCCCGTTATCTTTAATAACTGCTCCACGAGGACGAAGACCTGCAAAGTGACCAGCAGTACCTCCTCCGTATTTAGTCATCATACCTACTTCAGCATGAGTAAAAAGTATACGAGACATATCGTCTGCAATAAAACTTGAAAAACAGCTTATAGGTAACCCTCTACTAAGTCCATAGTTAGACCAAACAGGAGAGGCTAAAGAATAAAAGCCACGAGACATATAATCATAAAACTTATCTGCGAAACCCGGCTTATTTAAATACTTTTCTGCAATATTTGCAATTTCACGAATACGTTCTTCTGCAGTAACGCCTTCCATTAAGTAACCCTTTGCTAAAAATTTTCTACTATTTTCATTTAACCAGTACATGTTTATTTTTTATGATTATATTATTAATAATTAAAACAGATCGTCGCTTGTAATACTTTTACCTTTTTTGTTGTAATTTATCGATTTCTTGTTAAAGAAGTCTCCGTGCTTAGTTGCTATCACTTCATCGTAGAACCAATCAGATTCTTTAAGGAACATTTCGTCAATTTCAAAGATTTTATTAATTCCTATACTTTGTAAAGAATTATTGAATCTTTGCTTGATAAACTCTAAGACTACTACTTTTGGCATAAAATCTAATTCTCCTTTTTCAAAAATCCAATCTACTACACCTTTTTCTGATTCGAAAGCTTCGTGACACATAGCCACAATACTATCCTCAAATTCTTTGTCGAACCATTCTGGATGTTCTGCTCTAATAATATTTATAAGATCTATACCGAATAAGCCGTGAATTTGCTCTTCTTTGGAGGTTGCTTCAACTGCATTAGAAATTCCTTTGAATAGGTTCTTGTGCTTATTGAAAGACATTATGATTAGAAATTGAGAGAAGAGGGAAACGTGCTCTATAAACAAAGAAAATAGGAGTATTGATTGAGTATATTCACGATTATCATTACTACCTTTGTTCGCTATAGCTTTTTCTAAATAATTAACTCTATTCATTAAAGCCGGAATATTTTTAATATTACCGAATTCAGTATTGAGGCCCAGGATTTCAAGTAGGTGAGAGTAAGCGTCTGTGTGGCGAACTTCACTTTCTGCAAAAGTAGCTCCAACTGCTCCGATTTCTGGTTTTGGCATTTTTTTATAGATATCTCCCCAGAAAGTTTTTACTGCTACCTCGATTTGAGCAATAGCTAGCATGCAGTGCTTGATAGCAGATTTTTCGTTTTCTGAAACATTAACTTTGAAGTCTTGAATATCGCTAACAAAGTTAAATTCAGTATGGATCCAATAAGAGTGACGGATAGCACTAACGTATTCATATAATTCAGGGTATTCATAAGGCTTTAATTGAATTCTTTTCTTGAAAATATCTCGTTTTCTTTCCTCAGCTCTTTCTTTACGGTAAATAATATAAGCTTTTGCGACTTCAAAAAAGTCTTTTTCCATTAGGGTTTCCTCGACAATATCTTGAACTTCTTCTACGTTCGGGCAAACCTCTAATTTTCCATCACTGTGATCTAATTCGGTAGCAAATTTTGCATTTAATTTTATGACCACTTGTTCTGCTACTTTTTCTGCGTCTTCGTTCGTACCTTGTCCTACTGAAATCATCGCTTTATATATAGCGTTTTCTATTTTTTTGATATTAAAATCTGCAATCGTACCATCTCTTTTGGTTACGCAGTTTACAAGATTTTTATTATTGTTTGTAGTCATAAAATGTTAATTAATTTATAATTTTTCTCTAAAAAATTCGCCCTTAGTATGATAATTTTATCATACTTGATATACCTCGAGCAAAGTTAAAAATACCTTTATATATAAAGGTATTTGGCATATTTTTTAATATGTCTTATAGTTATCCACAGTTTATTTTTTATTTTCCTCGCAATTATTGCAAAGACCAAATAAATCAAAGGAATGATGACTAATTTTTTTAAAGTTTTTTGCTTTTTTTAATGCACTTTCTACGATTTTTAAGCTGTCGCAACCTACAAAGTCCTCGATTCGGTTACATTTCATGCAGATCATATGATGATGATCGTTTTTTTTATCAATTATTTCGTATTCTGACTCTCTTTTACCAGTTTCTACTTTTTTAATGATGCCTTTTTCTAAAAAAGACTCTAAAGTTCGATAAACAGTAACTTGATCAAGTTTATTTTTCTTTAATTGAAGTAAAATTTCTGAAGCACTTATGGGTTTTTTGATTTTAGACAAGAAATCTAGTAATAAAATACGAATTTCAGTTTTTTTAAGCCCTTTATTGTCTAGAATTTCTTCGTATTGTTTCATAAATTTATCTTAATACTTTTGTGTATAAAAGTAAATTTGATTTTATAGTATAATTAAAGTAATTAATATTAATTATAAAAATATGAAATATCAAAAAGGTTTTAGCTACTTTAATTTAATTGTTGTTATTTTGTTAATAAGTGCCTTCGCTGTATTTTTCTTTGTTGATAAAGAAAATCAAAATTTAAATAATGAGAAAAACATAAATTCCGAATCTAGTCTAAAGAGTGATTTAGATGATCAAAAATCTAATCAAGAAAACTTAGAGTCTAGGGTAGGTGAAGAAGGTTTAGTTTCTGGGTATGAAACTTACGAGCCTTCAGCTCTCGCTTTCGCCAATAAAGGGAATGTAGTTTTATTTTTTAGGGCGTCTTGGTGTCCGACTTGTCGAGCTTTGGATAGAGATATAGAAAATAATCGTAACAATATTCCAAAAGATTTATTAATCTTGGATGTTGATTATGATGAATATAAAGATTTAAAGAAAAAATACGGAGTAACTTATCAGCATACTTTAGTACAAGTTGATGCAAATGGTAATCTGATCAAGAAATGGTCCGGTAGTCCAACCTTAGCAGATCTAATCGAACAAATATAAAATGATTTTGTTTTTGATTTCAATTTTAGCTGGTGCTTTAACTATACTTGCGCCTTGTATTTTTCCTTTGTTGCCGGTGGTAGTAGGTAGTAGTGATGCTGGAAAATCTAGTGCAAAAACTTTTAGAGTTATATTATCTTTAGCTTTTTCTGTTTTTATTTTTACAATTTTATTAAAAGCGAGCACTTTGTTTATAGATATACCGGAAACCTTCTGGCAATATTTTTCAGGATTAATAATTATATTTTTAGGATTTAGTATTTTGTTTCCTAGTATTTGGGCTAATTTACCTTTTGTAAAAATTTTAAATCTCTCTGCAAATAAAAGTTTAGGGGAGGGTTATAAGAAAAATAATTCTTATGGAGATGTACTTATTGGTTTTTCTTTAGGTCCTGTCTTTACGACTTGTAGCCCGACTTACTTTTTTATCCTAGGAACAGTCTTACCTAAAAGTATAAATGAAGGCTTGCTATATCTTTTGGGATTTATTTTAGGACTTACCCTCGCTCTATTTTTAGTTGCTTATTTGGGGAATAAAGTTATTAATATTTTCGCTAAAAACGAAAATACTTTAGAGAAAGTTAAAAAAGTCTTTGCTATTTTATTTATTTTAACTGGAATTTTTATCATTACCGGTTATGATAAAAAATTCGCAACTTATCTTTTAGATAGAGGATTTGCCGAAAATACCGTTAATTTTGAAGAGAATTTAATTAAAAATTTTAAATAGCACTAAAAAGAAACCCCATAGGTAAGACCTATGGGGTTTCTTTTAATTAAATTTTTTATCTATATCAGTATCAGTCATTTTGAACTTCAATTCTTGTTTCGCTTTTTCTCTTTTTAGTTTTCTTTTTTCAATAGCATCTTTTATCCCTGTATAAATCGCGCCTGATTGAATACTTAATATCATAGCACTGAACATTAATCCAGTAATCATTGCTCCTTGATTAACTGCATTTTTTTCTGAAAAATTATTAAAATTATTTATTATAGTTTGCATTGTTTCTTGGCTAAAATATTCTTGAATATTTTTATTACCCATATTTTGATTCATCATGGATATACCATAAATATGCATAAAATTCATAATAGAAGCTAAGGCTACAGCAGCTTTTAAACTTATCTTTTCTTTTATTTTTTGACTTAATTTTTGGATTTCGTAAGAACCTCTTGTTTCTATGTTTCCAACCTCACCTTTTCTTATTTCATTTCCATTCTCCATTAATACTGGTTTTTCAAAATATTCTTTAAATTTTTCTGGACCACCTAATGCGTCTATTTCAGATTTTAAAGATGCTAAATTAGTGCCTAGTTTTTTAGTTTCAGCTAAGATTTCTTGTTCATAATTCGCTTCTATTTGTTCATCATTTAATTCCTCTTTTTTTGTTTCTGGTTCAGGAGTTTTTATATGTTTTTCAAAATTAAATTTCATGTTATTTTTCTGTATTAGTATTTTTAAGTTCTTCGACTTTTATTTCATTACCAAATTCTTTTGCTAAATCACGCATAGCTTCTACCCCTAGGTTTAGGGTTTTTAATAATTGTAATTCTTCTTCTTGAGTAGATTCACCTTTTTGTAATTTTTCAAAAATAGTTTTTACTTCTTCGGCTGTTAATGTTATTTCACTCATAAATTTGAATGTTATTTATAATACTTAAATTATATATATATATATATATCTTGGCAAGCAAGTTAAAATCCCTATATTATGATTTATAAGGAATTAAGAATAATAGATGTTTTATTTTGTAAAAGTAATTCTTACTAATTCTGGAGTATTAAATAGTCGGGAAGGGACGCTTGCTGTACCGACGCCGGAAGTAGTTAATACTTGTAAGTCTTGATACGGGTGAAGCCCATAAGCATATTCTTTGTAAATATATTCTACTATATAGTTAAGTGGCCAGAATTGACCTTTATGAGTGTGCCCGGAGACTTGTAAGTCAATATTATTTTGCTCTGCTATATTCAAAGAAGTAGGGGAATGATGAATTAAAATGTTGAATTTATTTTCATCAACTTCTATCTTTTTGAGAACTTTATCTACTAAAGCTAAGGTATTTTGATTTTTACCAGTAGTATTTTCTTTGTAAGTTAAACCGAAAATTTCTATGTCTTGATAATTAACTTTTTCGTCTTGCAATACAATAATCCCAGCTTTCTTCATAGATTCTATGAAGATCGGATAATCACCGTATTCTTCATGATTCCCTGGGGCTAAGAAGACGGGATATTTGGAAGCGAGTTTAGTCCAGCTTTCACTAATTAAATTTGTATTATTCTTTGGTCCATCGTAGAAATCTCCAGCATGCAATACGAAATCAGGATTAAGAGAAATTATTTTATTTACAACTTTATCAGAAAAAGCTTTGTGATTGATTCTACCAAAATGAGTATCAGCTACGAGAATAGCTTTTTTGCCTACTAAAGAATCCGGAACTTTTTCACTTTTAATAGTATAATCAACAACTTTGATAAATCGAGCTTGAATAAATCCGATACTTGCTAGTGCTAAAGATAAAATGAAAAATGCATAACCGAAATAAGAAGGAATGTTTATTTTTAATAAAAATCCAAAAATGTAAATAATTCCGAGTGTGATAGCTCCAAAGAATAAATAAAGTCCAAAGCCGGCAATCATTTGCATAATTCTATGTAAAAAATTCGGCATTAAACCTCCAAACCCTAAAATCATACTAAAAGCAAACAATAGGGGAATGAGTAAAAATACAAAAAATAAAATTTTAGTATTTTGATCACTTAATCTTAAGCCATAGCTATAAACTTTGGTATTAAAGTAAGAAATTCCTATTAAAAAAAGCGCCATTATTAAACCAAAAAATATTCTAGACATATTTTTAGTATAACATAAGTTTTTCCCTTCTTATTGTAAATTTATTCAAATTAGTATAGGCTTTAAGGTAATACCGTAAATAGGTAGATTATAAGCTAATTTAGTAAAATATTATGAAAATATATAGTAAATTGTTAGTTTTTGCCCTTTTGACTTTCGCTCTTTTAGGTTTTACTAATAAAGTCTCTGCAATGACACCGACTTTATCCTTGTCTAATAATGGTAATAATACTGTGTTCGTTAGTGTGTACGGAGATCCAAATTCAAACGTCACTCTCTATTACAACAATAATTATTCTTTGCAAAGTGTGTATTTAGGTACTACTAATTATAGTGGATATTTCTCTACTTCTCTAAATACTAGTACTTATAATATAAATACCAATACTGGGGTTTATGTTATGGTGAACAATCAGCAATCTACGACTGCATCTTGGCCAAATAATTATTATCAAAATAATTATAATAATAATGGACTTAATATAACTAGTCTAACTTTGCCTTTAGGTAGTAGCGCGACTTTGTCTTTAGGAAATAATGCAAGTGGAGTTTACGTTTCTAGTAATTCAAATTCTGGAGTTGTGAATGTAAATAATTCTAATAATTATAATAATCTTGGTTGTAATTCTGCTAATCAATACAGTACTATAACTGGTCAACCTTGTTATTTGGTTTCAAATCTAAGTTACAATAGTAATTCTGTTACTATTTATGCTTCCAATACAGGTTATTCAAGTTTAACTATTTGTTCTAATAATCCTTCAACTTGTAATACTGTAAACGTAACTGTAGTGAATTCTAATTCTGTAATTAGCGGTAATGTATTAGGAGTTTCAACTGTTTATAATAGTTGTTCTCTATATAGAACTCTAAGATTCGGTATGTACGGTTCAGACGTATCTTGCTTGAAGCAACTTTTAGCAAATAAAGGATATTTAGTAAATAATAATTTTGATAATTATTTTGATTATGAAACTCGAAATGCAGTTTTGCTTTTCCAACAAAATAATTACTTAGGTGCGGACGGGGTAGTAGGGGTTCGTACTCGCGGTTATCTTTATTAAAGATATAAAAATTAAATTTAAAAATCACAAGTTTAAACTTGTGATTTTTAAATTTATTCGTATCTGAAATCTTTCGTATTTTTAGTCGGGGCAATATCGAAGATTTCCTCCGGTTTAAGCACGAGCAATCCTTTGACTATACGGTCAGGCAAGATTTCTTTAATCCAAATTACTGCCTCATCGAATTTTTCTCCGTTTTCAAAATATTCTACTTCGCCTTTGATTTGATAACCGAACATTTTATTCCAGCAAACTAAAGCAACTTTATTATTTTCTTTAATATTCTCTACAGTTTTATCCATAAAGTAATTTATAAGCCAAATCTCATAATCTACTACTTTGAGAGAAGATACTGGGACGACGTTGAGTCCGTTTTTACCTAAAGTAGCTAAAGCTTTAGCTGTAGAGTTTAAAATAAATTTTTCTATATTTTTATCCATATGTTTAATAGTTTCTATTTTTAATATTTTTTGATAATCCGTATCTTTCTAAGGCGAGTTCGCGAGCGTCTTTATGCTCTATTATCGGTTTCGGGGGATTTGTTAAGTATTCTTTACTTAACCATTTATTTTGATAAACATTATCCGGATCATAATTCGAAGCTTGTAAATAGGGATTAAAAATCCGAATCGGTTTCGGATCTGCGCCCACCGAAGCTCCCCATTGCCAACCTCCGTTATTCGAAGCTTCATCTAAATCGATAAGCATTTCTCTAAAATATTCTTGACCCCAAAGCCAAGAAACTCCGAGATTCTTAGTAAGTATAGAAGAAACTATCATTCGGGCGCGATTATGCATATAGCCAGTCGCCTGAAGTTCGTTCATTGCTGCGTCTACTATAGCGTAGCCGGTTTCACCCTTGATCCATAATTTAAATCTTTCTAAAGCTTCTTTTTGATTGATCCATTTTATATTTTCAAATTTCTTTTGAAAAGGTTTATTTAAAAGATTTGGGTTGTGAAATAATAAATATTTATAAAACTCTCTCCAAATCAATTCACTTATAAATTGCAAAGGGCCTTTATCCGACTCTAAAAAGGAGAGTGGATTTTCAAAATTTTTCTTGAAATGTTTTTGTATTAATTTTACTAAAGTTCTCGAAGAGACTAGTCCCCAAGCAAGTGCGAGCGACATCCTAGAAGTATTCTCGTTATCTAAATAATCTCTTTTTTCGTCGTATTTACTTAATTTATTTTTCAAAAATTTACGAAAATGATTTAAAGCTTCTTCTTCACTAAAATAATTATTCTCTAGATTTCTATTGGTATTTAATATATCTTTGAGATTTATAACCTCACTATCAATCAAAATACTTTCTTTGTCGCTAAATAATGCTAGGATTTCTTTTTGATTTTTAGGATTTAAAGTTTTAAATTTGAAATTCTCAGGATTGAAAAAACTTAAACCTTCGAAGCTTGGAATTTTATCTTCTTTCTCGTTTATGAAGGATTGCCAAACTGCCTTTTTAAAAGGAGTAAATACTGAATAGATATCTTTCATACTGGTTTTCGTATTTTTATCTACGGTGATTTGATCTCGGAAAAGTTTAATATTGATACTGCTATTTTTAATCTTTTTTAGTTGTTTATAGAAATCAGGATAAACGTCTTCGTTTACGTAGATTTCGAGCTCATAAGTTTTCGCAAGTTTCAAAAAGAATGAAGCCGGTTTCTCTTTTATTAATAAAAATTGTTTAAAGTTTTTACTAAAAAGGGGAATAGCTTTTGATAAAAAATATCGAGAAGGGTAGCCGAATTGCTCTTTCGGATTACCTTGGGTCATATAAGGCTCAATAATAAATACCGGCAAGAATTTAATATTTTCTTTTTTAGCATTCAAAACTGCGCTTAATAAAGCTCGATTATCCCGCAATCTAAAATCCCGCCTTGCCCAATAAATTACTAGCTTTTCTTTCATAGATACATTTTAGCATAGTTTAGATATTAAAAAACGAAGGGTTTTGAAGAAGATAGGGGGAGGAGTAATTTTTACTATCAAGATTAGGTTTCGATAAATTAAGCCGAGGGACCGGGGTCATTAGTAAAATTTTTAGAATCTCTTATTTTCATCCAAAGCTTGCCCAAGGCATTTTCTCCTTTTCCATCAGGACCAACTCCCCAAAAACTATCTATAGGAGAATTCTCAACAATAGTTTTGTTTCCACTTTCTTTTAAAATTATTCTAACTTTCTCATGTTGCTCAGTTTTTGCTCGAAGAATTTCTTCCATTATTTTGAGTTTTAAATCAGGAAAATTACGAGAAGCTTCGCTTTTATGAATATCAGAGATTTTCTTAACTTCGTTAGGGCTTGTTGCGTTGAATATTTGTTCAGCTATCTCAGGATTTGAATCTATAAATTTCTTCCATTGGTACGCATGTTCAGATGTTTGAAATTTTTTGCCCCATATTTCTATTGTGTGGGCTGAGAAATTATCAAGTGCATAAAATACAGGCGTATAGAAATATATCGCATCCTCGGTTTCTTTATTAAACTCATTACCTAAAAACTGTTGCATGTATATATTTTAGCTTAACTTTGAGAATTTAGGTACTCGGGTCTTCCGACACTAGATTGTTGTGGCGGTGTACTCGGGTATGGTACCCGTGGGTTCAACCCTTGTAAGGCTATTCTAGCACGTTCTGACTGAAGAAGTTTAGCTTTGTGGGTCGCAAGCTCAAATGCCAACAAATGCCAATTTTTGATATAATACAAACTATGACCGTAGGCGAATTAGTATATCAACAAGCAATAAAGGATGGATATGACCCTGCTACAGCAGAAAGGCTTGTTTCGCCGTTGAAGGCTGTTTTTGAGGCACATGAGAAGACTCTCAAAGCTTTTGAACCAATGAGAGAATCATTGAAAAAAAGCATTGGGATGGCTAATTCCGCATTTGAATCTGTAAGACCCTCGTTGGATGTTTTGGCTGGATTCTCATTCCCAACAATAGATAAAGATGATTATATTATTCCTGCAAGAATGGTTCAGGAGGTTAGAATTGTTAACCCTGAAGATTTAGATGTTGGATCAGCTAAAAAAGAAAGCAGCGTTGTTGTTGCATCATACCTACTTCCCCAAAATGCTACATGGGAAGCATTGGATATAAAGTTTTTGGATGGACACCTTGTTAAGGTTTCTTACCCAGGAATGAAGCCACAAAAGTTTGATTACAAAGATATGGGTTTTATGAATACTAAGACAAACAACCCAGATTATAAATGGGCACTACTTCGAATAATGGCAGAATATGATGGCTCGCTAACAAAATCAGAATGGGACAAAAGATTTGGCAGAAATGTTAAATACGAACTCAATGAAGGTTTAAAGAAGTTTTTTGGTATGAAGTCTAGCCCAATTTCTCATTACACTAAAAGGTATGGGTATAAAGCCCTGTTTTCTCTCAGAGCTGACAAATAGTCATTTCATATAAAATGACGAAATAAAGACCTTTTGCTCGTTCAAGCAAAAGGTCTTTTGTATTAAAGATTTTCTCGCTACTCATTTTGAGGAAGTAAAAAGAAATTGTCATTTTGTCATTCAATGACGAATAAGGGTAGAAGAGCAGCTAAGAACCTCTTCTGAATAAAAACCCTATGGCTAAGCAAAAGCGTACATGGTCTAGCACTACTCGCAAGTTGGTAGACCTAATTAATAACGGATACAACCCGAGAAAGTTGAGTGAGAGTGAAAAGAGAGACTTGCAAAAATCTGTTAAGGAATTTGGAACGGTCGTGCCTATTGTTCTTAATATCGGCTCAAGAGCCAATATTATTATTGGAGGTGAACAACGCATAAAAGTGTATGCGGATCTTGGTATTGAAGAAATTGAGTGCATGATTCCTTCACGAGAACTAACCCTCGAAGAAGAAAAAGAACTCAACTTGAGACTTAATAAGAATACTGGGTCGTGGGATGAAGAACTACTAAAAGAGTTCGATATGGACATGCTTCTTGATGTTGGTTTTGGAGATGAAGAATTACAGAATCTATTTGATGACGTGGATCTTGTTGAAGATGATTTTGATGTTGAGAAAGCCATTAAAGAAACAGTGGCACCAAAAGTGAATTTAGGAGAAGTTTGGGAACTCGGGAAGCACCGCCTTTTAGTTGGCGACTCTACCAACGAAGATCAAGTCAAAGAACTCATGAAAGATGATCTAGCGGATATTGTCTTCTGTGATCCGCCCTATAATATTTCTTGGGAATACGGAGGAAAGTATGGTGGAGAATACAAAGATAATAAGAGCGAGGATGAGTACTCTGAATTCATTAGTAAAAGTATTGAGACAGCTAAAAAGTTTGCTAAGCCAGACTCACACTTCTTTTACTGGTCAGACCCAAACAGCATTGGATTAACGCAGTCTCTATACGATAAATATCAGATCAAGAAAAGAAGAGTTTGTCTTTGGATAAAATCGAATCAGAACTGCACTCCTAAAATTGCTTGGAACAGGCTCTATGAACCATGTACATACGGCACACTTGGTAAGCCATATCTAAATCCAAACTTCAGGAATGCAAATGAAATTCTTAATCAAGAAGTAACAACTGGTAATCAGGTCTTGGATGAATTGCAAGACATGATAGACCTTTGGCTTGTTAAAAGAGATAACACTCAAAACTATCTCCACCCAACACAAAAACCGATTTCTTTAAATGAAAAGCCCTTCAAGCGATGCTCTGCACCTGGGCACATCATCTTTTCTGGCTTCGCTGGTAGTGGTAGTGACCTTATTGCATGTGAGGAATTAAATCGTGTGTGGCGTGGGGTCGAAAAAGATCTACTCTTTGCGACTATTGTTATAGATCGTTGGGAAAAGTTTACCAACCTTAAGGCGAAGAAAATCTATGAAAATAAATAAAGGAGATATTTTTAAGATTGGTGATCACATTATCGGTTGTGGCGATTCTCTAGACAATGCCTTTGTCGCAAAAGTTATAGGAAACAATAAAATACGAGCGGTTGTGACTGATCCTCCGTATGGCGTTGCTTATGTAGAAAATAAAATAGGATTCTCAAAACTCGGCGTTAAGAATGAAAAAGTTATTGCCAATGACCACCTACAATCAGAAGAAGAATACGAGCAATTTACTAGTAAGTATTTAGGTGCGACTATCCCGCACCTAGAAGAGTACAACACGGTCTATATCTTTAATGCCGATCTAATGTTTCCAAGTTTACGCTTGGGTATGAAGTCCGCTGGTTTCTATTACAGTCAGATGATTATTTGGCTGAAAAATCAACCAGTCATGAGCAGAAAAGACTATTTGTCTATGTACGAACTCATTGCCTATGGATGGTTTGGTAAACACAAAATGGAACAGTCTAAAGCAAGAAATGTTATCTATCATCCTAGACCACATAAATCTAACCTTCATCCTACGCAAAAACCAATTGGGTTATTGAGAAAAATAATTCCTAACTCAACGAGAGTTGGTGATGTTGTATATGACCCCTTTCTGGGAAGTGGTTCAACTGCTGTCGCTTGTGCACACTTGGGTCGAAAGTGTATCGGCATAGAGCTTGATGAGGCGTATGTGCAAACATCTCTCACAAGGCTTGAAAAGCTTACTGGCGAGACAGCAGTAAAGCTTTAAGTGATATATGCAGGAAGAAGATTTTTCTAAAGATCCATATAAAAAGCAGGTCTACGAAACCTATGCTCTTTGGAAGTCCCTTCCTTCGTTTCTTAAAGGGCAACCAAGAGTAGCACTCGAAAAGTTCGGTGTTGAAGAAGAGTCAGTATTTGAATTGCTTGCGATAAAGACACAGCTTGAATTCTCAAAAATATACAAGATTGATACTGGCACGCTCACTGATTGGAATAAGAGACTTGAGAAAGATGGACTAGTCAAAGACATCAACTCATGGGCAAGAAAACTAACTCCGAATGTCATTTTTGCACTCTACAAAAACATTATTAAAAGTGGCAAGGCTCATGAAGTAAGGGCTTGGTTTGAAATCGTAGAAAATAACTAGTATGACTAAACCAATTAACCTAGAAGAAATAAATAATATTCTTTCGGATACTATCCGCAAAGTGATGAATAAGGAAATGTCACTCAAGCAGGCATCTATGATTGCCAAGCTTACTTCTACGCTTTCAAAGAATATAGCCAACACAGAACTTAAAGAACGGGTCGAGTTCTTGGAAAACGCATTAAGAAAAAACAGATGATATGAAAAACTTAAGTGATTTACTTAGAAGATCAAATATCACACCGCTTGAGCGAGTGACTGCACTTGTCCATAACGATATTTACAGAGAAAAGAACGGCAAAGGTGCACTATCTGATTCTGATATCTATGTTTTGACTCAAGCATGGAGTCCTCGTACCCTCGAAGTAAAGGAATACAACCGATACATAAAGATTGTTCAACTAGAGAATTCTATGAAAATGGATGCTCAGATGTTTTTGTATCGGTCAGAGCTATCACTGTTACGAAACCAGAGAGTGCTTGATAGTTTTCTTTCTGGTACAAGAAGCTTTCAGGGGGTAGCAATGCAACAATTCACAAAAGATATTCCAGAGGAAGAAAGTATCAAACTGCTTACAGAATCTACTTATTTTGAGTATCAAAAACTGTTACACATATTCACATTTAATAACCTACCAAAAGAAACACAAGAAGACCTACTTCTCCTTGACGATACGGTTGCTAGTGATTCCAAATACTTGGAAGACCAGGTCTTTCTCTATGAACGATTCAAGGATAGCAACAAACTCAGTAAGGAGGAGAAAGACTTGATTGTCAGTCGTATCTATTCCTGTATGTACTATGACGGAGCGAAGAAAATAAGAAATACCATGGCGGAAAAAGGCGGGTTTTTACTCCATCACTTTTTTGCGGAGCTACCAATAAAAGATGTATTTTTTAAATTAGCTTACGATACACATATTTCACACGATGCTACCGAAGAAAACATATTGTCGATAGTGGAAGAATATGCAAAAAGTAAAAACATGAGTATTGAGCTATTGGTCAAAGAAACTCTATCTCGGTGGCTAGATGATGGCTTATTCGTAAATGAATATTCACCACTCAGTATGAGTGAGCGTTTTGACACATGGAATGGTAATACTAAAAAGAGTCACAAGGATTTGTTCATGGCTTGGTATACAGAACTGCAAAAGTCCAAAAAGTATTTTCAAAAGCTATTTGATACTGGCAAGTTGGTAAAACAAAATCTTGAAAAAGATTTCTTGGGAATGCCAAGAGTGGTAGAGATAATAACTGGGACTAATTTATATACCTGCAAAGAAGAGGTTAATTTTGTGCAGGAGTATAAAGAACAGATTGAAGTACTGCTACCTCTTGCAAATATGTTTCTCTTTACAAAGAAGCACGCAAGTCCAGTTAAGAACTATAAGACACTCTGCGAATTTAAAAATCTGGCTCAAAAACCATCGACTATATTTGATATTGATATGACCGAGAACTATAGTGAGTTTTTTGAACGATACAAAGAAGAAGTTGATCTACTAAATCATAGTCTCAGTAAACTAATAGATACCGTAACAGAGCATCTATACACCGAGAAATCATTGCTCTATGTTCTCGATATTATCGAGGCTAACTTTACATTTAATCTTGATGCCGACGACAGCGTAGCTGAAATAACAGAATTATATTCTGCTGAGTTTAAAAAACTATTGTAATTTCAGAATCAATTAGTGATTATCCCTCAACTCGTCGAGCTTCTTTTTAACCTCGTACGGATGAGCGATGTGGCTCAAGACGATTTCTTCTTTACTTGTTCCTGCGGTGTTGATGAACAACTGTCCGCTTTTTGTGAATGTCTTATCTAAAAATGATTCACGGACAGTAACATCAGTGATCTGCTTATAGTCAACGCTGATTAAGTTAGTTGAGAAAAATCCACGATGGATCAGTACTCGCTTGTCGGTAAATCCGTAGATGTTTGCCTTAGGCAAGTAGAACTTCAAATACAAGAATGCGATGAGGAATATGAAAATTCCTACGACAGCAAAGACGAACGGCAAACTGATGATCGCCCAGATGATAATGTATGTATTGATATACTGCTTTCCGACTGAGAACTCGTACTTAACTTCTTCGTGTGCACTGAGGACTTTGCCCCATACTTCTTCACTATGTGATTTTTTATTCATAAACTTTGGACGGTTTTGTTATGAAGGATCGTATAGGTAGCAAAAAGCTCCCAGCCAGATCCGATATACCCCGTGAGGTATACCCATACCCGTTTCCAGATATGACCGTCCAAAGTAGACTCTGACTAGGAGTTCTTTACTTTGGACGGATTTGGCGACCATATCCTCAATAAATTGAGGGGTTAGGTCTATTATTAAATTGTAAACGAATTATACCATTTTCAAGGGTATTTTTGTACTGTAGCTTACATTGAGATTATTGTGTAGTGCGGTTACCAACAGCTAGATTTTTTCATAAAGGTGCTTCCAAATTGCGTACATAGCATAAGTATCAAGACCACAATAAATTTTAAGATTTTTAGAAATATCCTCAAGTTCTTCCTTGCTTGTGTCTGGTGCAACCATGAACCACCACTGTTCAGAGGCTTGACCGCCTTCATGGATAACTAAGTCACTATAGTTTAAGTCAGGAATTAAGGCTGGCAATACTTTTTTGATCGAGGCACTTCCTTGAAAATCTGGATGAACGTAATACTGCTTTGAAAAAATATCCTTCAAATCATACATTTGATTATTTATACGTTCCATTGCTTCTCGATGTTCAGGAAGACGCTCTGCAATGTCAGAATTAACTCCTTTCTCAAACGACTTGTTCCACGAAATAACTGTACCTTTGGGATGGATATGCTTAGTCAAAAGTTGCGCGACCAATTCTGATGGATCGGTACGTTCAGGATGAAGAAAATCAACATGCTCAACTCCGCCATTTGGTTCACGTAAAATATGGAGTGAAAATTGGAATGGTATCCGCTTATAAGGGCTATAATTCACAAACTGTGGAATCGCTGGAGCATATGTCTCGTAATCTAAGAAATATAGAGGAAATTCCAAGACACTAAGCTGATTTCTGACTTCACTCAAATCGATAGTTGGAGTCTTAGTTCGATGAGCTTGTAATTGGTTGGTTTGAATGGGAGACAACTCATAATCAGTAGGGATATCATCAAGACTGTAGATACTATTATCGACAAAAAACTCCATCTTCTTTTTACTACTTCCAATACGTGAAAGATCATGAACTGAATATTCTGGCACTTCGGGATGGGAGTACTGAAATGTGGCACAATGTCTACTTCGTCCTAGATAATGACAATCACAACCACTCGCAGGTTCTGTTTCTTGGTTGAGAAACTCACGTGACCCTTCCATTAAAATACTCATTTCATCAAATCTTTGAGCTACGGTTTCAGTAAGATCTTCAATTGTAAATAACTGGTCAATATCAAGACCGCTAGTTCGTACGTATTCTTTATTCAAGTGAATTAAAAATGAACGTCCTAGGTTAACACCTGAGCGTTTTAAGACTATTGCTTGAAATGTAAGATCTTCAACATGACTTCTCTCGTCAGAACCCTCTTTGAGAGAATTTGTTCCTTTAATTTCATATAGATCCCAGCAATCATTTTTTGGTTCATAAACCAAAACGTCATTTCGAGCAATAAAGCCATCAGCAATAAATGTAGCTTGAAAAATAGCTGGAGTTTTTGCCTCCATCAATTTTCTTGTTTCAAGACATGCATTTTCACCTTTACTTATAACTTCAACGCCATTAGGAAAAAGACCACGGGCACATAACTCTACTTCATTACCTTGCTCGATAAGTTGCTTTTCAAATTCGGAAAGTTCGAAATTCTCCAGAAGCTCAGGTTTGTGTAGTTTGAGCCAAGTATTTTTAGCACAGTTACGTGAGTCAATAAATATTGTTTTTGATATAAGAGGCATATTACCTGAGAAGTTTATGAGATTGTTTTGATAATATCCTCGATTATTGCTTCCTTGTGTGAAATCCAATGTTGAGACCAAACACGATATATATCCCAACCGAGTCTTCTAAGAATATCTTCTCTCAAACGATCATTTACTCGAGCAGAGTATGAAGAGTGATACGATGCACCATCGCATTCGATTCCAAGAATGTAGTCAGTCCCAGTCTTAGGATTGATGATTGCCAAGTCGATTTTAAAACCTGATACACCAATCTGTTTTCTAACTTCATAACCGCGTTCCTCAAGTGCTCGTTTAACCTCCAGTTCAAATGGACTATCAGCTTCAACATCCTCTCCTGCAACGACAAGACGGCTACCGTCGAGAGTCTTAACGCCATTTTCAGCATAATCCAAATATTTCTGTAGCATTTTTGCACCTCGCGAAGTTTCGCCAGCTTTCATTTCAGTCGATTTAAAAGAAGATACGCAAATCAACTTTTCTTTTGCACGAGTTACTGCTACGTTCAAACGTCTGTAGCCAGTGACGCTATTGATAGGACCAAAACGATTGAAGAAGTTGCCATTTTTATCTTTACCATATCCAATAGAGAGTACGATAATATCTCGTTCATCTCCTTGTACAGATTCAAGATTCTTAATGAAAAACGCATCGCTACCGTCTTGATCTTCGTTTAATTTTTCCTGAAGTTCAGGGTGTGTTTTAAGAAACTCGATCATCGCGTCTCTGATACCCACCTCTTGAGATTTACTAAATGCAATCACACCAATGGACTTGTCTGGGTAGTCAGTCGCAGACTGGGCACACATTTCAACGACGCGTTTTGCTTCGATATCATTACGACGGGTTCCCGCATGACCTTCCTTTTTGATCCCACCATCGAATATACCGTCCTCAACATACTCGAACTGAACCCCACGACTTGAATGATCTGGATTTGGGAAAGTAATAAGGCGATCCTTATACACTTCACAGTTTGAGAACGCAATAAGATCTTCGTACTTACTGCGATAGTGATATAAGAGAGAATCGCTTGATTCAGGAAGAACGGTTCGTGCGGCATGAAGGATACTTTCATAATCTTGTTCTTCGACATCCTCAGAATCGTCATCTGAATCTGAAGCTACGTCAAAGAAAGATGTTGGAGGAAGTTGATGTTCGTCACCAAAAATAATGACTTGCTTTCCACGAGCAATTGCACCAAGAGCATGTTCAACACGCATCTGTGATGCTTCATCGAAAATAACCGTATCGAAATCGAGTGAGCCATATGGAATATATGAACTCAGTGTCAAAGGACTCATCATCCAGCAAGGCTTATATTGCTGTATATGAGAAGTACACTTCATAACAACCTGTCGAACGGGTTTGTGTTGCTTTTGGAGTTGGCTTTGGTGAAGCAAGAAGCGTTCAAGCTCACCACGACGCTCTTTCACTTTTTTAATCTCAGGAGCAATTCTTTGGAGTATTCGTTTCGCATTAACATCAAGTACACGCTTCTCAAGTTTGCGGAACTCTTCGATAGTTTTCTTGTGTTCACTTACATTGAAATCTCGCAGATCAGGATCGGTACGATAGTAATTTTCAAGCCAAGAATTCCAAAGTGATTCAGCAAACAAAGCTGCTGGATTTTTTATATCGCTACCCTTAACTGATTCCAAAAACCAAGAATAACCTAGATCTTTCATCTGGTGCGAATAACGACGATATTCCATCCATGCTTCAAGACCTTCTTGGTCTTGGATCATTTCCGATAATTTTTCCTGAAATGTCTCAATTTTTAGAGGTTCAAGGATTGCTAAACTTTGCTCATTCTCAAACAGCTTATTTAAAGCCGAAGCGTGCTTTTCGTAATTTGTGAGTGCTGACTTCCATTTATCAAGTTTTGCTTTTGCTTCTGTGGTTAATTGTATCGAATCACTTAGTGAAATATCACCTTGATAATTAGACAATTTTGAAATATGCCAGAGGAGATCCTCAAGTTCAAGGATATTCTTTTCCAGAGACTTACGTTTATTTATAAGCGAGGCGGGATTTTCCTCTTCTGTAAATAAGCTGAAAATATCTGGATCAATCTTGTCTAAACATGTTTTGAGTTGGTTAAGATTCTGGACATCTTTCTTGAGAGAACCAAAAGTTCGAGAAGAATCATTCTTTATCAAGAAATTTTCCACAATCTCTTCGAGAGAAATTATGCTCTGAGCATTTTCTGTCAGCTCTCCAAATTTAGAAGCGACATTTGCAATTGAGACACGATCAAGATCAGAAAATACACTGAATATGCTCCAATGACTACTGAGTACTACCTCCAAATCTTTTAACGAATCGCTAAAAGCTTTCGTTGCACGAGGACTACTGTTTTTCTCGACAACCTGCTTTAGATGACTAGGGAGTTCGCTCTTATTTTCTTGACGCATCCATTCGCTGAGATTCTTTGCACTACCTGAAAGAATTGGAATTTCGTGTACCGTTATTGATTTACCTGAAACAATGTACTTCTCGTTAAATTGAGCAAGAAGAATACCTAATTTTTCTTCAAGGTTTTGGCTGTCGCGTACAGCAGAAACAACTTGATTAATATCTACATACTTTTTCGGTGTATTGAGGTTGCACCAATCTGAAACTATCGCTTTAGTTGCCCTATAATCACGGGAGAAAAAATGTAGGTATTTATGATACCTTTTATTAAATTCAGTAAATACTTTTTCGACATCTTCTTTATTTAAGTTTTCACGAATAATTGCCCATTTTTCAAATACCGCATTTGCTTCTTCAAGTTTACGGTAAATAGCTTGTAATGTTGTAAGTGATCCAAGAGAAGCCTGTAATGATGATGCTTCGCTCCAATCCTTTATTCCAATAATAAGTGGATCGAGAATTAAAATATTTCGATAATGAATTAATTCAGCAATAGGTAAATTCAAGAGATCGTCGTTCTTGCAAGCCTCTACATTTGAATATAAGGAAGACAGGATCGCTTCAATTTTAGATGCAGAATCGAGTGCGGTGCGAATCTCTTTAATTTCACGCTCGTCATTTACGGACTGGACATCTAGCTTACTCAAAGACCATACAGTAGGCACTTTATAGATATCCCCAAAACTCTCGGTAAGTTTTTGATAGGCAGAAATAACTTCAACCGTTTGTTTTAAAATCTGAATTCCAGCACTAAGAATGACTTCATCTCGTAGTGGTATTGGCAATAAGCTAGTTTCAAACTGTGCCAATTTTTCAACAGTCTCCATATTCTTTTGCAGACCTTGAATTGTATCCAAGCCTATTGATTCGGGTTGTAGAGAATTAAGTTCGGCAATCGCAGAATGAGCATCCTCAAGTACGACTCGAACTCTACTTGCGAAGTCAGGAGAGAAATTTTCTTTTTGTATTTGACTCCATGCTGAAAATTTTGGATCAGAAATCTTGTGGAGGACTGGAGAAACAGCTTCCAAAATCGTAAGAATTTTCCGATACGTGTCCTCAGTAATAACTAGTGGATTACTTTCTCCCCATGGTATTGCCCGATCAGAGTTAAGTGCTTGTGCTTTAGCAAGCTCTCCGTGAACCCATTGAACTGATCGCTTGAGTGGTTCAACAACAGTAGCCAGTGAACATGCGTAATTCCATAGTTTTGTATGGACACCTTCACGCAATTCAAGAGCCGTATCATCACTAGAACTACTATGTCCATAGGCTTCAATTAGAAAGTCTCTATCGTTTATAACAGATTTCGCGAATGTTTTTTTATCAGCGTTCTGATAAAAAAGTGGCAGACAAAGCTTGTCGAGTCCTTTATCTTTGAGACGTTTAAAAACAACTTCAAGAGCAACCTGTTTTTCACAGACAACGAGTACTTTTTTGCCACGAGCAAGTAAGTTAGAAACAAGGTTAACGATGGTCTGACTTTTTCCTGTTCCAGGAGGACCTTGAACAACAAGACTGTTACCTTGAACAGCTTTCTGAATAACTCGCATCTGGCTTACATCGGCATCTAGAACAGTGAAGTCTTCTTCAACAGCCAAAAGATCATCGGGTTGTGAGTCTGACGGTAAACCTTCTTGAATGATAGAACCTTTGCCGATAAGACCATCAACAAATTCATGTTCACAAATTGCTTCTTCATTATTTCTTAGATCTTCGTATATTTGTTGACCATAAAAAGAGTACTGACCGATACGAATATCGTCAGTGATATCATTTTTAATTTTAGATTCTGCAAATGATTTTTTTAATATTTTGACAAGTGAATCGAATGCCCCAGAGAGACTGGTGATTTCTTCAAATGAGGGTATCCCAGAAATCTGAACCCCGTATTCCAATTCAGAGAGTAAAAGTAGTACAGGATTAAAAACAATATCATTCGCTTCTAAATACGTTCTGATTATTGTTTTCTTTGGCGTAGATTTTGTTTCTTCAACTGAAACAGGAATAAGAAGAAGTGGGGCATCGTAGTCATAGTCTTTTTCTTCTAGTGCTCCTTCTGAGCCACGACCATTTCCTGGTTCTTTCCAACGCACACGACCAATCGTGAGGTATAGAGTATGGAGTCCATGTTCTTCAAATTTCTTTTTACTATCAAGCCTCAAAGCTTGAAGCATCGTTATAAGCTTTTTACCTTGAACGTCTGTAGGCGGAATAGATGAATCCTTTTCAGCATCCTCTACCACTTCTTCCTCTTCGCGAAGAATTGCTTTATGCGGAAACTCAATCTCTATTTCTTCAGCAGAACCGAAACTCTCTTCAAAATCAGAGATGTTCATTTTAAAAGAAATAGCCCGAGCTTTTGCGGGGTATTTCAAGAGACGGTTTCGTCGAGTAAGATCAACAATCTTTTTTTCGTACTCTCTCAAAACTTTTATATTTGGACTCAAAACTTCGGCAGAAGTTTCATTTGGACGGTTTTTTACTGTAGTCATAGCTATTTGATTTTACCATTTCTGCACCAGAATTGACAGATAAAAAGACTGAGATATAAGGGCGTAGTTGCCAATTGGAGATACCCTAGACTTCTACGAAGATCAGCGTCATTCATTGAAATGTGGAAGACATTGAAGCAATAATAGATGCCAGCAAGCATTTCAAATATCACGAACCGAACGGAAGTACGCCTTTTAACCGTATCTCTTCTCTTCCTGAATCAAAAAAGCATTTGAAACGAGCCATCAAGGAAAGGATACAGTTGTTGGTCGGGGCATACATATCACTGGCATCCTTTATCGACGATGATCTCGTCGATTTTTTAGAAGAGTGTGATGAGAATTTAGATGAAAAAAAGATAAAGGAAATATCAAAAATATATAAAACAGTTCTAAAAAACATGGACAGGCTCAGGAAAGAAATTGAGGATTTTGACCCCTTTGAGTTACCAACAGATAGCACTCGGGACGCACTAGACTCCTAGGACGAGTTGCGTCATCAATGTAGGTATGAAGATAGAAAACCCAAACCTAGAGCAAGGTGTAGCGAAAGTAGTAATCGAACCAAAGAAGATCAAATACTGCCTGTACGCAAGAAAATCGACAGAATCTGAGGAACGGCAAGTATTGAGTATTGATAGCCAGATAAGCGAAATGCTCCAGTTGGCAGATCGTGAGGGGCTTGAAGTGGTCACCATGAAGCGTGAGAGTCATAGTGCAAAGGAAACAGGACAGCGACCAGTCTTCAACGAAATCATTGAGGAACTCAAGCAAGAGAAGTTCAATGCAATACTGACTTGGGCACCAGATCGTATTTCAAGAAATGCAGGTGACCTTGGAAAAATCGTAGACCTGATGGATGCAGGTAAATTGCATATGATAAGAACTTTCGGGCAGACATTTGGAAACAATCCGAATGAGAAATTTCTCCTCATGATATTAGGAAGCCAAGCGAAACTTGAGAATGATAATCGAGGCATCAATGTGAAGCGAGGATTGCGAACGAGAGTGGAGATGGGATTATGGCCTGGAATGGCACCGCTTGGATACCTGAATCAGAAACTCATGGATAGGAAGTGCCAAATAGTAATTGATCCAGAACGAGCACCAATCATCAAGAAAATGTTTGAGAAAGTGGTGTACGAAAAGTGGAGCGGAAGAAAAGTATACAATTGGTTACGATTTGATCTGAACTTCTATACCCGAGGAAATAAACCCCTGACGCTCTCAGGGGTTTATCGTATCTTCAATATGCCCATCTATTATGGACCATTCGAGTATCCACGGAATAGCGATAACTGGTATCAAGGAAGCCATACGCCGATCATTACTCAAGAGCTGTTTGAAAAAGCCCAAGAGCAATTAAAGCGAGACAGAATCGTGAGAGAAAATCGAGAGTTCGCATTTACCAAACTCTTCACCTGTGGAATGTGCGAATCAGGAATAACGGCACAAGAGAAGTACAAGGAACTCAAAGATGGTACGACCGCCAAGTACGTCTACTATTCCTGCTCAAAGGCGAGAGACAGGAATTGCAAGAACAAGTATATACGAGAGGAAGAACTGATCGAGGAACTATTTAAAGTCATAGACAAAGTCAGTATCAACGAACTGGGAATGAGAATGAAGCTAGAAGAAGAGATTAAAAGATTCAATCGACTCCAGAGACTTGCAACTAAAGGTACACCCAAATACTCAATCAACGAGGATGATGTTAATACCAGAGAGTATGCAAAGTATGTGCTGAGAGAAGGAACGCCACTGGAGAAGCGTGAACTGATGGGACATTTGAGGAGTAGATTGATACTGAAAGAGAAGAAAATTACATTGGTAGCATAATGGAAAAAATAAGTGAAAAATGATAAAATAGGTTTATGAAAAAGGTTTTCTTAATTCATGGTTTTCAAGGAAGTCCCAACGGTGGCTGGCGACCTTGGCTTATGGCTGAACTAGAAAAACAAGATGTATATGCTTGTGCTCTTTCTATGCAAAATCCTGATGAGCCGATTCTCTCTGAATGGCTAGAAGAAATAAAAAGACATGTTGATAAAAATTTAAACGATGATATTTACCTCGTTGGTCACAGTTTGGGTGGCACCGCTATTCTTCGATACCTTGAACATTTTGATTCTCCAAATCTCAAAGGTGTCATCGTTGCATCTGCTCCATGTCATCAAAACACAAATGATAAAATAGTTAATTTTTTGCATGCAGATTTCAACTGGGAAGTAATGAAAAATAAAGTGGATCATGTGGCTGTAATTCACGGAGACAATGATCCAAATGTTCCAGTGTCTGATGCAGAAGAAATAGCAAGACAGCTTGATGGAAAACTTATTCTTATACCGAACGGGAAGCATTTGAATGGATCAGCAGGATTTACAGAACTACCTGAAGCATTATCAGTACTAAGTGAAATGATAAAATAATATGAAACTCACTAAATTTGAACAATCAGGTTTTATTCTTGAAACAGAGGCAGGCTTTCGCCTCGCTTTTGATATTGGGAACAAAACTCCAGTTGAAAAACTAAATGGAATTACTGTAGATGAAATGTTAGTGTCTCATATTCATGGTGACCACTTCTCTCTTGAACAAATAAAGGCATTGTCTCCAAAGAAACTATATTTAAACGCAGAGTGTATTGAAACACTTGGGGAAGAAGCTTTGACTTCAGAAATTGTATCAGTGAAAGTTGGCGATGAGATCGTGGTGGATAGTATCAAAGTGCAGTTTTTCAATGTAGATCACGGACCAAATGTTTCTGCTCCACTAAAAGAAAACTTCGGATTTCTTATTATTGCTGACAATAAAACAGTGTATTTTGCAGGAGATATGTTTTATGAGTCTGGTATTGATGTAACAAATCTTGAGGTAGATGTAGCGCTACTACCAGTTGGAACTTTCTATACATTTGGTCCGCAAGAAGCGTTTGACTTTGCAAAGAAATTTAAAAGGATTGGGAAAGTCATACCAATGCATTACGAGAAAACTCCTGAAACTAGAGAGCAGTTTATTAAATTAGCTGTTGCTGAGGGATTTAATACTGATAGCTACATTTTGTAATATGTTGTACTGGGATATTTATCAAGTAAATAGTGCTACAGAAAACCTTATCGGAGTAAAATTCAGAGGTAATCTTCGGAAGTATGCTATAGAAAATGACTTTGTACTTTTGGCTGAAAATGCACAAGATGAAGAAAACACAGTACGCTTTGCTTTGATTGAAAATACTTATGAGGAAGAACTACTAGAAAAAATCACAGCTTTCATTAGAACAATTATTTCTGACGGAGAAGTAAAACAAGTCTTAAACAATATACCGAACCCAATTTTATCAAAACTAAAAAATAACGACATTAGTCGATACTAAGAATATATGGCAACCTACGACGCAACAACTAAAGATAACAAATGTATTTTCTGCGAAATCGCACAGGGTCGTTTTGATACCCCTGGAATTTTTTGGCAGGATGATGAGCATATGGCATTTCTTTCAATAGATCCAAACACTGAAGGTTTTTCTTGTGTTATCCCGAAAGAACACCACGGAAGCGATATTATGAAAATGCCAGACGAGGCTTTACAAAAATTAATCATTGCAAGCAAATACGTTGCTGGAATTCTAGAAAATTATTTTGAAGATACAGGACGGGTGGGTGTTATCATGGAGGGAACAGGTATTGACCATGCTCATGTAAAATTGGTTCCTATGCACGGTACTGAGAATCTTAAACGTGGAGAATGGCAACAAGTACTTTCGGGTAAAGAGTTTTGGTTTGATAAATATGAAGGATGGATTTGTTCAGGTGGTGGACCAAAAGCTGATCCTGAAAAGTTAAAAATACTCGCTGAAAAACTTAGACTAAGTCAAAAATAATAATATGCAATCACAAAATGTAAAACTTATTATATTTACACCATTAACTCACACAGACATCGTGCGTGAGACACTTGGTAATGCGGGGGCGGGTAAAATCGGTAATTATGATTTTTGTTCTTTTTCTACTAGGGGCACTGGTCGCTATCGTGGAAATGAGAACTCAAACCCTTCTATTGGTGAATCACTGAGATATGAGGCTGTTGAGGAAGAAAAAATCGAGGTTATAGTTCCTAGAACTATTTTAAAAGAAGTTATCGAGACTGTGAGAAAAGTTCATCCATACGAGGAAATGGCTTTTGATATTTATTCACTTGAAGACTATGAGTAAAGAACTCGACAAGAATATAAAAAGAAAATATTCTCTTTCTGAATATGATCCAAATTGGGTAAATAAATTTAACTCCATTAAAGTTTTTTTGAGTGATGTTTTTAAAAACAAAGCTCTAAAAATAGAGCATGTTGGAAGTACTTCCATACCAGGAATGAGAGCAAAACCATTAATTGATATCGTTTTAGTGGTCTCAAAAATGGAAGACTTTAATACTGAAAAAGAACAAATGACAAAAGCGGGTTATGAATGGGGTGAGAATTATATTGCACCCAATACTCTACTTTTTTTCAAACTAGGTAGTGATGGCGATAAACTCGAAAATATCCATGTATGTGAAGTTGGCGCTCCTAAAGAACGACAATTTATTATTATGCGAGATTACTTTAGGTCACATCCAAACAAAGCAAAAGAGTATTCTGATCTCAAACTAAAAAACACAAAATTATATCCATATGACTATCCTGCATATCGAGCAGCGAAAGCACCCTTTCTTCAAAAAATGGAAATAGAGGCGTATGAATGGTTTAGTAAAAAGAATCAAATGTGGCATATCAAGATACAAGCAGATAGATTTGTGCATTGGTATAGCAGACTCACTGGAACAAAAGGCAATGCTAAGGCTATGGCTTTTTATCCATTTTTATTTACTACAAGCAAGATACATCCGAAGATGCATGCTTATTTTATTAATCATGAATTAATTCATTTTGCTCAACAAAAAGAATTACTGATTGTTGGAGCATGGATATTTCATATTCTAGAATGGCTTTATATAACCATCATAAAAAGAAAACGAGGTATGAATGCTTATTTATTAAGATCTACTGAACAAGAGGCATACGATAATATGTTCGATCTTGAATATCTAAGCAAAAGAAAATCTTATTCTGAATTAAATAACTACTGGGAGAATAAACCAGTTGTCTGGAAAGATTATTTAAAGAAAGTATTAGAAACAGAAGGATACCCTATAGTTTACGAATGGGTAGATAAGCCAAACACAGAATATGCTGAACATTCCCATAAAGGAAAAGTTTCGTTTTATGTAATGAAAGGGGCTGTAACTTTTTTAACAGGAATAACAAGAACAGTAAAAGCTGGAGAACGATTTGATGTACCTGTTGGGGTAACTCACACTGCAAAAGTTAGTAATGATGGATGCGAATACATAGTTGGTCAGGAAATAGAGGGAGATGCATAAGTAGAAAAAAGAGAGACAATTGTCTCTCTTTTTTCTACAACATGAAGCTTTGTGGGTCGCACTTAGTACATAACTAAATGGGTCATCAAAACTAACAGGTTGT
>CAYNLU010000001.1:0-68077 GCA_964398205.1 uncultured Candidatus Saccharibacteria bacterium | reverse complement strand
TTTGGGGAGATACTTATATTAATATTCCAGATTCACCAACTTCAAATTCTAAATCCAACGTTTTGGTTACTGCGCCCGATACTACAGACAACACTAAAAAGAATGAATATATTTTAAGTTGCTTCGGAAAGAATTCCGGTAAGCCAGCAACCGCATCACTTTTCTTGGATATAAATGATCTTGCTTCTTCAGGTACAGGAATTCCTGATTATGAAGAAAACTAGTTTTGATTTTTCTTTAGGGGTGATATAATTTAATTAATGATATCTCACATGAGAAAACATAAATGGAAATTATTTTCTATAGTTAGTTTTTTTCTTATTTTTTCTTTAATGTTTTCTTCTGTGACTTTAGCTGGCTGGACAGAGCAAACAGGTTCAGGATCAAAAAATTGGATAGATATTGCTTCGTCTTCTGATGGAACTAAATTAATTGCCGCTGTTTATGGAACTAGTGGAAACCGATATTTATATACTTCAACAGACAGCGGAGTTACTTGGACAGAAAGGACAGGTGCAGGTTCTAGAATTTGGCGTGGCGTTGCTTCGTCTTCTGATGGAACTAAACTTGTAGCAGTCGCTACAAGTTCCAATATTTATACTTCAACAGACAGCGGAGTTACTTGGGTACAAAGAACAGGCTCAGGCGCACGTGCTTGGCTAAGTGTAACGTCATCTTCAGATGGTACAAAGTTAGCTGCAGTTGTTTCAGGTGGTTATATTTATACTTCAACAGATAGCGGAGTTACTTGGACAGCAAGAACTGGTCCCGGTAATCAAAGTTGGAACGATATTGCTTCATCTTCTGATGGAACTAAACTTGTAGCAAGTATTAATGGTACTCATTTATATACTTCAACAGATAGCGGAGTAACTTGGGTACAAAGAGCTTTTGCTTCATTGCCTTGGCGTTCAGTAGCTTCGTCTTCTGACGGAACTAAACTTGTAGCAGCTGCGTCTAACTACAATATTTATACTTCAACAGACAGTGGAGTTACTTGGACATTGCAAAATGGTTCTGGTTTGCGAAATTGGGGAGGACTGGCTTCATCTTCAGATGGTACAAAGTTAGCTGCAGTTGTTACTGGAACGACCGGAAATAGATATATTTATACTTCAACAGACAGTGGAGTGACTTGGTTTGAAGATACTTCTGCTGGATCAAAATATTGGTATGGGATTGCTTCATCTTCAGATGGTACAAAGTTAGCTGCAGTTGTTTATGGAGGTTATATTTCTACTTATGTTTATACTTCTCCTGCCTCTATAACCATAACCCCTTCTGCCGATATTTCTATTACTGAAGGAGTAAATAACCCTACTGCATATACTGTGTCTTTAGGTTCTCTACCAACTGCTAACGTTACTATAACTATTACTGAAGCTTCAAATGCAATTAATGTTGAAAATCCAACTTTAACTTTCACTCCTCTAAATTGGAATACTCCGCAGACTGTTTCAGTGACCGGTTCACAAGATGCAAATACTGTGAGTGAAGTAGATCAAGTTATAACTTTTGATCCTTCTTCTACTGATGCTGGTTATAATGCGTTACCTAATCAAACTCGAAATGTAGATGTGACTGATAATGATACACCTTCTTTTAGTATTACTCCTGTTACCGATTTGTCTATGACTGAAGGAGCTACTAATTCGACAGCTTATCAAGTAGTTTTAGGTACAGAACCCGCAAGTAATGTGGTAATAGATATTACTGAATCTTCTCCTCAAATTACTTTAAATACGACCAGTCTAACCTTTACGAGTGGTAATTGGAATGTACCCCAAGATGTTTCTATAACTGCAACTGAAGATAATTCAAATTCAATAAACGAACAAGACCAAATTGTGACTTTTGCTATTAATGATGCAGCCTCAGATAATCAATTTGATCCACTCGCAAATCAAACCCGTCAGATAGATTTTATAGATAATGATATTCCTTCTTTTAGTATTACTCAGACTGGAGGGAATACTAGTGTTATCGAAGAAGGAGCAACAGATACTTTTTCTATTGTTTTAGGATCTCAGCCGAGCGGTAACGTAGTTATAGATGTTTCTTCTTCTGATACTACTGCTCTTACCTTATCTGCCCCTGAAGTTTCTTTTACAACTGTTGATTGGAATATTCCTAAAAATGTTACTGTAACAGGACCTAATGATCCTGATACTGATAGTGAATCTATCACAATAACTGCTACTATAGATCAACCAAACACACTAGATACAAACTATGATACACTACCTGCTCAGAATTTTACTGCTTCAGTTACTGATAATGATATACCTGTGAATGTTGTAGTGTACGAAAATAAATTCCCTCCTGTAAATACAAATACTGTTACTCAAAGGAAAAGTGGAAGTCTTAAGGTTGGAGGATTTCGTTCTCAATCTTATGTTCGCTTAGATTCTTTGGTTAAAATTCCTACGGGAGCAGGAGCCGGTAAGGTTCTAACCTCCGATGCACAAGGTTTTGCAACATGGCAAACAACCGGAAGCTCTAGTGGTACTACAACTTGGGGTTCTATTACTGGCACCCTAGCTGATCAATATGATTTACAAAATGCTTTAAATTTGAAAGCTAGTCTTAATAATCCTCAATTTATTGGCGAACCAAAATCAAATGAAGCTCTAGCTTTAAATGATAATGATACTTCAGTAGCTACTACTGCTTTTGTTCAAAGTAAAATAGGTTCTGGTACTGGAGGTGCAAATGGTTGGAGTGATACAGGGAATCAAGTTTCCTTAATTACTTCTTCTGATAATATTTCTATCGGAGAAACTAGTGTTGTTTATAAAGGAGGATCTAGTAATTCAAATCGTTTTATTCATAATAAAGGAATAGGTAATACTTTCTTGGGATTAAATTCTGGTTCTTTGAATCTTTCTGGTCAATACAATACAGCCGTAGGTAATGATTCTTTATTAGCTTTAGATACAATTTTGACTGGTGAAAAAAATACAGCTTTTGGTTATAAAACTTTGTCTGTTGCGGATTCGTTTACTTCTAACAATACTGCTATTGGATCAAAAGCTTTAGGTTTAGGTGGAGGGGGAGTTTATAATACAGGTTTAGGATATGAAACTTTATTAAATACCTATACAACAAATGGAAGTTCAATCGGAGCTTATAATACGGCAGTTGGATATCAAGCATTAAAAAATAATACTACTGGTTCTTATAACGTAGCTGTTGGATCTGGAGCTTTAATTAATAATACTACTGGTTCTTATAATATAGCTATTGGATACGGAGCTGGCCCTACTACTGGTAATCTTTTTAATACTGTAGCTATTGGATACGGAGCTACCGTTTCGCAAAGTAATAAAGTTCGAATAGGAAATACTTCTATCTCTACGATTGAATTTCAAGTTGTTCCTACTGTTGTTTCCGACCTCCGCCTCAAAGAAAACATAAACGACTCAGACTTAGGTTTAGAATTCATAAAGAAACTACGTCCAGTATCATATACTATGAAACAAGGTAATGGTATAGACTACGGCTTCATAGCTCAAGAAGTAGAAAGTGCTATAGGTAAGAATACTAATATTGTTTTGACTGATAATACGGAGTTTAGAGGTAAGACTATGAGGTATGAGGGACTTATTGCGCCTTTAGTAAAAGCTGTGCAAGAGCAAGATTTGCAATTAATAAATGATAAGAAAGAATTACAAGATTTTGAGAAAAGATTAGTTGAATTAGAAAATAAATTAAAATAATGAATTTTAATAAATTTAAAATTAAATATGTTGGAAAGTTAGTAATAATAATTTTATTTATTTCTTTTACTTTGACTGCTTTTGCTGGTTGGCAAATACCGAATACTAACCCTGGAGTAAGTTCTTCTAGATTTTTGCCGGTATTTAATACAAGTTTATCTTCTCAGCAAAAACTAGGAGCTTTAGTTATAGATGAAGGTTTTAGATCTTTAGGGCCTGTGATTTTCGATACAACCTTACTTTTGCCGATTTCGGGGTATGGAGCCGGTAAGGTTCTAACCTCCGATGCGCAAGGTTTTGCCACCTGGAAAACTCAAACTAGTAGTTTGCAAATTAATTGGGGTTCAATTTCTGGAACTTTAGCTAATCAAATAGATTTACAATCAGCATTAAACACTAAAGCTAATTTGTCAGGATTAAATATTTTTACAGGCATACCAAGAGCATTAAATGCAATTCCAGGTTCAGATAATTCAACTAGATTAGCTACTACTGCCTTTGTAAATAACGCAATTCTTTTAGGTTCTAACTCAGGAGGAGGTTGGACAGATTCAGGTAATAACGTAACCTTAACAACTCTAACTGATAACCTTAAATTAGAAAGTAATACAGTTTTATATAAATCTGATGCTGTAGGTTCTCCAGCTTCTAGTGAAAGATTTTTACATACTTATGGTTCGTATAATTTATTTTTAGGTAAGAGCGCTGGTCCAATTTCAGGTACTGTTTCTAGTCATACTGTGGGTATTGGAGAGGGAGCTTTAAGGTTATTAAACGGATCTACAGGTCAGATGGTTGCTTTAGGATATCAATCTTTGTATAACACAGGAGCAAATGCTGTAGGTCAAAATATTGCTTTAGGCTATAAATCCGCTTTTAATAATTTAAATGATGGGTATTATCTTACTTCTGCTGGAGCTAATTCTTTGTATAGTAATACTAGTGGAGATTCTAATGTAGCTATTGGTTATAATGCTTTGTATCCGAATACTTCTGGAAATAATAATACTGGAGTTGGAGCTTTAACTTTAAGTTACAATCAAATCGGTGACGTTAATACTGCTATCGGATATAGTGCAGGGGTAGCTAATCTTTACAGTAATAGTACCGCTATTGGTCACAATATTGAAGTTATTAATTCTAATAAAATTAGGATTGGTAATCCTGATAATGATACTGATCCTAATAATGGAGGAGCTACTTCGGTTATAGAAGGACAAGTTAATTACTCAGTTCCTTCCGACCTCCGCCTCAAAGAAAACATAAACGACTCAGACTTAGGTCTAGAATTCATAAAGAAACTACGTCCAGTATCATATACTATGAAACAAGGTAATGGTATAGACTACGGCTTCATAGCTCAAGAAGTAGAAAGTGCTATAGGTAAGAATACTAATATTGTTTTGACTGATAATACGGAGTTTGGTATGAAAACTTTACGTTATGCAAGTTTAATTTCTCCTTTAACTAAAGCAATCCAAGAACAACAAGAGGTGATAGAAGAGTATAAAAAAACTGTTGAAGAATATGAAAAACGAGTCGAATATTTAGAAAGTTTAAAAAATAAAAATTAAATGCCAAATAACTTTTTAAAACATAAAATATTAATTACTTTAATCATTTTATTTATGATGGTGTTTTCTTTTGCGGACTCGGTTTCAGCACTATTTTTTAATACAAGCTCTACTCCACCTAATAATAATATTTCTTATCCTATCAATGTAGGGCCTGATTATCAAACTAAAAATGGTTTGATGGTAGTAAATGGTTTTCGAGTATTGGGCCCGGTAATATTTGATAATACTATTCAAATTCCTACAGGAGCAGGAGCTAGTAAAGTTCTAACTTCTGATGCTTATGGTAATGCTACTTGGCAGAACTTGGGAGCTGGGTCTGGAACTGTTTGGGGTAGTATTGGTAATGTGAACGGTGACTTATATACTCAGCAAGCTGATCTTAATTCTGCTTTAAACTTAAAAGCTAATTTAGATGGACCTACCTTTTTAGGTTCATTGCAAGCCCCAACTCCAAGTAGTAATGATAATAGCGATAAATTAGCTACCACTGCTTTTGTAACAACAGCAGTAAATGGAGCGAGTTCTGGAAATAATGGTTGGGTTGATGCAGGAGCCGTAGTTTCTTTGTTTAATGTTTTAGATAATGTTGTATTAGGTAGTAATACAAATATTTATAGAGGTTCTACTTTGTTTATGCATAATACAGGTACAGGTAATATATTTGCTGGATTAAGTGCTGGTAATTTAACTGTAACCGGTATTAATAATACAGGAGTTGGTTATTCTTCTATGATAAGTCTTTCTTCTGGTTCTAATAATACAGCTTTAGGAAGTTATTCTTCATGGAAAATAAATACAGGTTCTAATAATACAGCAGCTGGTTATGCGACTTTGCTTTATAACTCTGTAGGTAATAATAATACAGCTATCGGTACAAATTCGTTATTAGCTAATCCACCAGGTAATGATAATACTAGTTTAGGAATGAATACACTTTACTATAATACTGGAGATTCTAATACAGCAGTTGGAACTAGTGCTTTATCTACAAATGTAACTGGTAATAATAATACTGCTATAGGATATGATGCAGAGACTTCAACAAGTAGTCTTAGTAATGCAATTGCTATTGGGTATGGGGCAGTGGCAAATAATTCTAATGCTGTTCGTATTGGTGATACTAATGTAACTTCTATAGATTTACAGGTGGCTTGGTCTTTCCCTTCCGACCTCCGCCTCAAAGAAAACATAAACGACTCAGACTTAGGTCTAGAATTCATAAAGAAACTACGTCCAGTATCATATACTATGAAACAAGGTAATGGTATAGACTACGGCTTCATAGCTCAAGAAGTAGAAAGTGCTATAGGTAAGAATACTAATATTGTTTTGACTGATAATACGGAGTTTAGAGGTAAGACTATGAGGTATACTGAGTTAATTGCCCCTATGACGAAAGCCATACAAGAGCAACAAGATGAAATAGCAGGATATCGTGCTCGATTAGAAGCTCTCAAAGAAAGAGTAAAAATTCTTGAATCTGAATTATCAAATTAATTTATTTTTCTTTTAAAATCTGTTATATTTATTAAATATGATATTTAATAAATTTGTATTTTTTAAATTAGCGACTGCTATTTTAGCCTTGTTTGGATTCTTTGTTGCAAGGCATATTTATAAAGAAAAGAGAGCAGATCGCCCTCTCATTTGCCCTATTAAGTTTGATTGTCAGACTGTGGTGCATAGTGATTATTCTAAATTCTTGGGAGTGCCGGTTGAAGTTTTTGGAATGATTTATTATATTTTTATTTTTTCTTCTTATTTAGCTTTAGCATTTTTAGGATCAGTATTACCTCAAGTTTATGTAGTATTTTTAGTATTGCTTTCAGTTTTCGCTTTTCTTTTCTCTATGTATTTAATACTAGTGCAGATTTTTATATTGCGTAAATTCTGTTCTTGGTGCTTGGTATCGGCATTTATTTGTTCACTTATTTTTCTATTAACTATAGAAGCGTACGATTTCGTAAATCTTTTTGAAGTATTTGTAAAATAAAAAAGTAGGTAAAGAAATAATTTTTCTTTACCTACTCAGTAGTTTTCCTCATTCGAGGGGGCAATGCCCTGGTTTGTGATGGCTTTTGCAGATATTGCAATACTCATCATCTGGGTTTTGCTTTTTATAATTTTTAAGTAAAAAACCGTCTAGGCGTACGGTTAAAGCCTTTGCTAAAAATAATGCAAACATAGCATAATTTTTTAATTGTTAAATAAAATGAACAAAGTCCTCACTTGAGGACTCGTATTTAACTTTTATTTTTTTGAGAGTAAAAATTAAATATGAATCTTCAAGTTCTCTTGGGTAAAGAGAGATTTAATAATAGAAATAGAGAGAATGTGATTCCCGTAAGATTTCTTTATTAAATTATTCATATTTAATTGCACGATATTATTATAGCATTATCGATTTTTTATGCAAGCGTTTTATGTTAAAATCTCAATATGGAACATTTTTTGCAAATTTGGGGTTTTGATAAAGAAAAGGCATTTCAAAGTTTGAATTCTAGTGAAAAAGGATTAAATGAAGAAGAAGTAGAAATACGTTTAGTTAAATACGGTACTAATACTTTTCATAATAAAGAAAAGAAATCTATTTTTAGTATTTTCTTTAAGCAATTTAAAAGTCCTTTAATATTTTTATTGATTGTTGCTTCGATCGTAAGCTTTTTCCTGTCTGAGTTGATTGATACTTTTGTTATTTTAGCTGTGGTGTTTATTAATATAGGTTTAGGTTTTTATCATGAATATCACGCTGAGAATACTTTAGATAAACTTACTAGCTATATAAAAGATAGATCAAAGGTAGTTCGTAAAGGTAAAGAAGCAGAAGTAGACTCTGATTCAATAGTGCCCGGAGATATTTTAAAGTTGTCATATGGTTCTCGTATCCCAGCCGATGCTCGAGTTTTATTTTCAAATAACTTGCGTGTTGATGAAGCTATTCTTACAGGAGAATCATTACCTATAGAGAAAGAAGATTCGGTTTTAGATATAGGAACTGAATTAGTTGAACGTAAAAATATAGTGCATGCAGGGACTTTAGTAGTTGAAGGTTATGGAGAGGCTATTGTATATGCGACTGGGAACAATACGGAGATAGGTAAAATCGCTGGTATTGTTTCAAAAGTAGAACGTAGTGAAACTCCGCTACAAAAAAACGTAAGCAAACTTGCTTGGTTTATTTTCGGTTTAGTTATAATTATAGTTTTGGGAATTTTATTTTTAGGAATTTCGAGAGGAGAAGAATTATTACCTATGCTTGTATTAGCTTCTGCAGTTGCGGTAGGAGCTGTACCTGAGGCTTTACCTATAGTATTAACAGTCATACTTGCAATCGGAGCAACCCGTATAGCAAATAAAAAGGGGATTGTTCGTAAACTTTCCGCAGCTGAAACTTTAGGCTCAACTACGCTTATTATGACTGATAAAACCGGAACTTTAACTAAAGCTGATATGCAGTTAGTGGACCTCAAAACTAAAAATAGCATTATAAATAATATTAAAGATTTTGATAAGAATAATTTTGATGCGGATGAAAAATCTTTAATAGAAGCTTCTCTTAATAATGTCGACGTTATAGTTGAAAATATTAATGATGAAAAAAGTAAATGGAGTTTAAAAGGAAGACCTTTTGAAGTGAATATTGTGCGTTCCGCTATTTTGCACGGCATTGAAGTAGATTCTATTTTCGAAAGCAAGAAAAATATAATTTTACCTTTTAACTCAACTAATAAATTTTCAGTGGCTTTAGAGAATGATATTTATACTATTATGGGCGCACCAGATATTCTTTTGAAATTGTCTCAATTAAATAAAGACGAATATATGCGGATTATGGACTTTATCGAAGAGACTAGTAATCAAGGCAAAAGATTGATAGGACTTGCTCGTTTAAAGAAAAGTAGTAATGCAAAGTTTTCTATAGAAGAAATAAAAGATGTTGAATTTCTAGGAGTTTTAGTTTTCTTTGATCCGATTCGACCTGAAGTGCCACAAGCTATCAAGAATATCGAGAGTCATGGAATCAAAATGGTTTTAGTGACTGGAGACTTAGCTGGTACGGCTTTATCAGTTGCAAAGGATTTAGATTGGCACGCCGAGAAAGAGAATGTCCTAACTGGATCTGATTTGCGTCAAAAGACAGACCAAGAATTAATAGAGATATTAACAAATATTAAAATCTTTGCTCGAGTTACTCCCGAAGATAAACTTCGTATAGGAACTCTATATCAAAAACTAGGGGAGATAGTAGCGATGACTGGCGACGGAGTGAACGATTCCCCAGCACTCAAAGCTATGGATATCGGGATATCACTCGGCTCAGGTTCCGACGTAGCGAAGTCTGCTGCGGATTTAGTTTTGCTTGATGATAATTTTGAAACTATATCTCTAGCTATCGATGAAGGTAGAAAAATCCTTGCTAATATTCGCAAAAGTTTTGTTTACCTTATGTCTAACTCTCTTGATGAAGTATTCGTGATTGGAGGTAGTCTCATATTTAATTTAGCCTTGCCTTTAACAGCTTTACAAATCATTTGGGTAAATCTTTTTACTGGATCTCTGCCTGCTTTATCTTTTGCTTTTGATGAAGATATTGATCGTGAAAAATATCGCGGGAAAGACTTGCAGTTAATTTTCTCTAAAGAAGTAAAAGTTTTAACTTTAGGTATTGGTATATTGTCTTCAGTTTTGCTTTTTATCCTTTATTATTTTCTTATTAATATTGGATTAGAAGTAGATGTGGCTCGTTCTATATTCTTCGTTTGTTTCTCATCTTATATTTTAGCTATTACGTACTCTTTCCGTTCTTTATCAAAACCTATTTGGACTTATAATATATTTGCAAATAGAAAATTGAATTATAGTTTGTTAATTTCGCTCGGTTTATTAATAACTACTATGACAGTACCCCTTATGCGAGAGACTTTTTCTCTCGCACCGATGCCTCTCTCTTGGGTACCATTCATATTTCTTTGGTTAGCTCTTAATCTCATACTAGTAGAAGGCGCAAAATATTTAATGCAAATTCACAAGAAATTATTTTAAAAAGTAGCATTTATTTCAAATTTTTGATATAAATATAGCTACATGGTGCCTATGGTGTAATGGTTAACACAGCGGGTTGTGGTTCCGCTAATTCGGGTTCGACTCCCGATAGGCACCCAAAAATACAAAAAGTTCAAATATTTTACATATTTGAACTTTTTGTATTTGGGGTATAAAATATAGGTATGGAAGGATTTAATTGGTTTAAAAGTGATAAGGCTAAAGAAGAAGCAAAGAAAATTGTGGGAGGTTTAGATTTATTAAAAAACAATGAAGATACTTTAGAAGAAGATTATCGTATTCGTAAGATTATAGGTAGAGAGGAGGATATGCAAAATACCGAAAAATTAGAAAAAATGAATGATTTTATTGATTCATTTCAAGATAAACAAAAAGAATATTTTACTGATTTAAAAGACCAACTATACAATATTGTTTCTTTGATTCAAAAAAAGGAAGATTTATTAAATCAACTAAATTCAGATACCGAAAAGTTAAAAGAATTAAACAAGAAGAATTTTCAACTACACGGTAGTTTTTCTCTAGAGGACGGTATACCTGAGACTACTGATTTAGAAAAACAAATTTATTTTTTAAAAATACAAGTTGATTTTCTGAGTAAAAAAATTAATGAGGAAAATATTACTTTAGAAGATATAGATTCTTTGCGAAAAGAGTACAAGAAACTAAATGCAAAGTATGAACTTTTAGAAAAAACTTGGTTTCCTGAAAACCCTTCTTTAAACTAAATGCAAAATATTTTTGATAATTCTAATTTAATAGATACTCTCAAAAACGGTGGGGTAGTGGTGATGCCGACGGATACGATTTACGGGATTTTGGGGAATGCATTTTTACCCGAGACTGTAGAGAGAATATATGAAATCCGTCAAAGAGAGAAAGAAAAGCCTTGTATTATTTTAATTAGTGATTTTTCAGATTTAGAGAAATTTAATTTAGCTATTACTGATACCGAGAGAGAGTTTGTCGAAAATGAAAAATTTCGCGCTTTAACTTTTATTTTAAATTGCGAAAATCAAGATTTAATTTATTTAGATAGAGGTACTAAAAGCCTAGCTTTTCGAATCCCTAAAAATGAGAATTTAAGAAATTTGCTTAGATTAACCGGACCTTTGATAGCCCCTTCGGCGAATATTGCAGGACTCAAGCCCGCTTCTAATATCAAAGAAGCGAAAGAGTATTTTGGTGATAGGGTAGACTTATATCTAGATGGAGGCGAGATTGCGGGTGAGCCTTCTAAAATAATCAAATTTGATAAAGACGGGAATATTAGTATAATTCGTGACTAGTTTCTTTTTAACTTTATATAAATTATAATATAGCTATGAATAATAATCATAAA
Source organism: uncultured Candidatus Saccharibacteria bacterium (assembly GCA_964398205.1). Lineage (GTDB taxonomy): Bacteria > Patescibacteriota > Minisyncoccia > Phycocordibacterales > UBA9973 > UBA9973. Next base: position 56,375 of record CAYNLU010000001.1, on the reverse strand, counting down.
AATATATTTAGAGTTTTCTCAGAGCATCATCAAAAAGAAAGACGTAGAATGTTCCACAGTATTAAAGCTAAGTTCGATTCTAAAAGAACTTTAACTGAGAAGGTTGCTGATAATATGTCTTCTTTTTTTGGAAGTAATGTATTTTTGACTTTTAATGCTTTAGTTTTTATATTTTGGATTATTGTGAATACGAATATGATAAAAGGGTTAGAAGCTTTTGATCCTTTTCCTTTTATGCTTTTAACTACTATTGTATCTCTAGAAGCGATATTTCTATCTATCTTTGTTTTGATAGCTCAAAATCGTAGCAGTAAGATAGACGACCTCCGCGAAGAAATTCATTTGCAACTAAATTTTATTGCAGAAAGAGAAATCACTAAACTTATGAAGATGACTTCGCTACTTTTAGAGAAAAACGGTATAGATATAAGTCAGGATAAAGAATTTCAAAAGATGATACACCCAGTCACCGAAGAAGAAATCCAAAAAACCTTAGAGAAAGAAATAATGTAAAAATGCAAATTAGAGAAAATGTAGATATAACTAAATTCAACACATTCGGCCTGAAAACTAATGCCAGGTATTTTGTGGAGCTTGAAAATGAAAGTGATTTACTAAACTTATTAAAAGAAAAAGTATTTGCTGAAAACTCACGTTTGTTTTTAGGAGGAGGAAGTAATATTTTATTTACTAAAGATTATGAAGGTTTAGTAATTTTAAATAAACTAAAAGGAATTGAAATCTTAAAAGAAGATGAAAATGAAGTTTATATTAAAGCTTTGGGAGGTGAGCTTTGGGATGATTTAGTAGTTTTTTCTACCGATAAAGGGTATTGGGGTCTTGAAAACTTAGCTTTAATACCGGGTACTGTCGGGGCAAGTCCGGTACAAAATATAGGGGCTTATGGTAGTGAGTTAAAAGACGTTTTTTATTCTTTGACGGCGTTAGATATTGAAAATGCAAGTTTCCGTGACTTTAGTAAAGATGAATGTGAGTTTGGTTATCGCGATAGTGTTTTTAAAAATAAATATAAAGGAAAATATTTTATTGTTTCGGTAATTTTTAAATTATCTAAAAATCAAAATCCAAATACAGAATATAGAATTCTTAAAAATTATATAGAAGAAAATAAATTAGTAATCAAAAATTCTAAAGATATTAGTGCTATAGTTTCAAGTATCCGTAAAAGCAAATTACCTGATCCGAAAGTTTTAGGGAATGCCGGAAGTTTTTTTAAAAATTCTTATGTTAATAAAGAAAAGTTAGCAGAATTGCAAAAGTCTTATCCTGAAATCCCGTATTTCTTAGAAGATGAGCTAATTAAAATCCCCACTGCTTGGCTTATCGAAACTTGCGGTTTTAAAGGTAAAGTTTTCGGAAATATTGGAGTTCACGATAAGCAATCTTTGATTTTAGTTCATCACGGAGGTGGTAAAGGAGAAGAAATTAGAGATTTAGCTTACCATATAATGGCGGAAGTAGATAAAAAGTTCGGTATTAAAATCGAACCCGAAGTTAATATTCTCTAGTTTTGTATTTTCTTTTCATTTTTTGTATAATTATAGTATTAGTAGTTTAACTTTTTAATTAAAATTATGAATAAAAGTTTAGCAATCGGTATTGTTGTAGTTTTAGTAGTTTTAGGAGTACTCGCTTATTTAACTTTAAATAAAGGTGGTTCTCCTTCATCTTCTAAAGTAGCAAAAGCAGGGGACGTAGTATCTGTAAATTATACAGGTCGTCTTGAAGACGGAACTGTTTTTGACTCTAATGTTGATCCTTCTTTTGGTCACGTAGAACCTTTTGTATTTCCTTTAGGTATTGGTCAAGTTATTCCTGGTTGGGATGAAGGTATTGTAGGTATGAAAGTTGGTGAGAAGAAAACTTTAACAGTTCCTCCTGAAAAAGGTTACGGAGAAAATGCAGTTGGTCCTATCCCTGCAAATTCTACTTTAATTTTCGAAGTTGAAGTTTTAGCAATCAATCCACAACAATAGTATGAATATCAAAGAATTATTTAAAGAAAATAAAGTTTTCGTTTTTAAAGTTTTAGTTATTTTTGTGTGTGCTTTGGTTTTAGTAAATGCTTTTGATAACGAAGGTAAAGGATACAAAGGTGATTCTACAAATCCAAGTACTATTACAGTTACTGGTAAATCAGAAATAAATGCAGTTCCAGATATTGCAACTGTAAATTTCTCTATTACTAAAGATGGAAAAACTGTGAAAGAAGCGCAAGCATTAGTAGCCGAAATAGAAGCGAAAGCTCTAGAGAATTTGAAAGAAAATAAAATAGAAGAAAAAGACATCAAGACTATAAATTCTTCTTTCTATCCAAAGTATGAATATCAAACTACTTCTAGTAAATACGCTCCAGAAATCGCTATCTATCCTCCGGTAAATACTAAAAGCGTTATAGTAGGATATACTGCAACTCTAAGTATTGAAGTTAAAGTTCGTGATACTGATAATGCTGGTAAGGTTATTACTGATTTAGGAACTTTAGGAATTACTGATCTCTCAGGTCCTAATTTTAAGATTGATGACGAAGATAACCTTAAAGCCCAAGCTCGCAAAGAAGCTATCGAAGACGCTCGAGCAAAAGCAAAAGTTTTAGCTAAAGATTTAGGTGTTCGTTTAGGACGTATTACTAGTTTTAGTGAAACTCCTAGTTATGGAACTCCTATCTACTATGCAAAAGCAAGCTTAGAGAGTGCGGATGCCGGAGCAAATCTTTCTTTACCAAAAGGAGAAAATACAATTACTTCTGAGGTTAGTATTACTTATAAAATCAAATAAATTTTAGATTTTTAAAAAAGACAATCGCAAAAACGATTGTCTTTTTTCTTTGTAAACTAGTATAATTTAATTATTAAAAATAATTTACAAGTTATGAAAAAATATTTAAAAATCTCGTTAGTTTTTATCCTTTTGTTTAGTTTTGTATTAGCACCTAATCTTGCGAAAGCTCAGACTGGGAGCGGTAGTACTTCGGAATGTATAGATTTACAAAATAATCTTAAATTCGGAGATAGAGATATTAATAAAAAAGGTGAAGTTACAATTTTGCAAAAATATCTAAAATCTCAAGGTTATTTAAGTGTTAATCCTAGTGGATATTTTGGAACTTCTACTTTGAAAGCTGTGCTTAATTTTCAAAAAGCTAATAATATAAAACCAGCTTTAGGTTTCGTAGGTTCTTTGACTAAAGAAAAAATTAAAGATTTGAGTTGTGCAGAAACTTCAAATGAAAATTGTTTTAACGGTATTCAAGATTGGGGAGAAACTGGAATTGATCAAGGTGGAAATTGTACAACTATAACTGAAAGTTGTTTTGATGGTATTTTAAACGGAGATGAGACTGGTGTAGATACTGGGGGTAGTTGTGTTAAATCTTGCCCAGAAGGAATGACTGGAACTTGGCCAAACTGTTTACCTGTATTTATACCTAAACCAAGTGTTAATTTCTCTCTAGACCCTATTGGAGTTAGTTACGGAGGTAGTACAACTTTAACTTGGACTTCTACTAATGCAGATTCTTGTATTGCTAGCGGAGGATGGTCAGGTAATAAACCTCTCTCAGGTAGCGAAGTAGTTTCAAATTTAATACTTCCTACTATATTTAGTATAACTTGTAACAATACTCAAGGTTCTGCTTTTGCTTCTAAAACAGTATCAGTCGCAAATCCAATTATACCTATTATAACTTTCAATATAAATCCTCTTGGAATTGATTATGGGGGTAGTACAACTCTAACTTGGAGTACAAAAAATGCAAAAGAGTGTACTGCAAGCGATGGTTGGACTGGAGCTAAACCTCTCTCAGGTAGCGAAGTAATTTCAAATATTACAACTCCAACGAAGTTTACATTAACTTGTACTGGAGAATCTGTAGGAATAAGTAAAGTTATTTCAAGAACAGTTGAAGTTAAAAAACCAGGAATAATTACTGTAAATATTAATGCATCTACAAATAGTGTAGAGTCAGGTCAAGCTGTTACTTTAACTTGGAATTCTACTAATGCTACTTCTTGTGTTGCAGGGGGTGGATGGTCTGGAACAAAACCTACAAGTGGTTCTGAAATTATTTATAATTTAAATACAACTACAACTTTCACGTTAACTTGTACCGGAATTGGGGGAATTGCAGCTAATAGTGTTCAAGTTGGGGTTTATATAGTTGATCCAGTATTTTGTCCTTCAGGTTATACAGGCACTTATCCAAATTGTATAAAAACAGTTTGTCCTACCGGTACGACTGGTACTTATCCAAATTGTTACCCTATACCTCCAACTGCGAGTTTAGCATTTACCGCAAATCCAACTAATTTGTATTTTGGAGGTCAAACTAATTTATCTTGGAAAGCTACTGGGGTATCACTCTGTGAAGCTTCGGGTGCATGGACTGGTAGTAAAGATGAAGAAGATAACTTAACTATCAATATAGATTTCTTGGGATCAAAAACTTATACCTTAACCTGTAAAAATCAAGGAGGTCCTTTACTAGTAGAAAAATCAATAACTATTAATGCAACTCAAAATCCTAATTATCTACCTGGATGTGCTTCTAATAATGGTTATAGTATGACTACTGGTCAATCTTGCAATATTACAGTAATTAATCCTCCGGTTGCTAATACTGCTTCTTTAGATTTAACTCCTCGAGTAAGTATTTGGGGGACTAAACTTTCTCAATATTTGAATGATAAAGGTTTTTGGGTAACTGATTTAAATAGTGGTTATGTTCATACAAATGAAATACTAAACTTCTGTAAAAAATGGTATCCAGCTACTACTTCACTCGAATATTACAAAGAAGAATATATTCCTAATTGGATAAATCTTTCTACTGGCGCTAGCGAAACTTTTTATAGCAATCATTTTAGTTATAAATGTGTAGGTGGTACTCATAGTGGACCTAGTAAGGTTTTAGGGGCAGAAACTACTTTAACATCAAATTCTTGTACTTTATCTAAAAATCTAATGAAGGGGATCGACAATCAAGAAGTAAAATGTTTACAAAAGAAATTGAATGAAAAAGGCTATAAAGTAAAAGGCACAGAAAATTCTAAAGAAATAACTTTCTTTGGATATAATACCGAGCTTGCTTTGAAGAAATTCCAAAAAGCTAATAATCTCAAGGTAGATGGAATCCTAGGATTTAATACTATTAAACTTTTAAATCAATAAATAATTTATTATCATTGACTTTTAGTCTAAAAAAGAGTAATATTAAAAGAGCCCCAAAAGGGCTTTTTTATAAGGAATAAAATAAATCTATGTCAAAAATTACTACATTTTTAAATGAAACTAAAACTGAATTAAAGCATATGACTTGGCCTTCAAGAAGCCAAACTATTAGCTATACTTTAGTAGTGATTATTCTTTCTGTACTTGTTGCTTATTTATTAGGTTTATTTGATTTTGGTTTTTCTAAAGGTTTAGAAAAGCTTTTAGGTTTTTAATTTATCACTTTTAACTTTAAACATAATTTATATGTCAAAACAAGAAGTAGCAGGTAAAAGAAATTGGTATGCGATTCATACTTATGCAGGGTATGAGAATGTTGTTTTGCGTAATTTAAAACAACGTATCGACTCTCTAGGTATGAACGATAAGATTTTTAATGTTATAGTACCTACCGAGAAAAAGATTAAGATTAAAGCTGGTAAACGGGTAGAAACAGAAGAGAAAGTTTATCCAGGATATGTATTAGTAGATATGATTGTGACGGATGATTCTTGGTACGTAGTACGAAATACTCCTCGGGTTACAGGTTTCGTAGGAGCAGGAGTAAATCCAGTTCCTTTACGTCCAGATGAAGTTGATTTCTTGTTCAAGAAGATGGATGGAGGTCAAGTAAAGCATAAGATAGACCTCGCTATAGATGAAATGGTATTGATTACAGACGGACCGTTTAAAGATTTAGAAGGCAAGGTGAGTCAAGTAGAAGAAGATAGAGGTAAGGTAAAAGTATTAGTCTCTATGTTCGGTCGTGAAACCCCGGTCGAATTAGACTTCTTGCAAGTTAAGAAAATATAGTATATATTAAGTAAATTAATTAGATAAATATATGTCAAAGAAAATTACCAAAAAGATAAAGTTAGAAATAGAGGCAGGTAAAGCTACTCCTGCTCCACCTCTTGGACCGGCACTTGGACAAGCAGGTATTAATATCGGAGATTTCGTTACTAAATTCAACGCAGCTACCTCAAAGATGATGGGAGACAAGGTTGGAGTAAAGATTTCAGTTTATGAAGATCGTACTTATGATTTCGTGATTAAAACTCCTCCAGCTACAGGTTTAATCCTTAAAGCTGCTGGTATACCTAAAGGTTCAGGCAAGAATGCTACAAGTAAAGTTGGTAAAATCACTCGCGCTCAAGCTTTAGAAATCGGTAAGAAAAAAGCTGCTGATCTTAATGCGAAAGACGACGAAGGATTAATCAATATCATTGCCGGCTCTGCTCGCAGTATGGGAATCGAAGTTAAAGACTAATAAATTAAAACTAAAGATAAAAGAGCCTCGCGTACGCGAGGCTCTTTACTTTTGTTGGCTTTTTTTATTTGGAAATAGTATATTTATATTATGAAAAAAGTTACTAAAAGTGATTATAAAAGACCTTCTTGGGATGAATATTTTTTAGAACTTGCTAAACTAGTTGGGACTCGGGGGACTTGTGATCGGGGCAGAGCCGGTACAGTTATAGTTAAAGATAAAAGAATACTTACTACTGGATATGTTGGTTCGCCTATAGGACTTCCTCACTGTGATGAAGCTGGGCATCAAATGCATACTGTTGTTCATGAAGACGGAACTAAATCTATGCATTGTATTCGAACTGCTCATGCGGAACAAAACGCGATTAATAACGCAGCTCGGAGCGGAGTCGCTCTCTTAGGTTCTACTTTGTATTGTAAAATGGTGCCTTGTTATAAATGCGCTCAAAGTATTATTAATGTCGGTATTGAACGAGTTGTAGCAGAGAATGATTATCATGCAGGAAAGATAAGTAAAGAAATTTTTAAAAAAGCTAAAGTGAAATTAGAAATTATAAATAAAGAAGTGCAAAAATATAAGAATCAATAATATGGTAGATCTAAAAAAACTTCAAGAAGAAGTAATGCGAAATAAAACAGAAAAAGGATTTAATACTACTGATATTGCTTTAGAATTTTGTCGTGCTCACGAAGAGTTATCAGAAGCGTTTTCGAAATTTAATAAGAATCAAGAGGGGGTAGCTGAAGAATTTGCAGACGTTGCGATATTCCTTTTGGGTATTTCTGAAATGCTAGGTTATGATCTAGAAAAAGAATTAGTAAGGAAAATAGAAATTAATAAAAATCGTCAATATATGAAAAGCAAAACCCCAGACGGTAAAGATATTTTTATTCGAGTTAAAACTGATATCGATCCGTAATTATTTTCTCTCGTAAACTACAAATGTATAATCGTACGGATTAGATTCGTCTTTCGTATGATTTTCTCTTTTGATTTCTACCCAAATATTTTTATCGATAGTAGGGAAGAAAGTATCGGCATCTTTGAAAGTCGCTTTGATTTCAGTTATATATAATTTATTTGCTTTATCTATGCCTTGCTTGTAGATTTCCGCTCCGCCAATAATAAAAACTTCTTGCTCAATCTCGTCTTTTACTTTCTCTATAGCTTCTTCTAAAGAATGAGTTATTTCTATCCCTTCACTTTGAAAACTTTTATCTCTAGTTATAATTATATTTCTCCTATTAGGTAAAGGTCGCCCAATACTTTCAAAAGTTTTCCGGCCCATTATCACCGTATGGCCACGAGTAATTTCTCGGAAGTATTTCATATCTTCCGGCATATTCCAAAGAAGAGCATTATTTTGCCCGATTTCATTATTCTCTCCAATTGCTACTATTATAGATAATTTCATAAATTTCCCCTGATAAGGGGATTAAGGGGTTAAACTGCTATCGGTGCTTTGATAGCATCGTGTGGATTATAATCTGTTAATTCAAAATCTTCTATTGCGAAGTCCTCAATATTTTTTTTATCTTTATTGATTTTCATTTTTGGAAGTGGGCGGATATCGTTTTTGCGAGAGATTTGAAGACGAGCTTGCTCTTCGTGATTACTATATAGATGCACGTCGCCACCAGTCCAAACAAATTCACCAACTTCAAGATCACAGATTTGCGCGATTATCATAACGAGTAATGCGTATGAAGCTATATTAAAAGGTACTCCTAGAAAAGTATCACAAGATCTTTGATAAAGCTGACAAGAAAGCTTGCCATCTGCGACGTAGAATTGAAAAAGACAATGACAAGGAGGAAGTCCAGCTTTCGCCATCTCGTCTATATCCGCTACGTTCCAAGCTGATACTATCATCCGTCGAGAGTCAGGGGATTTTTTGATTTGCTCTATGACGTTTTTAATTTGGTCGATATGCCCTCCGCTTGGAGTAGGCCAAGCTCTCCATTGATATCCATAAATAGGTCCGAGTTCTCCGTATTCTTTCGCGAAAGCTTCGTCAGTTTTAATACGTTCGACAAATTCTTTAATCCCAGTATTCCATTCTTCGCTACCAGTTTTCGGGACTTCGATATTATTCTTAATCAAATATGCCTTATAAGGCCATTCATCCCAAATATGAACGTTATTGTCGGCAAGATATTTCAAATTTGTATCTCCACGCAAGAACCAAAGTAATTCGTGAATTATCGCTTTGATAGGAACTTTTTTAGTAGTTAAGAGAGGGAAGCCTTCGCTCAAATCAAAACGCATTTGATAACCGAGCACGCTCCGAGTTCCAGTCCCAGTTCTATCAGTTTTAATATTTCCATTCGCGAGTAAATGCTCTAAGAGTTCAATATATGATAAGTCAGGATGTTTATTCATATTTCTATTTTAACTTTTAATAAAATACTTCACAAATTTGACAAAGTTTGGTAATAATGCTAATATTTGAGTATCAATCTCAGTTCTGCAAACGAGCAGACAATCTTAATAATAATGAGACTGACGATTATGGAAATCATCTAAGGCTTTTGTGTCTAGTAGGATTGATATCCATGACACAAAAAAATATGATTAACAAACGTAGTTTCAGCTCGGCTCGTCCGAGTGGCGCGAAATCAGCTTCGTCTGGTCCGCGTAAAAGTTTTGCTGGTAAACCAGTGAGAAAAAGTTTTAAGAAAAGTTCTTCTTTCGGAGGAGCTAAAAAAGTACCTTTTGGGAGACCTTCTTTTGGAGGTGGACGTAGAGGTGCTCGTAAATCTAGTGGAGGTAGAAAACAAAGAGGAGAACGCATAGATTACTCTCGCTTTATTAGTAAAGCTGTATTCAAAGAAGAAAAGCCTTACGAATCAAAGCATCATTTTATAGATTTTCCTTTCGTAGAGAAACTGCAAAGCAATATTGCTCGCAAGGGTTATATTTCGCCTCGCCCTATTCAAGATCAAGCGATACCTTCTATTTTAGAAGGGAAAGACGTTTTTGGTTTAGCGAATACAGGTACAGGTAAAACTGCAGCTTTCTTGCTTCCTCTTATTAACAAAGTTATGCAAGATAAAAACGAAAAAGTTTTAGTGCTTGCGCCGACTCGTGAGCTCGCTATTCAAATCGAAGAAGAACTTCGTTCGCTAGCTTTTGGTTCTGGACTTTTTGGAGTATCAGTCGTAGGAGGATTGCCTATCAATAAACAAATCATCGAAATCAAAAGAGGAGTATCTTTCGTTATTGGGACTCCGGGACGCGTTATGGATTTGATTAAAAGAAAAGTTTTAGATTTATCGAATTATAAAAATATAGTTTTAGATGAAGCGGATCGGATGCTCGATATGGGCTTTAGAGATGATATGGTTAGTATTTTATCTAATACTCATCCTGACAAGCAAACTCTTTTCTTCTCAGCAACTCTCTCAGATGATATCAAGGCTTTAACTTCTAAATTCTTGAAAGACCCAGTATTTATATCTGTTATCAAAGGTGAAACTTCTCGCAATATAGATCAAGACGTAGTTCGGATAAATAAAGAAAATAAATTTTCTAAACTTTGTGAAATTTTAGCTTCTGAAGGAACTGATAAGATTCTAATTTTTAGAGAGATGAAATACGCAGTAGACGAACTCGAAAAAGAATTAAGAGGTAAAGGTTTCAAAGCTGCGGGTATTCACGGAGATAAAAGAAGTCGTGAAAGATTACGAACCTTAGCTGCTTTCAAAGAAGGTAAATTAAACGTCCTAATCGCAACCGACGTCGCAGCTCGCGGACTTGATATCCCAAACGTATCTCACGTGATTAACTACGATATCCCTCAAAATTACGATACTTACGTTCACCGTATTGGTCGTACAGGTAGAGGAGACAAAAAAGGTCATTCTTTAACTTTCGTATCTTAAAATAAGCAATAAAAAAACCTCACAATTGTGAGGTTTTTTTATTGCTTATTTAGATTAATCCAGCTTTTTTAAGAGTAGGGTAGACTCCGTTTTTCTTGATAGTTTTAAGACCGCGAGTAGAAACTGAAACTTTAACAGCTTTATTAAGTTCAGGAACAAAAATCTTCTTTGTTTGCAGGTTAATATTCTTGCGAACTTTTCCAGTCGGGTTGAATTTTGTTGCACGAGTGCGGTTTGAATAACCTCCTCCCATAACACTTGTTTTATTTGTAATTGCGCATATTTTCGCCATAGTGTTTTTATGTTATCATATAGTTATACAAAAAGCAATATGTTAGCTTTTAGTTAAATTATGTTAGAAATTATTTTTTATATAGCTATATTAATATTCTCTGTAGTGCTTCACGAAGTAGCGCACGGCTATGCTGCATTATATTTTGGAGATAATACTGCGAAAGACTTAGGAAGATTGACTATAAACCCGATTCCGCATCTAGACCCTATTGGTTCTATCGCTTTACCGGCCTTGCTCGCTATAACGAAATCTCCGTTTATGATAGGTTGGGCGAAACCGGTACCTTATGATCCGAGGAATTTTAATAATATTAAAAAGGGGACTTTAGCGGTTGCGTCGGCTGGAGTTTTCGTCAACTTCGTACTCGCTATCTTTTTCGGTTTAATTCTACGTTTTGTTTTTCCTTATTATCCAGATCAAGATTTAGGATTTATACTTTCAACTATCGTTATTATTAATCTTGCTTTAGGAATTTTTAACCTTATTCCTGTACCTCCACTAGACGGTTCTAAGATACTTTTTGCATTATTGCCGGCTTCCTTTTCTAATATTATTGAATTTATAGAGCAATATTCTTTAGTCTTTTTCTTAATCTTCGTATTTTTCTTATCTGACTTTTTAGGACCTTTGGTAGGGTTCTTGTTCACCTTACTCACAGGCTACGGTTTATAGATTTGCATTTTTTTTGAGTATGTAGTATATTATTTCTACGAGTCTTTGGACTCTTTTATTTTATAGAAAACAAATAAATGCCAACAATAAATCAATTAATTAAAAAGAATAGAACAAAAGTAGTCCGCAAGTCTAAGACTGTGGCTTTAGCACGTGGTTTTAATACTCTTAAGAATGCACCGATATTTTATCCTGCACCTTTTAAAAGAGGAGTTTGTACTAAAGTTACAACAACAACCCCAAAGAAACCTAACTCAGCGCTTCGTAAGATCGCTCGTGTACGTTTGACTAACGGTATGGAAGTAACAGCTTATATTCCAGGTGAAGGTCACAATTTGCAAGAGCACTCAGTAGTTATGCTACGTGGAGGCCGTGTGAAGGACTTGATCGGAGTTCGTTATCATATAGTTCGTGGAGTTCTAGATACTCAAGGAGTTGAAAAGAGACGTCAAGGTAGATCTCTATACGGTAACAAGAAGCCAAAAGCTGACGCTAAAAAATAATTATTAATATTAGGAGTAAGGCCAAGCCTGAAAATTTTAAACCTAAAATAAAAATATGAGAAGAAAAGTAAAAAATAGAAATATAGTAGGGAAGGATTCAGTATATAATTCTGAAAAAGTAGAAAAGTTTATCAACTACATGATGCTTCACGGCAAGAAAGAAACTGCTCGCAACGTAGTTTACGGAGCATTCGAAGTTATCAAAGAAAAGACTGGAAATCCTAATCCTTTAGAAATCTTTGACCTAGCTATGAGAAATGCTGGACCAACTACTGAAGTTCGTTCAAAGAGAATCGGAGGTGCGAACTATCAAGTTCCTCGTGAAGTTTCAGCTTCTCGTAAACTTGCTCTCGCTATGCGTTGGATTCGTGATGCAGCTCGTAAGGGTAAAGGACGTCCTGTACATATGAAACTTGCTGATGAATTAATACTAGCTTCTAAGAACGAAGGTGCTGCTGTTAAGAAGAAAGAAGATACTCACAAAATGGCAGAATCAAACAAAGCTTTCGCTCACTTCGCTTGGTAATATATATAAGAGAAACTCAAAAGCGTCGCCCTTCGGGCGACGCTTTGCTTTTTGTTTAGTTTTAGGTTAAGGTAAAGGGGAAATCAAATTCTTTTTAATCTTTTAAAACCAAATATTATGTGTAATTTTAAAATTATAGAACTGGAGACTAATAATAATTGTCCTGTTTGTAATTTTTCTGGGGAAATTACAAAAATCACGCATTCTTTTACTTATCACAACGGTGCAGAAGAATCATTGCGGGGGATTTATCATTGTGGGCATTGTGGTGTTCCGGTTATGCCTACTCAAAAAAACCGTCTTGATATAGGAGATAAAGACAGGTTTGAAAAAGCCAAGTTTCTTTTCGAAGAAACTCATTTAGTTTCTCTAAGACATGATATTCTTGAAATACCTGGATATTTTTATAGTCAGAAAAATCAGATTAAAAAAATTCAGTTAAACATCAGGTCTGTTCATGTATTAAATAAAGATTTTATTGAACAAAAACCAAACCATTGGCTTGGTGGTCAAGAAAACCACCAATTGTTCATTACCACAGAAAATACAAACGGCCTTCTTTTGCCTGTATTAAAAACTTTTGTAAAAAGTTTAAACTACGCAGAAGTTTATATTCCTTTCGAGTATTTTAAATTTTGAATAATGCCGGACTAGTTCCGGCTTTTTTATTTGTTGTAGAATACAGTTTTTAGGGTTTGCAAAAAAAGTGTTTATGTTATATAGTTTAGCTAAGTGCACAAGCGCTTTTTTTATTATTAAGTAATTTATTAAATTATATAAAATCATATGGAAAGAGATTATCCTTTATCAAAAGTTAGAAATTTCGGAATTATCGCTCACATCGATGCCGGTAAAACCACAACTAGTGAACGTATCTTGTATTATACAGGTATGTCTCACAAAATAGGTGAAGTTCACGATGGAGCAGCTACTACTGACTGGATGGAACAAGAACGCGAAAGAGGTATTACTATTACTTCTGCGGCTATTACTTGTTTCTGGACTCCTACATATGATCTTACTAATAAGGCGCTTAAACACCGTTTTAATATTATCGATACTCCAGGTCACATCGACTTCACAGTAGAGGTTAAAAGATCTCTTCGTGTGTTAGATGGAGCTGTGGTGGTTTTCGATGGTGTTGCTGGTGTTGAACCTCAATCTGAAACTAACTGGCGTTATGCTGATGAAGCTAACGTGCCTCGTATTTGTTTCATTAACAAGCTTGACCGTACAGGTGCAAGTTTTGAACATTCATATAAAACTATTTTAGAAAGACTTTCTAAGAAAGCTGTTCGTGTACAAATTCCTATCGGACTTGAAGATAAGCACGAAGGAGTTATCGATCTTCTAAAAATGAAAGCTTATTATTTTGAAGGTACTATGGGTAACGAAGTTATCGAAAAAGAAATTCCAGAAGAATATAAAAAAGAAGCAGAAGGTTTGCATGCAGAATTAGTTGAAAAAATAGTTGAACAAGATGAAGCTTTGATGGCTGAATATTTAGATGGTATGACTCCAAACGTAGATACTTTGAAAAAAGTATTAAGAAAAGCAGTTATTGCAAACGAAATTTTCCCAGTTTTCGCAGGTTCTGCTCTAAAAAATAAAGGAGTGCAATTAGTACTTGATGCTGTGGTAGATTATCTTCCAGCTCCAACAGATATTCCTCCTATTCCAGGTATCGATGCTAATACCGAAGAAGCAGTAGTAAGAAACGCTTCTGATACTGAACCTTTTTCTGCTCTAGCTTTTAAAATCGCAGCCGATCCTTTCGTAGGACAACTTATTTTCTTCCGTGTTTATTCTGGAACTTTGACTGCAGGTAGTTATGTATATAATCCTCGTACAAGAACTAAAGAAAGAATTGGACGTATTTTGCGTATGCATGCTAATGACCGTGAAGAAGTAAAGAAAGTTTTCGCTGGAGAAATTGCAGCAGCAGTAGGACTTAAAGATACTATTACTTCTGATACTTTGTGTGACGAAAATGCACCAGTAGAATTAAACCGTATTGTTTTCCCTGAACCAGTTATTTCTCTACGTATTGAACCGAAAACTAAAGCTGACCAAGAGAAAATGGGTATGGCGTTAAATCGTTTAGCTCAAGAAGACCCAACTTTCAAAGTTTCTACTGATCAAGAAACCGGAGAAACTATTATCGCAGGTATGGGAGAACTTCACCTTGAAATTATCGTAGATCGCTTAAAGAGAGAATTTGCTGTGGAGGCTAATGTTGGTAAACCTCAAGTTGCTTACCGTGAAACTATTAATGGTGCTGGTGAAGCAGAAGGTAAATATATCAAGCAATCTGGAGGTCGTGGTAACTACGGTCACGTGAAAATTAAAGTTAAACCTATGGTGGCTTTAACTAAAGAAGAAATTGCTGATTTACCTAAGAATACTAAAAGAAGTGAAGGTTTTGAATTCGTTAACAATATTAAAGGAGGTGTTATCCCTCAAGAATATATTCCAGCTTGTGAAAAAGGATTTAAAGAAGGTTTAGATCGCGGTATCTTAGCAGGATTCAAAATGGTAAACGTTTCTGTAGATCTTTGGGATGGAAGTTATCACGAAGTTGACTCAAACGAAATGGCTTTCAAAATCGCAGCTAGTATGGCTATCCAAGACGCTTGTAAGAGAGCAAATGCTGTTATCCTAGAACCAATGATGAAGGTAGAAGTTGTAACTCCTGATAAATTTATGGGAGATGTAGCTGGAAACTTATCTTCAAAACGTGGTTTGATCGAAGGTATGGAAGCTCGTGGTATGAATCAAGTTGTAAAAGCTGTTGTACCACTATCTGAAATGTTCGGTTATATGACAGGTCTTCGTTCTATGACTGAAGGGCGTGCTTCATTTACTATGGAATTCTTGCGTTACGATATTGTTCCTCAAAACGTAGCTCAAGAGATTATAAATTCTCGTAAGTAATTTTGAAATAAAATCCCTTCTTTAAAAAGAAGGGATTTTATTTATATTAATAAAAAATGTATAATAATATTATGAAAGAAAAATTTGAAATAATTAAAAATTTCTTTAAAGTTAAAAGAAATTTATGGATTTTAGGTATTTTAGTTTTAGTAATTTTGTTTTTTGTTTTTAGAAAAGACAAAGAAGAATTAACTATTATCGATCCTACTTATGGTAAATTAGTAGAAACTGTGAAAGCAACCGGCGTGGTGACTTCAAAGGTAGATTTAGATTTATCTTTTAAAAAAGCTGGTACGGTAAAATCAGTTAACTTTGCGGTGGGTGATAAAGTTAAAAAAGGTCAAATTCTAGCAACTTTGTCTTCTGGAAGCGAAGGTGCTTCTGTGGCTCAAGCTCGTGCCGGAGTAGCATTAGCAGAAGCAAAATTACAAAAGATCAAAGAAGGTGCTACTAGTGAAGAAATAACTTTAGCAAAAGTAGCTTTGAATAATGCGAAGACTGATTTAGCTAATACAAAAAACACTCAAGATACTCTAGTTAGTAATGCATACAATAAGTTATTGAATTCTAGTTTAGAAGCAGTTTCTGAAAATATAAATGATACTCGCACAGCTCCGACCGTAAGCGGTACTTATGCTCTCGGTAAAGAGGGTAGAATAACTGTAAGTATTTATAATACTGGCGCAGGTTTAACTTTCTCAACTTCAGGTTTGGCTACTAGTACTGGTTATGTAAATACTACTAATCCTCAAAAAATAGGGGATTCCGGATTATACCTATTGTTTAGTTCTACAACTAATCTCGCACCTTCAACTTTTGTGATTGATATTCCTAATAAAAAAGCTAGTGATTATTTAGCAAATGAAAATGCTTATAATTCTGCGTTGAAAACTCGTGAGAGCGCTTTGTCTTCTGCAGAATCCTTGGTAGCTCAAAGAGAAGCTGAACTTGCTTTAAAAGTAGCTTCCGCTAGACCTTCTGAGATTGCTTTAGGAGAAGCTGAGGTATTATCTGCTCGTGCAAGCTTGTCTCAAGCGCTCGCTAATTACGAAGATACAATTATTCGTGCTCCTGAAGAAGGAACTATAACTAAAGTTGATATTAAATACGGTGAAATCGTAGATATTTCAAAACCAGCTTTAGTCTTGGAAGATGTTTCTAATCTGTACGTAGAAGCTTTAATTAACGAATCTAATATTAAAAATATCAAACTTGATCAAAAAGTTGATATTACCTTTGACGCTTTAGGAGTAAATAATATTTTTTCCGGTAAAGTTTCTCATATAGATCCTTCTTCTGATACTAAAGACGGAGTAGTGAATTATAAAATTAAAGTTTTCTTAGATAGTAATGATTCAAATATTAGACCAGGTATGAATGCTGAGATTGTAATCACTACTTTCGAGAAAAATGATGTTATTTCTGTGCCAGAAGCAAGTTTGATAAAGAAAGAAGATGGTAAAACTTACTTAAACAAAATCACTAATCTTAAAAAAGAAAAATACGAAGAAGTTTTAGTGTTAACTGGTAATATTGGTGACGGAAATACTATTGAAATTGTAAACGGAATTAACAAAGAAGATAAAATAGTTTTACCTAAATTAAAATAATGCATATTAATAGTAAAAATTCATTCGGAAGAAATATAGCTGTAGGTTGGTTTTTAGCAAAAAGAGAACTACTTCGGGCTAATAAATGGACTACGATGCTAATCGTAGCTGTTATGACTTTGACTTTCCTAAATCTGGTTGTAGTTTCTGGAATTTTGATCGGGCTTATTCAAGGTTCCGAAGATGCTCAGAAGAAGTACGCGATTGGGGACTTGATAATTTCTCCATTCTTAAATCGTAATTTGATTTTACAAACTCCTTTAGTTGAAGAGATAGTTAAAACTATGCCAGGATATAGAAATCATACTGTTAGATACGGAGGCTCCGCTCGTGTCGAAGATACCTATAGAGAAACTATTAAGCCTGGAGAGAAGAAGGGGGGAGCTGGAGCTCCTATACTTGGTATTGATCCTAAACTCGAAGATAAATTTTCTGGAGTTTCTAAATTCGTACTTAGAGGAGAATATTTAAATGAGAACGACGCTGATAGTATCTTAATCGGTAAAAACTTTCTTTATGAATTTACTCCTATCGATGCTCCGGGTTTTGAAAGTTTAAAAAACACAAACGTAGGTTCCCGAGTTAAATTAACTTCCGGAAATACAAGTAAAGAATATTTTGTAAAAGGAATTTTGAGTTCTAAAGTGGACACTTTCGATTTCTCAGTAGTGATGCTCGCTTCTGAAGCACGCAAACTATCTAATCAAACTGATTTAAATGCTGGTTCTATAGCTATTCAATTACAACCGAATTTCGATCCTAACGTCGCAAAGCAATTTTTGATTGATAGTGGAGTAGGAGAATACGCTCGGGTCCAAACTGCCGAAGAAGCTTTTCCTAAATTCTTGAAAGATATTAAAGCAACCTTCGGGATTTTAGGTAGCGCTATCTCGGGTATTGGTTTAGTTGTAGCGTCTATTACTATCTTTATCGTGATTTTCGTTAACGCTATTACTCGCCGTCGCTATATCGGAATTCTAAAAGGTATCGGTATTAACAAGCAAGCCATACTCTTTTCTTATATGTATCAAGCGACGATTTATGCATCTCTCGGTATTATCGTAGGTATGGTTTTGATTTTTGGTATGATAAAACCTTATTTCACGGATAACCCTATCGATTTTCCATTCTCAGACGGTATACTCGTAGCTACTTTATCAGGAACTTTGACTCGGGCTTTTATACTCCTTGTAACTACAATGATAGCCGGTTATATTCCAGCTAGAATGGTTATCAAGCAAAATACATTATCAGCAATCTTAGGAAGATAAAATGATTGAAACAAAAAATTTAACAAAAATATTTCAAAGTGGAGATTCGCAAATTATTGCTTTAAATAATTTATCTTTTAGCGTACCGAACGGACAATTTTTGACTATCACAGGGAAATCGGGGAGCGGTAAATCAACTTTGCTTTATCAACTTGGTTTACTCGATTTACCTACTTCAGGAGAAGTTTATATAGACGGTAAAGAGTGCGTAGATCGTAATGAAGGAGAAAGAACCAAGATTCGTCTCGATGATTTAGGATATATCTTTCAAGACTATGCAATTATGCCTTCTTTGACTGCGCTTGAAAACACCATGCTACCTCTTTTAATGCAAGGTTATGATAATAAGACTGCTGAAGAAAAAGCTAAAAAAGCTTTAGATAAAGTCGGGCTTTTAGATAGAATGAATAATCTACCTAGTGCTCTTTCAGGAGGTCAACAGCAACGCGTATCGATAGCTCGCGCTATTGCTCACGATCCTAAGATTATCTTTGCGGATGAACCTACCGCTAACCTTGATTCTGAAACTTCTCATCAAGTAATGGAAGCTTTCCTTGCTTTAAACAAAGAAGGCCAAACTATCGTTATGGTCACTCACGAAGAAGAGTATGCTAAACTCGCAGATCGGACTATCAAAATGGCTGACGGTAAAATCATTAGCGATATCATGAATAGATAATATAAACTTTCTAAAGGACATTCATAAATATGAATGTCCTTTATTTATAGTTAATATATTATAGGTATTTCGTTGCACTAGATTTACATTTTCAATAAAATGTGTTATCATTTATTTGATATAAATTATATTGTACCTTTAAAAATTAAATATGTTAATTTTAATTATTAAGCTCACAAAAAAATTCTTTCTTTTGTTTAAAGAAAATATTCTTTTGATTAAAGATAGTAAGCAGGATCAAGAACGGATTCAGCAAAAAACCAAAATAATTGGGGATTCTTTCTATGACAATAAACCTCCAATTTATTGGATAAAAGAAATAGAAAAATATATTGCCTGGGAAAGGGAATTATTCAATTCCTGTTCCCAGGAAAATATGTATTTTTTGGATGAATATATCCAAAAAAATCAAATTCCCCCAATTGCTTTAGACAATGTTAAAGACGTTAAAAATTCTAGTGGTGGAAAACTTTTATTTGAGTTTTTTACTGATACGTATGAATTATCTTTACCTGATACGAAAGATAATAATAAAAAAGCTGAAAAACAACTAAAAATTGATAAAAAAACCGAATTTGATATTAAAATAGCTACTTTGCTTGTAATTCAAGACCGAAAAACATCCAAAGTAGAAGTAGTTGAAGTGATGGAATTTAAGAATCATAAGGAAAATTTAGGTTTCGCTTATTATAAAGTCTATGAAGATATTGATTAAATAATTTGCCAGGTTTACTTTTTACCTATATATGGTAAGCTAATTTTGAAATAATTCTTTTTTAAAACTTAAAACATGTAATTATGTTAAGTAAAAACGATGGTGTTTACACCAAAAACGCAGCCTATTCATTACTTAAAGACAAGTTAGGAGTACCTAGAAATGCTTTAATTTTTGAAGATTTTTTAAAATTATTTTTTTACAGAACAGGAGACTGTTTGTATGTTCCATTAATGGATGACAACCAGATTTCTTTATTTTTCAAGGAAAATAAGATTCCTGAAATTAATAAAAGAATTTTTAATATAAAGCAGAAAAAGCCGATTTTGGCTCAAAAGCTTTATAATAATGCTATGTTTTCTTTAAAACAACAACTTAGCTTGCCTTAAGATTTAGCCAGGTTTTAGATTATTCTAAAACCTGGCATTTTAATTTATTCACAATTTGACTTTATTTTTAAATTTGTTAATATAGAAACAACTGCACTTTCGCAGTTTTTTAGTTGGTAATTTTATAAAAAAGCTTGGTTAGTCACCAAACTTAATATTATTAATAATTTATATAATTAGTAGTTAGAGCTTTTTACTTCTCGTGGATTAAGCCCTAATTATTAAAGAAAATATATATGGCAGAAGAATTTAAAAGAGATAAACCTCACGTAAACGTAGGTACTATCGGTCACGTTGACCACGGTAAAACAACATTAACAGCAGCTATCCTAAACTGTCTTAACCTAGCAGGTAAGCAAGTTAAGATGAAAGGTGTTAATGATATTGACAATGCCCCAGAAGAAAAAGCTCGTGGTATTACTATTAACATTTCTCACAACGAGTACTCAACAGACACTCGTCACTATGCTCACATCGATGCTCCAGGACACGCTGACTACATCAAAAACATGATCACAGGTGCTGCCCAAATGGACGGTGCTATTTTAGTAGTTGCTGCAACAGACGGTGCAATGCCACAAACTCGTGAACACATTTTGCTTGCTAAACAAGTTGGTGTTCCAAAGATTATCGTTTTCCTTAACAAATGTGATATGGTTGATGATAAAGATATGATCGACCTAGTTGAAGAAGAAATCCGTGAATTGTTAACAAAACAAGGTTTCGACGGCGCAGGTGCTCCTGTAATCCGTGGATCAGCTCTAAAAGGTCTTGAAGCTACTTCAGCTGAAGACGAATGGGCAAAGAAAATCCTTGAATTAACAAACGCTCTTGATACTTATATCCCAGTTCCAGAACGTGATATAGCAAAACCTTTCCTTATGCCTGTAGAAGATATCTTCTCAATCGAAGGACGTGGAACTGTTGTTACTGGTAAAATCGAAAGAGGTGTTGTTAAAGTAGGTGAAGAAGTTGAAATCGTTGGTATTAAAGCAACTGTAAAATCTACAGTTACAGGTATCGAAATGTTCAACAAAAACCTCCAAGAAGGTATGGCTGGAGACAATGCAGGTATCTTGCTACGTGGTCTTAAGAAAGAAGACATTACTCGTGGACAAGTTCTAGCAAAGACAGGTACAGTTACTCCTCATGATAATTTCACAGCTGAAATCTATGTATTAAAGAAAGAAGAAGGTGGTCGTCACACTCCATTCTTCAAAGGTTATAAACCTCAATTCTATATCCGTACAACAGACGTAACTGGTGAAGTTATGTTAGAAGAAGGAAAGGAAATGGTTATGCCTGGAGACAATGTTAAGATTACAGTTAAATTAGTTACTCCAGTAGCTCTTGAAGAATCACAAAAGTTTGCTATCCGTGAAGGAGGTAAAACTGTTGGTGCAGGAGTTGTTACAAAAATATTAGGATAGTATTAGCGATTAGTTGGTATAGATTAATTAATAATTAATCTATACCAATACTAACGCCTAAAAAATATGGCAAACACAGAAACAAAAAAGAAGACAGGTTCAAAAAAGGCTACTATTAAAGTACCTAAAGCTACCAAAAAGGAAGGGGGAGATGTTGTTTTGCGTATAAGAGTTCGTGCTTACGATAGTAAGATTTTAGACTCTTCTGTAAAACAAATCATCGATACCGCACTACGTTATGATGGTAAAGTTCTAGGACCAGTACCTCTACCAACTGAGATAAAAAAATATACAGTAAACAGAGCTTCTTTTGTTTACAAAAATGCACGAGAACAATTTGAAATCAGAGTTCACAAAAGATTAATCGATATTATAAATCCTGGCGCTAACATAGTTGAGTCTTTGACTAACTTATCTTTACCTTCAGGAGTTGATATTGATGTTAAAATGATGTAATTATAAATCAATGAAAGACAAAATGAAATTTATTTTAGGAACAAAAGAAAAAATGACTGAGTACTTCACCGAAGATGGTGTAGTGGTACCTGTGACCGCTATTTCTACTTCACCGATGATAGTAACTCAAATCAAGACTAAAGCAACTGATGGATACAATGCTATTCAAGTTGGTTTTGGCACGAGAAAAACAAAAAATATTTCAAAACCATTAAAAGGTCATATGAAAGATTTAGGTTCTTTTAAAGTCTTAAAGGAATTTCATACTGATGAAGTAGAGAAATATAAAGTAGGCGATACTCTTAATGTATTCGATATGCTTGCAGTTGGTGATAAGGTAATGGTATCTGGTACTTCAAAAGGTAAAGGTTTTCAAGGTGTTGTAAAACGTCATGGATTCGCTGGAGGACCTCGAACTCACGGTCAAAAGCACTCAGAACGCGAACCAGGTAGTATCGGTGGAGGTCTTCGTACTCACGTACCGAAAGGTATGCGTATGGCTGGTCGTACAGGTTCTGACAGAATCACCCAAAAGAATTTAAAAGTAGTTATGCTTGATAATGAAAACAACTTAATTCTTTTGAAGGGAGCTATCCCTGGTGTTACTGGAAGTTTAGTAGAAATATATAATTAAAATATGGAAGCAAAGATTTACAACCAAAAAGGAAAAGAAGTAGGCTCTATAAATTTGCCGGAAAATGTTTTCGGTGCAAAATGGAGAAGTGATTTAGTTCACCAAGTAGTCGAATCTATGCGTTCTAACGCACGTAGTGGTACTGCAGATACTAAAGATCGTGGAGAAGTACGTGGAGGTGGTCGCAAACCTTGGAAACAAAAAGGTACAGGACGTGCTCGTCATGGATCTACTCGTTCACCTATCTGGGTAGGGGGAGGTGTGACTCACGGTCCACTTTCAGAGAAAAATTACGACAGAAAAATTTCAAAGAAAATGCGTGCTGAAGCTTTATACTCAGTACTTTCTCGTAAATTAAAAGACGGAGAAATACTATTTATAGATAGTTTAGCAATGACAGAATTGAAAACTAAAAATGCAGAAGTTGTTTTAGAAAATATTGCTAAAATCCTAAAAGACGACAAATTAGCTACTTCCAAAAAACCAAAATTATTAACTGCTTTATTTGATAAAGAAGATAATAAAGTTAAAAGCTTTAGAAATTTACCAGCCCTTGATTTAGTTTTCGTAAAAAACTTAAATCCGCTTGATGTTTTAAATCATAAATATTTAGTGATTGAAAACGCGGAAGAAAGTGTTAAATTCTTAGCTGGAAGAAGAAATAAATAATATGAAAAACGATAAAGAAATAATTAAAAATCCAAGAGTAACTGAAAAAGCATCTTTTGCTTACGAGCAAAATATCTATACTTTTGATGTAGGTAAAAGTGCAACTAAGAATGAAGTTAAAAAAGCAATTTTTTCACTTTTTAAAGTTACCCCTGTTAAAGTCAATATTGTGAATATGCCAGAGAAAAGAACTTCTTTTCGTTATAAAACTTCTTTAAAAGAAGGTGGTAGAAAGGCGTATGTATATTTAAAAAAGGGAGATAAAATAGAAATAGCATAATTATAAAGATATGAAAACATACAAACCTACAAGTAAATCAAGAAGACAAATGACAACTGTTACCTATAAAGGTGTGTTGTCAAAAGTAGCTCCAGAAAAATCCTTAACAGGAGGTTTCAAAAGAGCTATGGGAAGAAATTCCGCTGGTCGTCTTACTTCAAGACATCGTGGAGGAGGTCACAAGAGACTTTATCGTGATGTTGATTTTAAATATGATAAAAAAGATATTCCTGCAGTTATTAAAACTGTTGAATATGATCCAAACCGCAGTGCTTTTATTGGACTTGCAGTTTATAAAGACGGTGAAAAGAGATATGTAGTTTTACCAAAAGACGTAAAGCCAGGTACAACTTTCATAGTATCTGAAAAAGCTTCTTTAACTCCAGCAAATAGACTTCCTTTAAAGAATATTCCAGTAGGTACTTTTGTATATAACGCTGAAATCAAAGCAGGTACAGGTTCTAAAATAGCTCGTTCTGCTGGTATCTTTGCTCAAGTTGTAGCGAATGCTGAAGGTTATACTTCACTTAAAATGCCATCTTCAGAAGTTCGTAAAGTTTCTGAAAATGCTTGGGCTTGTATTGGTACAGTTTCAAATGAAGAGCATCACTTAGTAAACTTCGGTAAAGCTGGACGTTCACGTTGGAAGGGTATTCGTCCTAAGGTTCGTGGTACTGCTATGAACCCAGTAGATCACCCATACGGAGGAGGTGAAGGCCGTCAAGGTCGCGGTACTAAGAGACCTAAAACTCTTTGGGGTAAGGTTACAGGTGGACGCAAAACTCGTACTCCTAAGAAATACTCAAACGTATTCATCGTATCTCGAAGAAAAGTTGGTAAAAAGAAATAATTCTAAAACAAAAATCACTAGCAAAACTAGTGGTTTTTGTTTTGTTTGGTTATAATTAGATTAATGATTACAGAAGAATTAATTAAATATGTTAAAGAAGAAAAAGCGAAGGGGATAAAAGAAGAAGTTATTCAAGAAAATTTAATGAAAGAAGGATGGAGTCAGGAGGATTTAAATCAAGCATTTTCTTCACTAAATCGACTAGGCATAGAAAAGATAATATTTTTTGTAATTTCTTTTGCTATTCTTATTTTTCTCATTGCAAGAGTATTGCTTGGATTTTTACCACATAGTGATACTTCAAAAGGGCTTTTAGTTTTATTGTTAAATACATCATCAATAGCCTTAAATATAATTTTCTTATTATCATTACCTCAATTAATTATAGGTATAATTTTTAGAAAAAATAAATACGGAAAGTTAAATATAATTACTTCAATTATAATTATCATTTTCAATATATTATATTTATTCTTCACTCTTTATTTTTTAAAAGAACTCGGTTTTATTTCTATTGAAAAACAAGAAAATTCATATATTGAATATGTAGATAAAAACCCTCAAGTTTTAAGTAATATTCCTTATATTCTAGGCCCAGATGAATTAAAACTTGTTGTACCTGAAAAATCGGTTTCCAAAAAAGAAATAGATCTTTATATAAAACAAACTGTGGCTTCTGTTTTTACGACAGCAAATATTTTATATGATAAAGTTGGCTATGGAGCAGTTGAAAATAATGGAGATTGTTTTGCTCCTGTATCAGGTTCTTTGTTTAATCCCGGTAATAATGGTTACTCAGAAAATATTGCTACTACCTTGAACAGTTTAAAAGAACAAAATATAAAAGAAATGTATTGTTTTAGTGTCCCAGATAAAGGTTGGGCTTTTGCGGTAAAGCTAGAGAATGAAGAAGGTTATTTTTGTAGTGATGTTTCTGGTACAAAACCAATAGATAAACCTATTAAAAATATATTCTGTGAAGAATAAATAATTGCTTAAAAATTACCTCAATAATTTATTTTTTATGTTATGTTATAATTAATAACATGAAAAAAAGCATAGTTTTGATTTCTGTTTTTGTAATAATTTTAGTAATTTTTTTTAAATTTAAAGATAAAATTATTAAAATAAATGACAATTCTTCTATAAAAAATAATCTAAACGATACTAAAATTACAGAAGATTTTTATGACCAAAATAAATTCATAGATATATCTAATGTGAAGGAAAAACTAGAAACTACTCCTTCTTATTATAAAACTTCAGTTTATAAAAAACTCAATGAAAAAGAAATACAAAAACGAGTCCAAGATTTTATTTTACTAAATGGAAAAGACTGGACAGTTGATTTAAACGAGTACGGATTCATAAAAAAGATTGAAACCACAAATAAAGATTTAATAAAAAAAATACATTTAGGCAAGTCAACTGAGGATTTTTTACAGGATCATAATAAATATAAACAAACTTTTGCTTTTGAAATCGCAACAAATTACAAAGATTTTCTCTATAAAAATAAAGATTTCTTCGGTTTAAATTCCTATGATAAACTAAATATTAGTGGAAAAAATATTTTTTCTAAAAACGGTGTGTTTATATCATCTGGATTAAAAGTTGAAACTAATATAAATGTATTAGAATACAATAAAGAAAAAAATGATTTCTTAAATAAAAATATTGTAATAATACCAAGTGATGATAAATTAACAATAATCGGACATTTATGGCCCGAGGTGTTGGATTTAAAACCGGTTTTTTCTTATGAAGAAATGGCAAAAAACTAGATGGTTATTATGGTGAGTCACAAGCAATTTATTACCCATGCGACCCTATTCCTAATGATCCTAATCCGACACCTTGCCCATATGTTCCTGCACATAAATTTTATTTTCTGGATGACAATAATCGAAAGGAAAATCTAGCAACTAAAGTTTACGAAGAAGTTATTACTGATAGAAAAACAGGAAAGGTTGAAAAAAGATTAACTAGTGACATATTTTATTATGAATTTATTGATCTAAAGACAGGAAATGTTGAATTAAAATTAGGTAGGGTTTTTGATTTAAATGGATTACATCTTTTATTCGATGCTGTAACTAATGATATAGTTTTTGCAAGAATACAGCGATAAAAAATGAAGATTTTACTATAAAAAACAAAAATCACTAGCAAAACTAGTGGTTTTTTGTTTACAAAAATGTATTTTTGTGTTAAAGTCAATAAAAATTGTTATTCATGGGAAAATCACAAACTAAAAAGGGATTTACAATAGAGGATCCTTATCTTGATAAGATTCTTTTAAAGATTAAAAGAAATCACCCTGAAAGTGAGGGAATTCAATTACTTGAAGAAGAACTTAAAAAAATTAAGATAGAAAATGGGAAAAATATTTCCTACATTGCTGAATTGGAAAATCGTCTTTTAAGATTTCAAAAGATGTCTAAAGAGGAGCTCTCTTCCTGGAAGCGTTCCAAAAAAGAAAATCCAAAAATTAAAGAGCTTGAAGAAAAATTAGAAAAAGCTCTTAAAAATGTAGAAGATTGGCAAAATAAATATTTTCAATTGCTATCAAGAAACAACGAAAGCCTTAGAACATAGGGCTTTTTTATTTTAAAAAATATTATAAAAATAATTTCAAAAAAAGCGGGTTTTTTATTTGAAGTAATAAAATCAAGGGTATATTGGCGAGTAGTTGACTTTATTTTTAAATTTGTTAGTATAGTATAAGCTCGCTTTAGAGCTTTTTATTTATATAAATTATGACAAGATCAATCAAAAAAGGAATAAATGTTGACGAGAGACTATTAAAGAAAATAGCAGGTAAAAACCCTCTACAAACTCCAATGATAAAAACTTGGAAAAGAGCGGCTGTTATTTCACCTGAGATGTTAGGTTTTACTTTTGGTGTTTATAACGGTAAAGTCCATATCGAAGTTTTAGTAACTGAAGATATGGTAGGTCACAAATTAGGTGAATTTTCTCCTACAAAGAAATTTACTAAGCACGGAGGTAAAATGCAAAAAGAATTAGAGCAAAAGAAGAAAGAAGCCGAAATAGCTCAAGCAAAAGCAGCTACAGCTAACGCTGGAGCAGCAGGAGCTAAGAAGAAATAATTTTGCATCTAAAAATATTTAATAAAAACAATAAATCAAATGAAAGCATTTTTAAAAAATTACAGACAAAGTCCTAGAAAAGTTCGTTTAGTAGCGAATTTAGTAAAAGGTAAAAAGATAGAAGACGCTATTTTAGAGTTAGACTTTTTAGTAAAGCGTGCTTCTTTACCAATCCAAAAATTAATTAAATCAGCAGTAGCGAATGCAAAGGTTTTAGGAGTAGATGAAGCAAATCTTTTCATCAAAGAACTAAGAGTAGATAAAGGTATAGTAATGAAAAGAATGATGCCTCGTGCTATGGGACGTGGAGCAAGAATCAACAAAAGAACAAGTCATTTGACTGTAGTTTTAGGTGAAAAAATTTCAAAAGTTAAAAAATTAGCAAGTAAAAAGGTTGCAAAAAAGACAGCAACTAAAAAAGTAGAAAAATAATATGTCAAAAATAGTACATCCATATGCACATAGATTGATAATTCTTAGAGACTGGAAATCTCGCTGGTTTGCTGATCCGAAAGATTATAAAAAATTCCTAAAAGGGGATGTTTTATTACGTGAATATTTAGAAAAGAAATTACGCGGACTTTACGTATCTTCTTTAGAAATCGAAAGAAATCAAAAAACTACTCGTTTTATAATTAAAACTTCTCGCCCAGGTTTACTTATCGGTAGAAACGGTGAAGGAGCTACAAAACTCAAAGAAGATATTTTGAAAAAAATTGATAAATTAGGTCTTCCTCGTCCTTTAGATTTAAAACTAGAAGTTGTAGAAATAACTAATCCAGAAGCAGACGCATCTATCGTGGCTTATATGATTGCTGAAGGTTTAGAGAAAAGAATGCCTTACCGTCGCGTTATGAAGCAAGTTTTAGATAAAGTTATGCAAGCGCCAGGAGTAGAAGGAGCTCGTATAGTTTTAGGTGGTCGTTTAGGAGGAGCAGAAATTGCTCGCTCTGAAGAACTAAAAAGAGGTTCTATCCCACTTCAAACTTTCCGTGCTGATATTGATTACAAGAGAGAAAGAGCAACCCTCGCTTACGGAGTTATCGGTATTAAAGTTTGGATTTATAGAGGTAAAGTTTTTGCAAAGAATAAATAGTAGAATAAATTTACTACAATATAATTAATTTAAATATATGTTTACACCGAAAAAAGTAAAATTTAGAAAATGGCACAGCAAGCGTACTAACCCTAAAAAGGTTACCGCAGAAACAAGAGGTACAAAACTCGCTTTTGGATCTTTTGGACTTAAAGCAGAAACTGAAGCTCGTATTCGTTCTAATCAATTAGAAGCAGCGCGTAAAGTAGTATCTCGTACTTTGACTAAGACTGGTAAGTATTGGATTCGTGTTTTCCCAGACCGTCCTTATACTCAAAAAGCTGCTCAAGTAGGTATGGGTAAGGGTAAAGGAGATCCACAAGGATATTGTGCAGAAGTATTACCAGGTCGTTTAATTTTTGAAGTTGATGGAGTAGATGAACACACAGCTCGCGAAGCTCTAAGAAAAGCAGGAAGTAAGCTCCCTCTAAAAACAAGAATTATAGCAAGAGTAAACAAATAATTTTATGGCAAAGAAAGAATTGAAAAAAGAAAACTTAACTGAAGATTTAACAAAGTTGCAAAAAGAGCTTTATGATCTTAAGTGGAATAAATTGAACCCAAAGTCAAAGAATACAAAAGAGCAAAAGAATTTAAAGAAAAAAATCGCTCGTATCTTGACAGAATTAAGTAAAAATAATAAAAATAAATAGTATATGGCAAAGAAAACAACAAATGAAAAAGAAATAAAGAAAGAAGGAAAAGCAAAAAGTTTGCTTTCTGGTGTAGTAGTGTCTAATAAAATGGACAAGACTGTTGTTGTTTCTGTTTCTCGTTTCGTAAAGCATCCTAAATACGGAAAATTCTATAAAGTAAGCAAGAAATACAAAGCTCACGACGAGAATAATAAATATAATAAAGGGGACAAGGTTTTCTTGGCTGAGACTCGTCCTATTTCAAAAGATAAAAAATTTATAGTAGTAGAATAATTTAAATTATATGATACAAGATAGAAGTTTAGTTAAAATAACAGATAATGCAGGAGGTACTATAGGAAGAGTATTTAAGATTTTAGGCTCTTCAAAAAAGAGATATGCAAATATCGGTGAAATCATCGTTATTTCTGTACAAACAGCAACTCCTCGTAAAGCAGTAAAAAAGAAGGATGTTCATCAAGCTGTTGTAGTACGTACTCGTAATGCATACCGCCGTAAAGATGGTTCATATATTCGTTTTGATGATAACGCTGTGGTAATTTTAGATAAAGGAAAGAAAGATCCAAAAGCGGGTCGTATCTTCGGTCCAATTCCACGCGAACTAGCAGAGAAAGGTTTCCAAAAGATTATCTCTCTAGCTCCAGAAGTTATCTAAACTAGCCATTAAGTTTTAGATAACAAGAAAGTTATAAATAGAAATTTAAAAATATGAAATTAAAAAAAGGAGACAATGTAATATTGATCAAAGGTAAAGATAAAGGTAAAAAAGGTAAGATAATTAAAGCTTTACCAAAGGAAGACAAAGTTATTGTCGAAGGTTTGAATATGTACAAAAAGCATCAAAAACCTCGCCGTCAAGGTGAAAAGGGTACTACTATAACTCTAGCTATGCCTATGCATGTTTCAAATGTGATGATAGTTGATCCTAAAAAGGGAGTAGGTTCTCGTATCGGCAAGAAAAAAGTTGGAGATAAATTTGTTCGTATTGCAAAGAAAAGTAATCAAGAAATTTAATTATGAAACACTTAACCGTAAAAGAAAAAAATAGTGAGGCTTTCCAAGTTTTGAAACCAGTTTTCGGATATAAAAACCAAATGTCTGCTCCAAAATTACAAAAAGTTGTAATTAACGTTGGAACTGGAACTATGATGAAGAAAGATAACAAGAAGAATGACCAAATCGCTGATCGTTTAGCAAAAATCACAGGTCAAAAACCTTCAAAAAGAGGAGCAAAGAAATCAATCGCTTCTTTCAAAATTCGTCAAGGTGATCCTGTGGGTGTAACTGTAACTCTACGTGGAGACCGTATGTATTCTTTCTTAGAAAAGCTTTTCAACGTAGCATTACCTCGTACTAAAGACTTCAGAGGTATTAACCGCTCTGTAGTAGATAGTATTGGAAACGCAACTATCGGTATCAAAGAACACACAATCTTCCCAGAAACCGCAGACGAAGATATCAAAGACGTATTCGGACTTGCTATCACTATCGTATCAAGTGCTAAAACTAAAGAAGAAGGTTTCGCTTTCTATGAAT
The DNA here is from genome assembly GCA_964398205.1 of uncultured Candidatus Saccharibacteria bacterium. Classification (GTDB taxonomy): domain Bacteria; phylum Patescibacteriota; class Minisyncoccia; order Phycocordibacterales; family UBA9973; genus UBA9973. Next base: position 25,675 of record CAYNLU010000001.1, on the reverse strand, counting down.
ACCTAGGTATTCCTTTCAAAAAAGAAGACGAAAAGAAAAAGAAATAAAACTAAAAAATCCCCGAAAGGGGATTTTGATTTTGTCTTGGTTTTATAATATAATTAACTTGAATTAGTATAAATATATTGTTTAACTTTTAAAATGTTTTAAACATGAAAAGAGATATCTAGTTAGGTTAAAAACAAGCGGTGGAACGGGTTTAGTCCCGTTCCTTTTTATTTTATCCTATCAATCGCGACTTAAGATTTGACTTATTTATTTAGATTTGCTAGTATATAGAAGTCTTAGCTATTAGGTAAGATCTGTGTTTCTCCTTAAGGTTTTTAGGAAACTTTAAGAAAATACACAAGATATCTTTCTAATAAAAGACGATATTTAATATTATGGCAAAAAAATCAGTAGTAGCGAGATCGCTAAAAACACCAAAGTTTTCTACACGGGCTAAAAACCGTTGTTTTCGTTGTGGTCGTGGAAGAGGTTTTATGAGAGACTTCGATTTGTGTCGTATCTGTTTCAGAGAGCAAGCAAACGAAGGTAATTTACCAGGTGTACGTAAGTCTTCTTGGTAATAGTTAAACTAGTTGGTCACAACTAAAAAAATACAAAAATATGGATACAATTTCACAAATGATAATATCAATTAAAAACGGAAGTCTTGTAGGCAAGGAGTCTGTTTTAGTTCCTTATTCAAAATTAAAAAATGCGATTTTGGATTGTTTAGTAAAAGAAGGATTTGTTTCTTCTGTTGCTAAAAAGTCTAAAAAAGGTCAACCTTTCTTAGAAATCGGTTTAGTTTACGGAGATAATAAACCAAAAATCAGTGACGTAGAAAGAGTTTCAAAACCTTCAAAACGTGTTTATATCGGCGTAAAAGAAATTTTCCCTGTTAAAAATGGTAAAGGTCTGATGGTTTTATCTACTCCAAAAGGTATTCTTTCTGGTAAAGAAGCTCGCAAGGAACAAGTTGGAGGAGAAATTTTATTTAAAGTTTGGTAGTTATATAAATATATGAGTAGAATAGGAAAAAAAGAAATAGTTATCCCACAAGGCGTCGAAGTTAAAAAAGACGGTTTTAATATATCTGTAAAAGGACCAAAGGGAACTTTAATTCGCGAATTTCGTGATGATATCGAAATAAAAATCGAAGGAGCAAATATTACCTTAGCTGTAAAAAGAAACGATAAATTTTCAAAAGCACTTTGGGGTACTTATGCATCTCACTTGATGAATATGATTAAAGGCGTAGTAACTCCTTTTGAAAAGAAATTAATCTTAGAAGGAGTTGGTTTTAAATCAGAATTAAAAGGTAAAGAAATTCATTTAGCTTTAGGTTTTTCTCATCCAGTTGTAGTAGCAATCCCTGAAGGTTTAACTGTAACTGTAGATAAAAACAATATCGGAGTTTCTGGAATTGATAAAGAATTAGTAGGTAGTTTTACTGCAGGAGTGAGATCACTCAAAAAGCCAGAACCTTATAAAGGTAAAGGTTTCCGTTATCACGATGAAGTTATTAGAAGAAAACAAGGTAAGAAAACTGCATAATCTTAGTTTTAAAATTCAAAGTAAAAAGTTATAAAACAAAAAAACAATGAAAACAAAAATAGAAAAAAGAATAAGATTAAAAGCAAAGATTAGATCAAAGATGAGCGGTACTACCGAATTTCCTAGACTTTCTGTATTTCGTTCTAATAAATTTATTTATGCTCAAATCATCGATGATGTTAAAGGTAATACTTTAGTTGAAGCTAGTGATATCAAAATCGAAAAAGGTACTAAAACTGAAAGAGCACAAAAGGTTGGTGCAGAGATCGCTAAAAAAGCAAAAGAAAAAAATATTTCCGCTGTAGTTTTCGATCGTAACGGTTTTAAATATACCGGTCGTGTGAAATTAGTTGCTGAAGCTGCTCGCAGTGGGGGACTTAAGTTTTAATTAAAATATATAATAATTAATTATGGAAAAAGAAAATCAAAAAAAGAATATGAGAAAGAATAGTACTTTCGGTAGACCAAAGCCAGAATTCGATCAAAAGATGGTTAGTATTCGTCGTGTTACTCGTGTTGTTTCTGGAGGACGTAGATTTTCTTTCTCTGTAGCTTTAATCGCAGGAGATCGCAAGGGTAATGTAGGTTTAGGTTTAGGTAAAGCAGGTGATACAGCGCTCGCTATCAATAAAGCTTTACGTGATGCAAAGAAAAATATGATTAAACTTTCTTTGACTAAATCTATGTCTTTACCTCATGAAGTTTTTGCAAAATACGGAAGTTCAAAAGTTCAAATTTTACCAAACAAAGGACGTGGATTAGTAGCTGGTACAGTAGTTCGTGATATTTTGAATTTAGCTGGAGTAAAAGATGTAACTGCAAAAGTTATGGCAGGTACAAAAAATAAATTAAATAACTCTAAAGCAACTATGGCTGCACTTTCTCAAGTTGCTTCAAAGTACAAAAAGCCAACTGAAACCACAGTTGTAAATAATCAAGAAGTATCAAAAGTAGTAGAATAATAAAAAAGCCATGCAAATCAACGAATTAAAAAGAAAAAATAAAAATAAAAAGGATCGTATTGTGGGACGTGGAGGAAAGCACGCAAAGACTTCTGGACGTGGAGGAAAGGGTCAAACAGCTCGTGCTGGTAACAAACGTCGCCCAGAAATGAGAGTTATTATCAAGAAATTCCCTAAACTCCGTGGTTATAGATTTAATTCTTATCAAGAAAAACCTGTATGTGTATCTTTAGATAAGGTTGCAAAAGCTTTCAAAGCAGGTTCTACAGTTAATCCGAAATCATTAATCGAAGCAAAAGTTATTTCACAAGTAAAAGGTTTAATTCCAAAAGTTAAAATCTTAAACGGTAAAGAAGACTTTAATACAAAGCTTTCTTTCTCTGAAGTAGAGGTTTCATCTACAGCAAAAGAAAAAATCTTAGCATCTGGAGGAAGTATTGCTTAAACAATAAAAATATATGCAAAAATTCTTTAGTAAAATAAAAATGATATTTACAGATAAACAAATCAGAAACAAAATTCTATTTGTTATAGGTTCATTGTTTATTTTCAGATTACTCTCTACTATACCTATTCCTGGAGTAGATGTATTGCAACTTAATCGTTTCTTATCTAATAATCAATTTTTTGGAATTTTAAATATTTTCTCAGGAGGAGGATTGTCTAATCTTTCTATTATTATGCTTGGAGTAGGTCCTTATATTACTTCATCAATCATAATGCAACTTCTTACTATCATGGTACCCGCTCTAAAGAGAATGTATCAAGAAGAAGGTGAGATTGGAAGAAAAAAATTCACTCAATACTCTCGTGTATTTACTGTTATTTTCGCTGCTATTCAAGGTTTCTCACTTTTAGCTATACTTGAAAATCAAGGTATTCTAGGAGAATTAACTTCTTTTGAAAGAATTACTAATTTGATAATAGTTATTGCTGGAGCAGTGTTAACTATGTGGTTAGGAGAACTTATGAGTGAGTTTGGTGTTGGTAATGGAGTTTCTATGATTATCTTTGCTGGTATCGTAGCAAACTTACCTGCTAAAGTTAGTCAACTTTTGTTTACTTTTGATCCGTCTTTGATTCCTAGTTATATAGGATTTGCAATTGTTGGATTATTGGTTGTTGCAGGAGTTGTATTTATTACTGAAGCTGAAAGACCTATATCTGTAACTTATGCTAAACAAGTTAGAGGAAATAAAGTTTATGGAGGAGGTAGTACTTATTTACCACTTCGTATGAATCAAGCTGGAGTTATGCCTATTATTTTCGCTTTATCTATCTTGCTTTTACCTCAAATCGCTGGTAATTTATTAGTTTCTTCTTCTAATGAAACTATAAAAAGTATTGCTGTTTCACTTCAAGGATTTAGTCAAACTTCAGTATTATACGGAATTCTATATTTTATATTCGTATTCTTGTTTACTTATTTTTATACTGCAGTTACTTTCGACCCGGATCAATTAGCTACTAATTTGCAAAAAAATGGAGCTTTCATCCCAGGAGTTCGTCCAGGAGGATCTACTCGTGATTATGTTTCAAAAGTTTTAACTCGTATTACTTTATTTGGAGCTTTATTCTTAGGCTTTATAGCAGTTTTACCTATAATTATGCAAAACATAACAGGTATTAATACTATTGCTTTAGGAGGTACAGCTTTGCTTATCGTGGTTTCAGTTGTGCTAGATATAATCAAGAAAGTTGATGCTCAACTTTCAATGAGAGAATACTAATATATAAATAAAAATCCCCACAGGTTTGTGGGGATTTTTATTTAAGAGTTCAACCAATTTTTATATTCGTTTAGAATAATCTCAACTACTTGATCGAGATTATTTTTCTCGGTGTCGATTACTAAATCGAAGTTTTCTTTATTAGTGTAATCTAAGTTATATAATTCTCTATACCTCTTTTTCTCACTATTTAATCTTTCTATGATTTTTTCATAGACTTCTTCTGGGCGAGTTAATCCTTCGCTCTCTAATCTTAGAGGATTTGATTTTAAATTTTCTATAACTCTATCTTTGGAAATTTCTGGATTTAAATCTAGAAATACCTTAAAACTATTTTTTAAGAAATGAAAAGCAAGCCTAGAATCAACAACGATTTTTTGAGTTTCGTTTAATTTTGAAACCTCATTATCGATTTGATTATCTATTTCGCCATTATCGTTTTCGGCAATTTTAGAAAGTTGGTTTAATGTAATATTTTTTTCTATTGCAATTTTCCTCATAAAATCCCCAGAAGAAAACCTGCTGTAATTTAGAGCTTTAGCTACTTTGTCTGCTGTGCTACTTTTACCACTACCAGGTAATCCTGATATAGTAATAATTTCTTTTTTCATATAAATTTATTCTATGCTAAAAACGTTGATTTTTCAAGCTAAATAATGTATTATAGAATTAATATGCAAGGTAAAACTTTTGTGTTTTTTGGAATAGTTGGATCTGGAAAGGGGACTCAAATCACTCTTTTGCAAGACTTTTTAAAACAAAAATACAACTTAGAATCTTTGCACGCTTATCCAGGCAACGAATATCGCAAGATTACTGCTAGCGATACTCAAACTGCATCTTTGGTTAAAGAAACTTTAGAAAAAGGTAAATTGCAACCTGACTTTTTAACGAATGCTATTTTTACAAATATTTTAATTAATTCCTTAAACGAAAATATTGTTCTTATTGCTGACGGTTATCCGCGTACGATAGCTCAATCTGAAGACTTTCTCGCTCAAATGAATTTTTATAAAAGAGAAAATATAAAAATTATTTATATTAAACTTTCTGAAGAAGAAGCAATGAAGAGAAATTTGCTCCGTGGCCGTAGTGATGATACCGAAGAAGGATTAAAGAGAAGATTCGCAGAATACAAGAATAACGTAGTTCCTTCTATGGAATTCCTTAAAGATAAAGATATTGAAGTTGTAGAGATTAATGGAGAGCAAGTTATAGAAGCTGTTCATAATGATATTTTAAAAGCTTTAAATTTAAATAATTAATATGGAAAAAGAAACTTTTGTAATTTCACTCGGTGGTTCGCTTATTGTTCCTGATGAGATTGATGTGGAATTTTTAAAACAATTTAAAGAATTGATTTTATCAAAAGTTTCCGAAGGTCATAAATTTGTGATTATTACTGGTGGAGGTAAGATCTGCCGTCGATATCAAGATAAAGGTAAAGCAATCTTAGATTTAAATTCTGACGAGCTTGATTGGATTGGTATCTATACTACTCGATTAAATGCAGAATTTATAAAAACTCTTTTCGGGAATCTCGCTTTTCCAAATATTATTACTGACCCAAATTTACCTATTAATATGGATAAACCGATAATCTTAGGGGGAGGGTGGAAACCTGGTTTCAGTACTGACCTTGACGCTGTCTTAATTGCAAAGCAACTAAATTCTAAAAAGATTATCAATCTTTCAAATATTGATTATGCTTATGATAAAGATCCTAATAAATTTATAGATGCGAAGAAGATCGAAAGCATAACTTGGAAAGAATATCGCGAACTTATACCTTCCGAGTGGAACCCTGGACTTTCGACCCCCTTCGACCCTATAGCTTCTAAATTAGCAGAAGAGAATAATATCGAAGTTGCAATCCTAAATGGTAAAAATATCGAAAACTTTGCAAAATATCTAAATGGCGAGAATTTTATGGGAACTAAGATTTATTAAATGTCTATAATTATCAAAACAAAAGAAGAAATTGAGATTATTCGAGAATGCGGAAAGAGGTTAGCTACTGTTTTAAATAAAACAGCTCTTTTAGTGCGTCCAGGAATTTCTACGTTGGAATTAGACGAATATGCTGAAAAATTAATTCGTGAATACGGAGATAAACCAGCTTTTAAAAATTATAAACCTTACGGTGCGAAAACTCCTTTTCCTGCAACTTTGTGCATTTCAGTGAATGATGAAGTTGTGCACGGAATTCCTAAAGCAGATTGTATCCTAAAAGAAGGGGATATTGTATCTTTGGATTGCGGGATTAATCACCGAGGCTATTTTACTGATATGGCGATAACTGTAGCTGTAGGAAAAATTTCGAAAGAAGATAAAAAGCTTTTAGAAATTACTCGGGAAGCTTTGATGATAGGAATTAAGGCTGCTAAAATAGGTAAAAGAGTAGGAGATATAGGCTACGCAATAGAGAGCTTCGTTCGCAAGCAAAAGCATAATTACGGTATTGTAGATATTCTCTCGGGTCACGGAGTAGGCAAATATATTCACGAAGATCCTTTCGTTCCTAATTTTGGAGATAAAAATACTGGAGAAAAACTCGTAGAAGGTATGGTGCTTGCTTTAGAACCGATGCTTAACCTCGGTACTAAAAATGTTTTCTTAGACAAAGGAGATAATTGGACTTTTAAAACTCGGGATGGTAAAAAAAGTGCTCACTTCGAATTAACTATTGCTGTTGGTAAAAATGGTGGAGAGATTTTAACCATAGCTAAATAAAAACAAAGATAATATTTAGAGTACGGATATTTTTCTACTGAAAAATTCCTCGTGCTCACGCCGCCGCGCTCGCAAGCCTCTAAATATTATCTTTGTTTTTTGTTTTTTCTTGCTATAATTAAAATATGGAAGGAAATATCTTTAGCAATATTTCTAAATTTAAAACTCCAGAAGAAGAGTTAAATTTTTTGCGTGCTCAAGTAGAAAAAAAAGAGCAAGAATTACAAAAACTCGGTCATTTTGAGAACGCTACAGAGAATGCTGTTTTAGATACTATTTCGTCTTATAAAAATACTTCTATCGAAGACGTAATTCATAAAGATAATCAACTATCAAATAAAGAAAACGAAGCTATCGTATTAAAATTGAAACCTGAAATGCACGATACTGTTATGGAGGAGTTGCTCGGCTTTGTTTTAACTAAAGGTATAAAAAATACTTTAGAAATAGTAGAAGCTATGAATAATCCTCATATTGATGATGATTTTCATCGGATTTTAGTTCAATATTTAAAGACCGGTCAACTTATTCGAGACCTTAAAGAGGGTAGTGCTATTTTTAAATCTTTACACATGACTCTCTTTGAAATTACTCTACCTGCACCTAAAGATGAAGCTGATAAAAATAAAAGCTTCAAAGATTTCATAGGAGCTATGGAGCAATTTTACGCCGGAATGCAATCTATATCTTTAGATAGAAGAAATATTAATGAAGATTATTTTACTTTAGAAATAGCACTTGATAGCAAGACGGACCAAGTTGTGATTTATGCAGGTATCCCTAATAAGCATTTAACTTTATTTGAAAAGCAAATTCTAGCTTTTTATAATGACGCAAAAATTAAATCAGTAGATGATGATTTTAATATTTTTAATGAACAAGGTCATTCTGCGGGAGCTTATGCTTATTTAGCTCAAAGAGCAGTTTTGCCTATTCGGACTTATGAAAATATAGATCACGATCCGATGAAAAATATTTTGAATGTATTTTCTAAACTTAAAACCGAAGGTGAAGGCGCGGCTATTCAGATGCTGATTGCTCCAGCTGGCGATAAGTTCATAAATGAATTTCATATGATTCTCGACGATGTTAAAGACGGTATGTCTATTAAAAATGCAAATGATAATTTCTATAAATTTTCTTCAGCTTTTATAAAAGCAGGTAAAGAAATGCTTTTTGGTATTTATGATAAAGCGCCAGAAAACAAAGAAAAATATATGAAAGGCCGTCGAGCTGTTGATACGAATGCCACAGAAAAAATAACTAATAAGTTAAAAAGCTCAATCATGAAAGCGAATATTCGTATTATTACTTCAGCTGAAACTAAAGAGCGCGCTGATGCGATTTTAACAGAGATGGAATCAGTTTTTAATCAATTCGAAGAACCTGCAAGTAATTCTATAATTTTTGAAAAATATAATGGTAGTCACCTTAAGAGACTTTTTCATGATTTTTCTTATCGTATTTTTTCTCATGATAAGATTATGCCTCTTAATTTAAAAGAGTTAGCAACGATTTTCCATTTTCCAGTCGGTATTTCTAATATGGCTCAACTTAAAGAAGCTAAAGCCGGTATCGCACCTGCACCGCTTGAGATGGGTAATGAAGGTATTGTATTAGGGGTAAATAGTTATAGAGGTCGGGATATGATGATTCATATGAATCGCGAAGATCGTATGCGTCACTTTTATGTTATCGGTCAGACTGGTACAGGTAAAACTAACATACTTCTTAATATGATTACTCAGGATATTAGAAATGGAGATGGAGTTTGTTATATTGATCCTCACGGTACAGATATTCAAACTATACTTTCTCGTATTCCAAAAGAGCGTATTGATGACGTGATTTATTTTGACCCTGCTTATACTTTACGACCTATGGGGCTTAATATGCTCGAATTTGATCCTAAATATCCAGAGCAAAAGACTTTCGTTGTGAACGAACTTATGGGTATTTTTAATAAACTATTTGATATGAAGATAGGTGGAGGAGCTATGTTTGAGCAATATTTTAGAAATAGCGCTTTCTTGGTGATGGAAGATCCGGAATCCGGTTCAACTTTGCTCGAGATTACTCGGGTATTGGCTGATAAAGAATTTCGTGATTATAAACTTGCTCGTTGTAAAAATCCTATCATTAAACAATTCTGGAAATCTGCCGAAGAAACCAGCGGAGATCAATCTCTAGCAAACTTCGTTCCTTATATTTCTTCTAAGTTCGACAACTTTATTTCGAACGATATTATGCGTCCCGTAGTATTGCAACAAGAATCAGTTTTTAATTTTAGAAAAATTATGGATGAAAAGAAAATCCTACTTGTGAATTTATCAAAAGGTAGACTAGGGGATATTAATGCTAACCTTATTGGTCTCGTTCTTGTAGGTAAAATTCAAATGGCGGCTCTTTCTCGGGTTGATATGTTTGGTAAGCCTATGAATGATTTTTATCTTTATATCGACGAGTTCCAAAATGTCACTACGGATTCTATCTCTTCTATTCTTTCTGAGGCTCGTAAGTATCGTTTATCATTAAACGTCGCTCATCAATATATTTCCCAACTAGATGAAAAGATTAAGAATGCGGTTTTCGGTAACGTAGGTTCTATGGCTGTATTTCGGGTTTCACCTGAGGATGCTAATTTCTTAGAAGCAAAGTTTAAGCCAATTTTTTCGGCAAATGATATTACTAAACTCGATAATTATAATGCTTATATGTCTATGCTGGTCAAAGGTCAGCCGACTAAGCCATTTAATATTAAAACTTTGGCTCCAGAAAAAGGTAATACAGATATAGTAAATAGCTTGAAAGAACTCTCGTATCTAAGATACGGTAGAGATAGAGATGAAGTGGAAGAAGAAATCATGGCGAGGTATAAAAGTATGTAATTTTGAATTTTTATGAAAATCTGCTAGTATAGCTGTATTGTAATTTATTATTAATTAAAAAAGAATTATTATGACACAAGAAAAAACACTTATTATATTTAAGCCAGATGCAGTGCAAAGAGGGATTGTAGGGGAAATTCTATCTAGATTTGAAAAAGCTGGGTTAAAAATTGTAGGAACAAAAATGCTTAAGCCTGATTATAATCAATTTTTTCATCATTATGAAAATATAGGAAAAGTTATTTCACGAAGAGGTCAAAAGGTCTTCGATATTACACTAGATATGATGGCTAGTGGCCCTGTGATAGCTATGGTGCTTGAAGGTGTCGAGGCTGTATCACTCGTTCGTAAAATGGTAGGAACTACAGAGCCTAAGTCAGCTTTGCCTGGTACTGTTCGTGGTGATTATTCTCATATGAGTTTTGGTTATGCTGATAAAGAAGAAGTAGGTATTCCAAATTTGATTCACGCTTCTGGTGATAGCGAGGAAGCAAAAGCAGAAGTAGCACACTGGTTTTCAGAATCTGAACTTTTTGAATATGAAACTGTGCATGAAAAGTTTACTCAAACAAAAAAGCATCATAAAAAATAAAAAAATATCCAAAAATCCCTTGTCAAAGGGATTTTTGTTTAGGAAACACATTTGAAACAAAGTAAAAGATGTGTTTTTTTAGTAATCCACTTGCATAGGGTTCTAAATTAGTTAGAATATGAGTAGGGTTATTTTTAATAATTACTTAGAACACTAAATTATGGGAGATTCGATCAGATATATCCGTGGATATATCCGTCTATCACCCACGTAGTATAAATGCTACAGTAATAATTGAAAGATAGCCCTAAGAAGTATCCGTACTAAGCGCAAGCGAGGTGCGGATTTTTCTTTTATATAAAATTTAAGGTATAATATTTATATGAATCGTAAAAGTTTATTTTCCTATAATGCATTTTTTATAATTTTTATATTTATTTTAAATTTTATTGCAAATAAATTATATTTGTATTCCTCTTTGAGTTATTTTGATATGATTATGCATTTCTTGGGGGGATTTTGGCTTGGTTTATTTTTCTTTTGGTATTTTTATGATAAAGTTTTCCCAAAATTCCCAACTAAATACTTTGTTTATATAATGATCGGAGTTTTTTCTATAGGATTGATTTGGGAATTATATGAAATAGTTGTTAACGCTTCTTTTGCGAAAGATGCTTTTAACCTAAGTGATACTATTTCTGATTTGATTTGTGACACTACAGGAGGATTAGTTAGTTATTTCGGACTAAAAAGAATTATTAAAAGCACAGAAGATAGTTTATAATTTAAATATGGAAATCGTAGAAAATAAAAATAAAAAAATAGCTAAAATAACTTTTGCTGGAGGTACGGGTACAGTCACCGGAGCGAACTTTCTTTTTGAGATTGATGGTAATAAAATTTTAATCGATTGTGGATTGACTCAAGGTGTAAAACTCGCAGATGATCTTAATTGGGATCCTTTTCCTTATGATCCGAAAGAGATTGATATACTTTTTATAACTCACGCACATATCGATCACGTCGGCCGAATCCCTAAACTTATCTCAGAAGGTTTTCGTGGTAAGATTTATTCTACTTTTCCTACTCATGATTTAGCTTATCCTATGATGGAAGATACTGCTATGATTTTATCTAAAAATGAAGAGTTTAATTTAGACAAAATTTATACTGTTGAAAACTTAAAAACTGCTATGGGTCTCTGGAAAGGATTTAAATATTATGAAACAACTAAAATCTCCAATGATTTAGAATTTACTTTTTTGAATGCTGGTCACATTTTAGGTTCATCAATGATTAAATTTACTTCTAATGGTAAAAATATTTTATTTACTGGAGATTTGGGTAACAGTCCGTCACCAATTTTACCAGATACAGACAAGATCACTGATATTGATTATATTATAATGGAATCTGTATACGGAGACCGTAATCACGAACTACGCGAAGAAAGACGTAAATTCTTAGAAGCTGCTATCGAAGATAATTATAAAAGAAAGGGAACTTTAATTATACCTACTTTTTCGCTCGAACGTTCTCAAGAATTATTATTTGAGCTCAATGAATTAGTTGAAAATAAACGTATACCTTTTATGCCTATTTTTTTCGATTCTCCTTTGGCAATAAAATTGACTGAGATTTTTAAACAAAATAAAGAATATTTAAATGAAGATGCAAAAAAGGCGATGGTTCATGATAAATATATTTTTGATTTTCCTGGCTTACGTTCAACTCTAAAGTCCGATGAATCTCGTAAGATTAACGATGCTCCAAATCCCAAAGTCATCATAGCTGGTAGTGGTATGTCCTCTGGAGGTCGTATTGTCTATCATGAGCGTCATTTTTTGCCTGATCCAAACAATACTATATTGCTTACAGGCTATCAGTCTGCGGGCACTCCAGGACGTATGATCCAAGAAGGAGTTAAGACTGTTCGAATTGGAGGAGAATATGTAGAAGTTAGGGCGCATATAGTTACGATTTCAGGATATTCGGGTCACAAGGATTCAGATGGCTTAGTCAATTTCGTATCAGATAGTCAAGATAGATTGAAGAAGGTTTTTGTAGTTATGGGTGAACCTAAAAGTTCTCTTTTCTTGGTACAAAAATTAAAAGATAATCTAGGTATTGATGCTTATGCTCCTGATCAAGGAGAAGTAATAACATTAAGTTTATAAAATAATTTTTTATATATGAATCCAAATAATTTAATTAAACATGGTCATAAGGTTGTAAAAGTTTGTGTTTCTGGCGCCGCTGAGACTGGGCATTGTGGTATTGATGCTCTAGATAAAGCAAAAGAACTTGGTCGCCAAATCGCAAAAAGGGGAGCTGTGCTTGTTACCGGAGCTTCTACTGGGTTTTCGATGTGGGTGGCTATGGGGGCTAAAGAAGAAGGTGGGCTCGTAATAGGTTTTTCTCCAGCAGCGAGTGAGCGTGAACATGTAGAAGTTTATAAACTTCCTGTTGATTATATGGATTTAGTTATTTATACAGGTTTCGGTTATGCTGGCCGAGATATTTTGCTTGTTCGTTCTACTGATGCTCTGATATGCGGTTGTGGACGTATTGGAACTATTCACAACTTTACTACAGCTCTAGAAGAAGGTAAGCCTATCGGAATTTATGAAGGCCCTTGGGAGACCGGGGAAGAATTAAAAGAAATTCTTTCTAAGGGTCATAAGTCTGATGCGAAAGTGGTTTCGATCGATGATCCCAATAAGTTATTGGATGCACTTTTCTCTATGATTCATAAAGAAAAAATAGATGAATTTAAATTATAAAAAATAAAATCCGCTGTTAGCGGATTTTATTTTATTTAACTTTAGCGAGTACTCTTTTGAAAGTCTCAGGATTGTTTTCTGCTAGGGAAGCTAAGATTTTTCTATCTAATTCAATCTTATTTTTCTTTAAAGAATTTATAAGTTTTGAATATGATAAACCTTCTTCTCTACTACCTGCATTAATCTTCACATTCCAAAGTTTACGATTGTCTGATTTTTTGTCTCTACGGTGAGCGAAAGCATAAGCTCCAGCGTGCAATAAAGCGTCTTTTGCTTGTCTTTCTTTGGTACTACGACCGTGACGCATACCTTTAGTTTGCTTTAATGTACTTCTTCTTCTTTTTAAGGCATGTACTCCTTTCTTAACTCTTGTCATTTTATTTTATTAATTAAATGGTAATAAGTGACTCTTAGGCTTGTTCTTGATTACAAGAGCGATACCTTTACGACCTGCTAATTGACTTGTTCGAGTTTGTCTTGAATTAAAATGATTAAAGCCAGGCTTGCGAGCGATAACTTTACCATTTTTCGTCAATTTCAATCTTTTTGTATATGATTTATTTGTTTTCATATTTGCTTTTTATTAATAATATTAATTTATTTCTTTTCTATTGTTGTTACGAAACCTTTCGGACCTTTCGTGATAGGTTGAGATATTTTATATTCTTCAGTAATTAAACGTAAAACCCTATCTAATCTTTCTTTCAAAAAATCTTCTTTCATAAATTTTGATCTTCCCGATAAGAAAAGCTCAACCTTTATACGATGACCCTCTTTGAGCCACTTTGAAGCATTTTTTGCTTTTAATTCTAAATCGTGATCACCAGTAGCTACTTTTACTTGAATTGATTTAGTTTCAGTAGTACTAGCATTCGCTTTAGCCTTTTTAGCTTTTTTGTTTGCTTCGTATTGATGTTTGCCAAAATCAGCTATCTTTGCGACAGGAGGGAATGCATTTGGTGAGATTTCAATTAAATCTAAACCAGAATTTTCTGCCATCCTTAAAGCTTCCGCTAAAGTCAAAACTCCGAGATTTTGATTGTTATTATCTATAACTCGTAATTCTTTAGCCCTTATTTGGTTGTTTATTCTTTCTCGCAATGTATTTTAGCTATTAAGAATAATAGCTTAATTTAGTTAAAAAGTCAATTTTAAAGCCTTGAATCCATACTTTAAGCATTTAATATTTCCTGTGCTTGTTTTATTAGCTCTTTTAGTCTATTTTCGTCTTTTGCTTCTGCAAGTAAACGCCAGATTGGCTCTGTATTCGAACGTCTAAAATGAATAAAGGATTTATCTGGGAAATCGTACCGCAATCCGTCAGTATCAGTTATTTTGCCGTCTTTAAAAGTTTCTTTAAATTGCTCTAGACTATTAGGAAAGTTCTCTTTGATTTCTCCTTTAATTTTTTGCATAAAGTATTTAGGTAATTCAGCTACTTTTTCACTTAGCTTTTTATTTTCACGAGCGAGCATATCGAGTATGAGTAATATCGCCACGAAACCGTCTCGAGCAAAGTTGAGCTTAGGGTAGATAACCCCTCCGCTACCTTCACCTCCGATAATTGCGTTTCTTTTTTTCATTTCTTCTACTACATTTAGTTCTCCAACTGGAGAAAGGTAAGTTGTACCACCGTATTTCTCTGCAATATCTCGATTAGTATTTGAAGTTGATAAATTTACGACAATATCGCGACCTTGATTTTCTTCTTTACTCAAAACGCTTTCTATGCAAAGTGCCAAAGTATATTCTTCAAAAATTATTTCACCATGCTCATCAACGACGACTAGTCTATCTCCATCTGGATCATGAGCAAAACCAATATCAGCATTATTATCTTTTACGAATTCTGATAAATTTGTTAGGTTTTCGGCAAGTGGCTCCGGTTTATGCCCAAAGTCTCCGTCAGGAATATTATTAAGCGGTACAAGTTCGATACCAAGCTCCGCGAATAAATCCGGATCGATAGCACAAGCCGAAGCATTTATCATATCGGCAACTACCTTGAACCTTTTGCTACTTATTAATTCTTTATCAAAGTTTGCAATCAGATTATCTACGTAAGTATCTACAAAGTTTGGAATTTCTATCTCTTTATTTAGTAAAGTTCCGGGTACGCTCGCGACTTCTAAATCATTTTTCTCTTTATATAAATTTATCTGATTTATCTCAGTTTGATTTAAGAAAGAAGCATTTTTATTTATAAATTTCAGTCCGTTATATTCGCGAGGGTTGTGACTTGCGGTTATCATTATTCCGCCGTCATAGCTGAATTTTCTAATACTCCAGATTAGTACCGGGGTAGGGAGTAATTCGCCGTTGATTACATCGACGCCATATTTTAAAAATTCTTCGATAATATTCTCTTTAATTTCTTTACCGCTTTCGCGTCCGTCGATAGCTACTAGAACCTTCGGTCTTTCTAAGCCTACGTATTCTTTCAAGTATTTAATAAAAGCGCGAGTATATTCGCGAGCAATATCGGTAGTCAAACTCTCGCCCCAAATCCCGCGATATCCCGAAACAGTTAAAGTTGGTTTATTCATAATTTAATTTTATCATATAAAAATGGGAATAAAAAAGACCCATCCGGAGGACGGGTCAATATTTAGTATTGCTACTATGTTTTTTTGATCTGACCCATAAGGATCTAATCAGTACAGACTTGTGCTACAGAGTAGCTAAGGGGGATGCCACGGGGTGACATCTTTGATTATGCCTCCTGATGGAGGCGTTGCCCGAAACCCAGGATGAGTTTGTTTTTTAGATTATTATCATAAATGATCTTGAAAAGTTTACTATCAGGGATTTTGGCAAATTGCCGGTTATTTAAAAAATAATTTGTTTTGCCCGTGTATTCAGGCAATGCAGGCTGTTCGGCAGCTACCGTTTTTGTCCAGGAAAGCTCCTGGTTTGTAATGGTGCTGGCAATTGCGCCGGCGATGGTATTCTTAAAATATATTTTCTGTGCCACTGTTGTGGCGTTGCTATTCGCTGAAGCGAACAATCTTTGTGGGGGACCGCAAATTAATGCTATCAACCCCAGAAATAAAATCAGAAAAATTTTCTTCATTATCTCCGTGTTTTAAAAAAGTTAAGAAAGTTATTAGATTCGTTTTAAGCTCGATATAAGCTTAAAACGAATCCAACAACCTAACTTTCACAAGTCTTTTGAAAGAACTAATATAAGTATTAATATACTCCTTTTATATATAGAATCAATACTTAAAACCTTTAACCTGTGGATAACTTTATGAAGGGTTATCTTCGTATTTTTATACATTTTGCTATACTAGGATTTGTATCAAATTGTTCTTGGAAATGAGAAAAATAATTAAATCAATTCGAGATACTTTAGAGTTTACGGTATATGAGTATATTGTAGATTTAGATCCTAACAGGAACTCAACTGAGCAATTAGTAACTTTTTTAATAAAAAAACTTTTTACTCCAAAATTCTTATTTAAGGTAAAAATAGTCTTGATTTATATTTTTAAATCAAAAATAATTATTAAAGTTATTAAATTGAAAAAACAAAAAACCACCTAAGTAAAAGTACAAAGTGGTTTTTTATTTTGTGGAGAAGGGGGGAATCGAACCCCCGTGCAAAAGGTTTCTTCATTTAAATCTACATACTTAGCATATTTATCGTTTTAGATTAAAAAATTATTAAATAAGCAAAATATTTTTTAATCGAGCCTAAATTTTCGTAAACATATTCGGCAATATATTTCTTATCCCGATAAATGTTGCCAGTTTTTATATATCGGAAGTCTATAAAACTGACACCGGCTTCCTTAAGCGAAAGCTGGAGCAAAAGCAAAGTTCTTCATACTGAAGTATGGAGAAGCTACTTTTACCTTAGATGCTAATTTTGCAATTAGGCTTTGGATTAGTTTACGAGAGAATCCATCTCGGTATGCATAAATAAATACGGCTCTTGTCTATGCCTTGCATCCCCAATTTACAATTTTCAAAAAACTACCTCTTGTATTCGCGTCTGATAATCCGATCGGTTTCTCGTTTCTTAATACTTTCTCTTTTGTCGAATTTCTTTTTACCGCGAACGACTGCAATCTCTATTTTGATTTTGCGTCCTTTATTATACAAGGCTAAAGGTACTATTGTCAAACTTTTATTTTGGTCAGTCTCTACTAATTCTCGGATTTCTTTTTTAGTTAAAAGGATTTTGCGATTCCTTAAAGTATCGTAATCTTTATCTATATTATTTACTTGATAAGGTTGGATATTTGCATTAATTAGGAAAACCTCACCTCCGCGTACGATGATAAATGATCCTTGCAGGGAAGCTTTACCTTTACGGATAGATTTCACTTCAGTTCCGAGTAATTCTAAACCGCCTTCGTATTTTTCGAGGACTTCATAGTCAAAATATGCTTTGCGGTTTTCTATATAACTACTCACATATTGATTCTATCATATTTTTATTTTTTATTCGTTTTTAACACTTTTTATGCTATCATATAGCTATGAATTTAAATTTTTTAAATGAAAAGGGTAATAAAAAAAAGAAAAAAAGTGAAGGATCTTTATCATCTTCAATAGTTTCTACTATTTTGATTATGATGATCTTGACCGCTCTTTATCTCGCTATTAGTGGAGAGAATAAAAAGACTACCGAAATCTCAATCTCTGAATTAGCAAACGCTGTATCTACTAATCAAGTTAAAAGTATTAAAGTAGAAGGTGAAGAAATCGAAGCTGTTTTCTTGAATGAAGAAATCAAAAAAACTAAAAAAGAAGCTGAAGCATCGCTTTCTCAAACCTTTTCCGAATTAGGAGTAGATAAGACTGCTCTTCAAAACGTAAATATCGAAGTTAAAAATCCTAGCGGATTTATGGTAGTTTTATTAAATATTTTACCTTTTCTTTTACCTATATTATTTATTGTATTTTTCTTTTGGTATCTTTCTCGTCAAGTCAAAGGGCAAGGTATGCAAGCTTTTACTTTCGGTCAATCTAAAGCTCGTATCACAGACCCAAATGATAAGAATAATCGCGTTACCTTTAAAGACGTAGCCGGAGCCAAAGAAGCTAAAGAAGAGCTTGGAGAGATAGTAGATTTCTTAAAAAGTCCTAAAAAGTTCTTAGATATCGGAGCTCGTATCCCTAAAGGAGTTATGCTTACCGGTGCTCCAGGTACAGGTAAAACTATGCTTGCGCGAGCTGTAGCAGGGGAAGCAGGAGTGCCTTTCTTTCATCTTTCAGGATCTGAATTCGTGGAGATGTTCGTAGGAGTTGGAGCTTCTCGTGTGCGAGATCTTTTCAAGATGGCAAAGCGTGCATCTCCGTCGATAATATTCGTAGATGAGATAGATGCTATTGGACGCGTACGTGGAACTGGAGTAGGGGGAGGTAATGATGAACGTGAACAAACTTTAAATCAAATCTTAGTTGAGATGGATGGTTTCGAGCCGACTGATAAAGTTATCGTTATGGCAGCGACTAATCGAGCTGACGTACTTGATCCGGCACTCGTTCGCCCAGGACGTTTTGATCGTAAGGTAACTTTAGATTTACCTGATCGTAATGACCGTGAAGAGATTCTTAAAATTCATTCTATGAAAAAGCCTTTAGAGGCGGATGTAAATTTGCGAGTTATAGCAGAACGAACTCCTGGATTTTCAGGGGCGGATTTATATTCTGTGATGAATGAAGGAGCTATACTTGCTGCTCGTGAAGATAGGAAAAAGGTTGCGCAATTAGACTTGATAAAAGCTATCGAAAAAGTTATGCTCGGACCTGAACGCAAGAGTCATTTGCTTTCTAAAAAGGAAAAAGAAATAACTGCTTATCACGAAGCAGGTCACGCTCTTGTGGCTTCGGTTTTGCCTGATGCGGATCCTGTGCATAAAGTTTCGATTATTTCTCGTGGATCTGCAGGAGGATATACTTTGAAGCTTCCTCTAGAAGATAGAAAATTGCAATCTCGTAAAGAATTCCAAGATGATATCGCTATGTCTCTCGGAGGTTACGTTGCCGAGAAAATGATTTTCGGAGATTTGACTACTGGTCCTTCTTCAGATTTGCAAGTTGCGACTAATATGGCTCGCGCTATGGTCACACGTTGGGGTATGTCTAACGTTATCGGACCTATTGCATATATCGGACGGAATAATGACGAAAAGCCTTACTCTGAAGAAGTTGCGAAAAGTATAGATAATGAAGTTTCAAAGATTATTCACGAAGCATTAGAAAAAGCAGAGCAAGTTCTAAAAGATAAAAAAGAAGTCTTAGATGCTATCGCAAAGAAATTGATTGAAGTAGAAACTTTAGAGCAAGCCGAATACGATGAGCTTATTTCTTCTTTTGGAATCGTCCCGAAAAAATCTGAGGAATTTAAAGCAGTGTAACTATAATTAGATATATGAACTATGGTATACTATTTATATAGTAGTAATTTGTAGGTTCGTATTTATGGCAAGAAAATTAGATAAACAAAAAGCTATAACCATGCGTAAGAAAGGTATGAGTTATAGTCAAATAAAAGATAGTCTAAAAATAAGTAAAAGTACTTTGAGTAATTGGCTTTCTGATATGCCCTTGTCTGATGCACGTATTAAAATATTGAGAGATGATAATCCTATTAGAATTGAAAGATTTAGGAATACCATGAAAGCTAAAAAAGAAGCTAGATTGGATCAAGTTTTTAAGAAAGTTTCAAAAGATATAGGAAAATTATCAAAAAGAGATTTATTCATATCAGGTTTATTTTTGTATTGGGGAGAAGGGACAAAAACTAAAAATTGTTCTGTTGAATTTACGAATACCAATCCAAACATGATTAAATTTTTTCTTAGATGGCTAGAATTATTTAAAGTTAAAAAATCTCACCTAAGAATTAAACTTCATCTATATCAAGACATGAATATTGATGAAGCTATTGATTTTTGGCAAAAAGAGCTTAGAATAGATAAAGAGCAGTTTTATAAGCCTTATGTTAAGAAAAGTATTAAAAAAAGCTTGAATTATCAAAAAGGTTTCGGTAAAGGAACTTGCTCCGTAATATTTAATAATAGAGATTTATATGAATATATTTTAACTTCCTTAAAATATTTATCAGTAATTTCTAAAATCCGCCCTTAGCTCAGTTGGTAGAGCATTCGACTTATACTCGAAGTGTCCTTGGTTCGAGTCCAAGAGGGCGGACATTGTTTAATTTTATTAAAAATTATTAATTTTTTTTATGTACGAAAAATTACCGGAAAATAATGAAAATAATTTAGAAAAGGAAAGGGTTAAAAAGATGCTTGATCTTGTTAAAACAAATCCTAATTTTCAATACGTTGTATCGATAAATGGCAATTTAACTGGGCACGGAGATCTTTGTGGGCAATCTGACTATCATTTTGATCAAAGTAATCAAAAAATAGTATTAAGCTCTACAGACGATCGCGGTGAATACGCAAACTTAGATCGTACTAATTTAAAAGAAGGACAAAAAGCTTTTTATACTTACGACTGGATGCGAAAGTTAGACGGAAAAGAATTTAGACATTATATTTGGCAATTAGCTTTTAACGGGAGAAAAGAGAATAAATTTACCACCGATCTTCGTCCTGGGGTTCACGTTTCAACGGCGCTTAGAGTTTTGAAAGATAATAAGATATTTGACGAACTAGGTGAAGAAAAATTAAAAGAATATTTAGCAAAAGATACTCCTGAATCGAGAAAGTTTTTCGGGGATTTCCTATCAAGATGCAATCAAGAGTTCATTCCCGATTATTGGAATTTTGTATTGAAAGAAAGAAATTTATATTTGGGAAAGAATAAAAAATAATTTTATGAATTTAGAAAAACCACAATTTAATAATTTTGAAAAGCATATTGAAATTCCAAAAGAAGAACTTCGGTCTGTTCAAGATATTTTTTCATTTTTGGAACAACTTTCAAAAGAAAGTTACTCTGATGACAGTACTTATGCACGTTCAAATCATAATTTTACAGCCACCGAGATTGAAGAAATGAAAACTGAAGAGTTAAACAAGACCATCAATTCTTTGTCTGAGGATGATGCTTCTACCTTAAGGCGGAAGATAAAAAGAGAATCACAATATGAAGCCAATCAGGGGGACATTGATTTTACTAATGACCAGTTTGAGAAATTAGTCCAATATATTGAAAGTAAAGAAATATGGAAACATAAGTTTAGCACTAATCATGCCTTTGTACTTAGTCAGTATCACGATTTTAACTTTAAAGGTGATGCTTCAGAATCGGAATATTATGACCAACTTAATTCCTATGCTGGACAAGGCAGAGATTCAATTTATTATGTAAGTAAATCAGGTTTATCTCTACGACTTAAAAAAGATCTCTTGATGACAGATGGTCTTAAGGCAGTTTTACAAAAGCCACAAGAACTTATTATGTTTTTTAATCAAAGAGAAAAACAAAGAAGAGATTTAGATGTGAGGGAAACTTTTAATGACATTGAAAAAGTAAATTCTATAGATTTTCCAGCTGAACTTGTTTCATTTGAACCCAAGTTAGAATTTAATGTCCATGAGTTTAGTATGTTTGATTTTAATAAAAATATTGACTCTGATTACAAGTCTAATATTCAAATAGAAAAAACTGGAGATAGAATTATTGTCAAAAATTACGATAATGAACATACTGGTCATCAAATAAATAAAATTTACTTTTAATTTATGGATTTATCTTGGTTTAAAAATATAATTGGCAAATTTAACATCAGTGTAAAATCTGAAAAGGTTAATTCGCCGACAGTAAAAATTAACCAGGAGATAGAAAATAAAATTGATAAAGCGGTTATTTATCAAGGGCTTTCATATACAGAAGCAAAAGATTTAGTCGAGTCTGTTATTGATCAAAAATTAATGGTTTTTAAAAATGAAGCGAAGGATGAATACCGACTTAGGACTCAAGAGTTTGGAAATATTCTTAAAGAGAAGTTAGCTACTCTGCCAGAAGAAGAAATTTTAAAACTAAAAGAACCTGATACGCAAATGGCTTTATTGGAAGCTGCGACTATTAGCGGACGCAAACAAAATCCTGACCTTAGAGCAGTATTAGCAGACTTAGTTATAAACCGCATAAAGAACGACCAAAGTGGAAAAGAAGAATTAAAGAATATTGTTTACAATGAGGCAATAACGACAATTGGTAAAATTACTTCTGATCAATTAAAAATTATTACACTTTGTTACTTATTAAGATATGTCTCTTTTTTAAACATCAACTCTTGGGACGCATTTAAAAACTACTTCGCAAAAAATATATCACCTTTTATAGATTTTAATAATACAGATTCTCAATTTCAGCATATAGAATATGCGGGGTGTGGAAGTATTGGGATAGGATCATGGAATCTTGATCAGATTTATCAGCAAGAATATTCCTTTTTGTTTCAGAACGATATAAGTGAAGAAGAAATTAATAATCTTTCACTCCCCGAAGATCTAAAGGTAAAAGTTATTGGTAAAAATGAAAAGGAAAACTTGTCTATTCGATTTAGAAATAAAAATTCTATTGAGGATTACATTAAAAAAGAATCCATTGAACCTGATATTGGAACTAAAATAAAGAGTCTGTTTGAAAATAAAATTAAATCTACTGGCGAGGTAAGAAAAGAAATTGAAGATAAGATTAATGTTGGGAAAAAGGTTTTTGAAATTTGGGATAAAAATTTAAAGCATTTAAATCTAACCTCTGTTGGTATTGCTATAGGAGCAACTTATTTTGAGCAAATTGTTGGAGAAAAAATAGATATAAATATTTGGATTAATTAGGGAGCAAAATTCATGCGCGCATGGGTGGGCAAAGTATCCGCGTGTACTTACGCGGATACCGAGGGCTTATCTCCTTTAGACTCGGACAACCAATAGCAAAAGAAATAGCCGAGACAATATCAATTTGATTTTCTGTTTTGAGTTTTGCTTTTCGTTTTTACCCGCCCCAAAAATCCCGCCGAGAATCCCGCGCGCATTCCCTCCCAGACCCTTCCTTGCGCGCGGAAAACAGCCGAGGTTTTGCGAATCCTTTTCCCAGAAAAGATAGCTTCGCAAAACCGAGTCCGCAGTGTATTCGCATATCCGTACTTTCCCTTTAGGAAATCTCTGTGCTTCGCACAGAGGCGCGCAAGCGCAACGGTATGCGATTAGTCCGTTTGGCTCTCGAAAAAGGTTCGCGCAAATGCTAGAATAAGTGGACATTAAAATAGAGTCTAATTTTTATTTATGTTATCATATTTATATGAATTGGTTTTTAATTGCTTTAGGAGCTCCTTTTTTGTGGGCAATTGTAAATATTTTTGATAACTATTTAGTTGCGAATTTTTCTACGAAAGAACGTGAACGTAGCTCGGGCGGTTTAGTTTTATTTTCTAGTTTAATAGGAATTTTGATTGCAGTTTTAATATTTTTATTTACTCCAAATTTATTTTCAATTTCTTTAGGGGATAAGGTATTACTCTTTATTACTGGAATACTTACTATTGTTTGGATTGTGTTTTATCTTTTTGCTCTTGAGATAGAAGAGGTTTCGAATGTTGTTCCTTGGTTTTTAACTGTACCTATTTTCGGTTATATCTTAGGATATTTTTTCTTGGGCGAGACTTTGTCTAATAAAGAATTATTAGGTTCTTTAATAATACTGATTGGAGTTGCTTTAGTATCTATAGATTGGCAAAAAGGAAGTAGAAAATTAAAGCATAAACCAGTTTTATATATGTCTATTGCTTGTTTATTAGTAGCAGTGTCAGGAGTAATTTTTAAATATGTAACTATAGATAATAATTTCTGGATTGCTTCTTTTTGGGAATATATTGGGCTTGGAGTTACTGGGATTTTAATTTATCTTTTTGTTCCTAAATATCGCAATGAATTTCATTTTATGAATAAAACAGGAGGCAAGAAAATTTTTATTTTAAATATTTTTAGTGAGTTTTTAACTATAGCAGGCAACTTGCTTACAAATTATGCTTTATTACTCGCGCCGGTAACTTTAGTTTATCTCGTAGGAAGTTTCCAGCCAGCAATAGTTCTAATCCTCGCTATTTTAGGTACGAAATTTTTGCCAAAATTAATCAAAGAAGATATTTCAAAAGAAAATTTAAAAATTAAATTTGCTTCAATGATACTTATGCTCCTAGGTTCTTTATTACTTTTTATTTAATGTGATATAACTTGAGTGCATATGTATGTATTTACAAATGTTATTTAATTTTGTATAGTATTTATAACAATATTGTTATTTTATTTTTTAAATATTTAAACAAATGAATGGTTGTTTATCAGTTAGTTGTCCTGTTGGTATGGACAAAAACGTCTTTGCCGGAATTATGAGTACCGATATGAGTGATGTCAGGGGGCACATTAAAGATAAGGAAGGTTTAGCCGAATCTTACCTTATATTATTAGAAATTGAATGGAAAAAATATCTTTGTATGATTTATTTAAATAAAGGTAAAAAATTTCCAATGTCTGCTCCAGTAGATCATTTTGCTCATGCTCATATTTCACACACAAGATCGTATCATGATTTCTGTTCAAATGTTATGGGAGGATATGTTCATCATACTCCTACCAAAAACGAAGAGGAAAGAAATGCTTTACTGCCTAGTTATTTACTTTCAACTATTCCTATAATGGAGAAACTGTTCGGTGTAGTCGACGAATCTATTTGGGATAGAAAAGTATGTGTATGTACTTATGATATTGATGATGGTGATGACGATTAATTAACAAAAGAACCTGTATGAGATTTACAGGTTCTTTTTAAATAGTAAAAATGAAAGGGAATTTATTTAAAATTAAAGAAGGCAAAAAAGATTTGTGGATTTCTTGGTGCCAAAAACTCGAAACTATTTATAAAGAAGAGGCTATTTTAACATTAACAGAAGAAAAGATAAAAAGAGAAATTTTTTTTATCTTTCAGATAAACCAGGAATATTATACTATTGGTTTAAAAGATGTTGAAACAGGTATACTACAACCTAACTTACAAAAAGAAATTAATATAAAACATCGTGAAATAGGAGCTGAGTGTTTAATACCTTTGGGTAAAATTAATAAATTGTATGATTTGATTGTTTAAAATATAAATATGAAAAATTATAATAGTTTAGGTACTCATTTAGAAATAGAGAAAAAATACTTAGTTAGAAAAAATGAAGTAGAGTTTATTGAAAACAAATGTTTAGAGGTATCTTTACCTCTTGTTTCTCATCAATATGAAAAAAATCAAAATTTTGATAGAGATAATATTTTTGAAAAAGATGACGCTAGATTAAGATTAAGAACTAAGATTAAAGACCTGAATAGTCATTTGAAAGAGTTTGAATTTACATACAAAAAACGATTAGGTATCGAAAATGGTATTAAAAAGGAAACTGAATTAAATTATTTTTTTACTTCAGAACAATCTTCTGAAAATCTTTTAAGTATTTTTAAAATTACAGGTTTAATTGAGAGAGATTCTTATGAAAGAAGAAGGAAAACTTTTTTAAATAATGAAATAC